>JAQUDD010000001.1:0-26637 GCA_028685875.1 Candidatus Absconditabacteria bacterium
GTCTCCTGTGACTGTTAGTCCTGCTTCTGCCTGTGCAGGGATCCCTCCTATCCCCAGAACTAGGGTGAGAACACCAAAAAACCAATACTTTTTCATGAAACATAGATAAAAAATAAAAATACCAAAATATTCAACAAATACCTATAAGCAGCTGTATTACAAGAGAAAGAGATATTTTGCCGTGTATTTTTTTAAGAAAGGAAAATAAGCTATTGACGAAGAGGAATTAGTGAGCCTGATGAAGAATACACTCAACTCTGAACGGGTGATGATAAGTTTGCTAGGTTTCGCTCCAGATTTGAGAAATACATCAACAAGACTCTCTTTACGGAGAGTTTTTTTAGCTTTTAGAATACTACTGATAATCTCGCAGGATCTGATGATCTGGGAAGGCGTTAGTGAACAATGCTTCAAAGATATCATAATATTTCTGCTGCATTTTCATAAGTCCCTGCTCTTGCTGATGAAGAAAGGAGAGGAAGGGAAGATCAGACTTTTTTTGCAATGCAAGATAGTCTGAGGTATTGTAAATCAGAGGAGCTATAAAGATTGAGGAGATTTTTGTAATATCAATCTGTGCTTTTATCTGCTGCATGAGCTCTGCGTATCTTTCTTGATAGTTTTCCACAGGAAGAAGAGGAAGAAATCTGAGTCCTACTCTGTAGCCAAGCGTAAGTAAGGTCTGGATTGCTTTGAGTTTTTGGGAAAGAGAAGCGGTCCCTTTTTCATAAAGTGTTGTGATTGATTGGGGACTCAGTGAAAAAGCGATCTCAATATTCTTGGGAACCGGATGTTCTTTTGCATACTGGAGAAGAGAAGAGATATTTGCAGACTTTGTTCTGGTTTCGAGGAGAACATGTTCTTGTTTTTCGAAGAAGGGAAAAAAGGACTGATTGAAATGGGTCCAATGATCTATTGCTAACACATCTGAATAATTACTTGCATAAAAGGTAATTTGTCCTTCATATCCCTCGGTCCTCAGGAGTCCGATTTTTTGATCTATTTGCTCCTGCATTACTTCATAATTAACGAAGATTACGGGGAAACTATTTTTGAAGGTTCCCTTGAGATAACAGTAGCTGCAGTCAAAGATACAGTTAATACTTGGTTTGAAGAAAAATGATCTTCCCGGGAAGCCATACTTTGGAGGTGTCTCGAGAATGGGGATAGGACTTTGCTCTGCTAAAATGAGGCAGGGAGCGAGAGGATAGTCGCCAATCGTTTTATCAAAGAGATTTTTATAATGCTGCATCTCTATCACCTCACTCTGAGGGAATTGACGAAGGATATCCTGGGTAAGAGTGTAGTTCTTTGCTCTGGTTTCTAGGTAGATAATCATACGATGATGCTGAGATGTAAGGAAAATTCTGATTGCTAGGAGTCTAATTAATTTAAAGACAAAAAAAAGAGCTTATGATCGCTCTATGAAATATGGTTAAGTTCCCTAGCATTTTTAGGATGCCGACCTAAAAGTCGTTCCCCTAAAATTGAAGGGAGGTTTTTTGTTTTGATCTGAGGTATCAGCCCTATTAAGGATAAATTGCTCAAAATTAGGTTTATCTGGATCTGTCTTAGAAAAAGAAGAATCGTATACTATCGTAGCTATTTGTTTTTGATCTTCTGAAATTATTTCTCCTCATTTTATTTTGTTTGCTAACTCTCCAAGGTGGTTGTTGAAATATATCTTTGCTTGCTGTATATATTCTGATGAAGGATAGTTTTCTTTGTTTAGTGCCACTTTCTCATTATTTGATGCAATTACTTTATTCATCAATTTTCATAAATCTTTTTTATACTGCTCTGTTTCCAGAAAATCCTGGATACGATTTATCTTGCCGATATCGCTATTTTCTTTCGTGGTCTCAATATGATTTGCTTTATCTATAGTCTTCATTACTCGTCTAAGATATCAAGTAAAGAGTCAAGTAATTCATCTGCAGTTTTTCTATCCGCCTCCATGATCTTGTTGTGTTGTTTTAGCATTTTGATTTGTTCACGAAGTTTATGTTGTTTTTCTTTATCTTCAATTTTTTTTACTTGTTCATAAATCATATCCAGCAATTCATCGGCTAGCCTTTCATCTTCTACTTCTTTTAGTAGTAAGAGAAACCCTTCAGCAAGGCTCCAATATCCTACTAATTGTCCTAAGATTTTTATCAATGCTTGTTTTTTATTAAACTCCATATCTATAGATTAAGATAAAATCTCTTATCCTATTGTACTCAGTAGTTTTGTTTTTTGCAACACCAGGGGTCCTTTTCTAGATGGTTTCACTTGACTAAAGTGAAAAAGAATACAAAAAATCCCATTCAGTAGTGAATGAGATTCCTGGAACCCTTTTTTGTACTTTTTTTATATTCTCTTCAACATAAGATAAATATTCCCTCTCAGTTCTGGGGTGCTTGGTGCGATATTTGTTTGGATAATCTGCTCACTTTGTAGTGCTGAAAGATGTCCCTGATACCAATTTTCTTCAGCATCTGCAGTATAGGTGTTTCCTCGAAGCAGTCTGGAAAGGATGGTTGCTGCTTCTGCTCTCGTTACTACTCCATTTGGTGAGAAGTATTCTTTTGTTACTACTCCGTTTGACCAATATCCCATGAGCCCTAATTCACAAGACTGGATCACATAGCCTGCAAGTTCAGCATTGGTAGTATCGAGGTCTTTGTATTCAGCACAAGCTGTCTTTGAGGCATCGGGGATCTGCTCCAAGTATTTGGTAGCGTAGATAGAGATGACTTTTGCAAATTCTGCTCTCGTAATTACATCACTAAATCTTGCTTCTTCAAAGCTTGACATCGTGGTTAATCCTTTTTCAAATGCTCGAGTATAAAGTCCTTGCATTCCTCCCTCTGAAGGAGAGCTGGTGATATCATCTTCTACTAACGTAGTTTCTGGATCTTTCGCGTCCGCTCAAGATGACGGGATATTGTCACAGTTTTCTTCTGTACAAGGATTCTTCTTTACTAAGGTTGCTCCTCATCCACTTCGTTTTTTTGATTCACTTTCTTCAGGATCACTTGTTGATTCTAGGGCGGGAACCGTTAAAGTAAGAGGGTCGGATCGCCATTTTTCTCACCCACTATTTGCAATAAGAGTAATCACTTGAGGAGCTTCTTTTTTTTCTAATTCAAGAATAAATTTTCCTTCTTCGTCTACAGGAATATTGTAGCTAATATTATCTGCCAAAGTTCCTGTCAATTGAGCTCAGCTTTCCGTTTCTCCTTGGATGATAGCTATAACAGGATCCTGAGGTTTGTCTACTACTTGTCCTGTGAGAGGAGTGGTTACTGTCCAATTTCTCACTACGATGTTAGCGCTAGTACTTATTACGATCCCCACCTGCCCATTTTCTCTATATCCTTTTACTCTTGGGGGATTTTTTACTCTTTGGGGATTTCCGTCAAATGCTCGTGCTCAAATATTAGTTACTCCGGTTCCTAACGTTACTGCAGTTAACTGATTGTAAGCAAATGCCCTCTCTCAGATACTTCAATTCGGGATCATTAGCGAGGTTAGTTGATTGGATTGAAATGCAGAATTCCCGATACTTGTTACCGAATTGGGAATTGTCACTGAGGTCAATTGATTGTAATAAAATGCAGAATTCCCGATACTCGTTACGGAATTAGGAATCGTCACTGAGGTCAGTTGGTTGTTTGCAAATGTTGCATTTCCGATGCTGATTATAGAATTCGGGATTGTTACTGAGGTCAGTTGATTATTATAAAATGCATATTCTCAGATCCAGGTCACTGAATTCGGGATTGTTAGCGAGGTTAGTTGATTGTAATAAAATGCAGAATCCCCGATACTGATTATAGAATTCGGGATTGTTACTGAGGTCAGTTGATTATTATAAAATGCATAATCTCAGATCCAGGTCACTGAATTCGGGATTGTTAGCGAGGTTAGTTGATTGCTGAAAAATGCACCCTCTCAGATGCTGATCACTGAATCTGGGATTTCCACTGATGTCAATTGATTTGATGAAAATGCACCCTCTCAGATGCTGGTTACAGGATTTCCTGCTATAAATTCAGGAATCACTACTTCTGTAATACATTCTGGATATGTTTCTCTTTTATAATCCGTAATAGTAATTTTCTCAGCAGGGAGATTCGTCGCAAAACAAGCTACTGGTATCTCCCGATTATCTGGATCTTTTGCGAGAGATGGAATAGTCAGTACGAGAGGATCGGATCATCGTTTCCCTACGATACCGCTATCTGCAACAAGAGTAATTTTGTCGGTGAGTTCTGTCTTTGCTAGTTCAAAACTAAAACTTCCTTCCGCATCTACAGGGATAGTGTAGCTAGTCCCATCTAGTAGAGTTCCGGTTAATTGAGATCAACTTTCTGTTTGTCCTTGGAGAAGTACTTTCGTGGGATCTCCTGGTTTGTCCACTACTTCTCCAGAAAGGGAGGTCATTAACGTGAACGTCCAGTCTCTTACCAAGATATTAGCATTTGCTGCTACAGTAATCCCTGCTGTTCCTGCGGCTCTATATCCCTTCACTACTTGAGGATTATTTGCAAATGCATACATTCCAATGCTGGTTACTGAATCCGGGATGGTCACTGACCTCAGTTGGTTGGCCCTAAATGCATAGTCTCAGATGCTCGTTACTCCAGTTCCTAGCGTTACCGAGGTCAGTTGATTTCCATAAAATGCCATTCTTCAGATGCTTCAATTCAGAATTGTCGCTGAAATTAGCTGATTGCTAGAAAATGCTTGCTCTCCAATGCTTCAAGCCGGGATTGTTACTGAGGTCAGTTGATTATTATAAAATGCATAATCTCAGATGCTGGTTACTCCCGTTCCTAAGGTTAGTGAGGTCAGTTTGTTTCTATCAAATGCATGGTCTTGGATGTTTCAGTTCGGAATGGTTATCGAGGTCAGTTGGTCATTGCTTTGAAATGCATACTGTCAGATGCTGCTTACTCCCGTTCCCAGTATTACTAAGGTCAGTTGGTTGTAAGCAAATGCCATCTCTCCGATGCTTCAACTCGGGATGGTCGCTGAAATTAGCTGATTGTGGGAAAATGCTCTTGCTCCGATGCTCGTTACAGAATCCGGGATGTTTACTGAAATCAGCTGGTTGAACTGAAATGCACCCTCTCAGATGCTCGTTACTCAAGTCCCTAATGTTATCGAGGTCAATTTGTTGGAAGTAAATGCTCAGTTTCCGATACTGGTCACTGAGTTTGGGAGTATTACTGAGGTCAGTTGCCTACCTGCAAATGCATACTGCCCGATGCTCGTTACAGATTTTCCTGCTATAAGTCCAGGAATCACGATTTCCGTACTACTACCATTACACTCTGGATACATTCCTATACCATAGCTAGTAATAGTAATCTCTTCATTAGAAATACTAGTCATAAAACAAGCTGATGGTATCTCCTGATTGTTTGGATCTCTTGGTAGTGCGGAAATCGTCAAGATGAGAGTATCCGATCGCCATTTTTCTTCGCTATCAGCAACAAGACGTATCGTATCCGTCACCTCTGTCTTTGCTAATTCCATGCTGAAGCTTCCGTCTGCACCTACAGGGATAGTGTAGCTAGTCCCATCTATCAAGGTTCCTGTCAAAAGAACTCAAGACTCTGTTTGTCCTTGGAGCAGCACTTTAGTAGGATCTCCTAGTTTATCTATTACAGTTCAAGTTAGAAGAATTGTCGATGTAGCATTTCTGACTACAATATTAGCATTTGCTGGGATAGTATCCATCCCTTCTGTTCCTGCGGCTCTATATCCCTTCACTACTTGAGGATTATTTGCAAATGCGTACCCTTCGATGCTGGTTACAGAATCCGGGATTGTTATTGAAGTTAGATCATTTCCATAAAATACCATATATCCGATGCTCGTTACCCCGGTTCCTAGTGTTACTGAGGTTAATGTATTATTACGAAATGCATACTCTCCAATAGTTGTTACCGAATCTGGGATTGTTATTGAGGTCAGTTGGTTATCTCTAAATGCCTGCTCTCAGATGCTCGTTACAGGTTTTCCTTCTATGCTTGCAGGAATAATTACTTCTCTCGTACACTGCTCTCACCACTCGACTGCATAATCTGTGATAGTGATATTTCCTGCTAATTCTGTCCTAGTAAAACACCCCTCTGGAGTGGTAGTGACATCGAAAGTTTCTATCACTTCTCCTTCGATTGGAAGTGGTTCTTCCTCTGTTGTATCCGCCTCCTCTTCTGTTGGAGGAGTTGTTTCCTCTTCTGTTGGAGGTGTTGTTTCCTCTTTTGTTGGAAGGGTGTCTTGAGGGTTCTCATTAGTTTCTTCTTCCGAACCCCCCTCTGTCCCCCCTTCATAAAGGGGGTTTTCAGTAGGAAGGATTTCTTCCTCTGGAATTGATGTTTCTTCCTCTGCAATGCTTGTTTTTTCTTGATCTACTACAGCTTCTTCTGCTAGTACAGGAAGAGGTATCCCTAGCGTATTGATAAGTAATATTGCTAGCATCAACCAAGTAAATGATTTTTTCATGCTTATGATACAAAGATAAATACTGCTAAGTATATTCCATCTTTCTACTAATGCAAATTTCTGAGTACAAAAAATCCCATTCACTGCTGAATGAGATTCTTGATATAGTATAGTAAAACGAGAAGTAGTAATCAGACTTTTAATCTTCATATCCTTGTTCTTCTAGGGTCATCCCCACGATTTCTTCTTCTCCTCCTTCAGTTCCAGAGAGAGCCTCTCTATTGATATAAACGAACATGAGCATGAGCATCGGTACTCTACCAATGATTCTGGAAATATGTTCTCCAAGCGCATCTTTGATATATCTGAGATTATCTTTCACTTCCATTCTTTTCCTGAGGTTTTCGTTATATTTGCTTTTTGCAAATTCTACGATTTGGGTGTGAATACTTTTTACTTCTGAAGAGTAGACAAATCCTCTAGATTCGATTTGAAGGTTTCCAACCAGTTCTTTTGTCTTGGTATCTACTTTGAAGATGAGAGCAACCACTCCGTCTTCTCCCATAATTCCTCTGGCCTTCATTACATATTCTCCAGAGAGGTGTCCTTGTCCTTTTCCATCAATCATTACTGTATCCAGTCTGAGTCTCTTATCTGATGCAATTACTGCTTCATCATAAAGCTCTATAATCTGACCGTTTTGGGGGAGGAGAATTTTTTCTTCTGGGATTCTCATATCCATGGCAATTTTCTTATGAGCATGTCTCATGATGGGTTCTCCATGGATTGGACAGAAATATTCTGGTTTGAGGAGTGCCATCATTTCTTTCATGTCTTCTTGGTATCCATGTCCTGAAGTATGCAGATCCAAACTTGGATCATCAACTAACTCTACTCCTAATTCTACTAAATTATTCATCAATGATCCTACCGCTTTTTCATTTCCTGGAATTGTATGAGAAGAAAGAATTACTGAATCTCCTGGTCTTAACGTAAAATCTTTAAAGCTATTGGTTGCCATTCTTACCAGAGCTGAGAATTCTTCACCTTGTGATCCTGTACAGATAATCATTACTCTTTCATCTGGCATCTGTTCAATTTCAGGTCCTACGAGTCTGATCATCTCTTTCGGCACATTGATATATCCGAGTTCCTGACAGAGTTGTACATTTGCTACCATTGATCTTCCTGCGAGGAAGATGACTTTATTGTGTCTTACTGCACTTTCAATAATTTGGATTACTCTACCAATATTTGATGCAAAAGAAGAAACAATAATTCTCTGTTTTGCATGTTGAGCGATCACTCTTTCGATATTGTCTCCAATAATTTTCTCGGAAGGGGTATGTCCTGGAGTACGAGCATTCGTACTTTCTCCCAGGTAGAGTTTCACTCCTTCTTGACCCATCCTAGAAATCTTTCCGAGATCTGCTGGTCTATCAATCGCAGGAATAAAATCAATTTTGAAATCTCCTGAGTGTACTACTACTCCCTTGGGTGTGTGGATTGCTAATCCCATTGATTCTGGGATAGAGTGATTCACACGGAAGAATTCAATAGTAAAACATCCTGCTTTGATAATATCAATATCTGGGTCTACCAGTTTATATTTAAGCAGCTTTTGGTCTTTGTCATTTAATGACTTTCTGATAAGCCCAAGAGCAAGTGGCGTGGTATGAATCACGGGGTAATCAAGTTCTCCGATAATATTTTTGATTGCTCCAATATGATCAAGATGTCCATGGGTAATAAACATTCCTCTGATGTTCTTTTTACGAGACATGAGATAAGAGATATCTGGAATGATATAATCTACTCCATGCATATCAAAACTTGCAAATTGAAGTCCAGCATCCACGATAATAATATCATTCTTGTATTCTACGACCGTCATATTGATCCCGATTTCTTCGAGCCCTCAAAGGCTGAATACTCTCACCGGGATTTCATCTTTCTTGATCAGCTTTTTGAGCTCTGCAATGGATTGTGGTTCTTTAATCTCTCTATGAGCGAGGAAGGAAGCTGAAGTCATTCTAGGATCTCCTCCTCTCTGAGCGTTTCCTCTATACGAGTTGTAATTCCTGCTTCCAGATTGAGTACGCGATCATGCATTTCTCGGATTGGAGCTTCTGGAGGTGTTTGCTGTTCTGGAAGTGTTAGTTCTAGTTGAACTTGTAGAAGAGGAAGTCCTTGAAGGGGCTCTTCTTGTGTTGTTTTTCGCCTGTAAATCAATAGAAAGATTTCATTGAAGAGGCGTTGGTGTTTCTGTTGTTGTCATACGTATTTTGTACTAAAATAATAAATTTTGTTTGATGATAGTGTTTTATTTCTCCCCAAGATGATGTATAGCTTTTTGGAGCAATTAAGAGCAACTTGTGAAGCAAGGAAGATTCCTTTGATTTCCAGAGAAACTCAAGCATTTTTGGGTGATCTTTTGGTTATTAAACAGCCAAAAAGAGTACTAGAAATCTGAGCTGCTGTGGGATATAGCGCACTATGTATGGCGAATATCGTACAAGCGTGGGAAGGAAGTGTTTCTTCTTTTGAGATTGGCTATACTGCTTATTTAGAAGCATTGAAAAATATCAAAGAAGCCAAACAGAGAAATATTACACTCTATCCTTTTGATATCAATGAAATCGTGCTAGAAAAGTTCTTTTCAGAGAAATTTGATTTTGTATTTATTGATGCTCAGAAGAGCCAATATGGAGAATACATGGAGAAAATACAACAACACTTACATCCAGAAAATACACTTTTACTTGATGATATCATTAAATATCAAAACAAACTAGATTCATTATATTGATTCATCGAAAAAAAGCAAATTGATTATCAGATTTTTCCGATGGAGGAAGGAGATGGTGTAATGCTGATTGAGAATCTTGTAAAGTAAGGTAAGGTTTCAAGTGCTAAATAACAAACATACAGGTACTCGGGTGAATTAGAATATCTCCAAAAAGAAAAAATCGGACAAAGTATCCGATTTTTTGTATATTTTTAGTCTCTAGAATGCTCTAAAAATTTCTTGGAGTTGTTTTTTTTGTTCTTCTCCTTCTTTCTTTTCCTCATACGCTTTGTAGAGATCTTGATAATGGGTTTCAAAAAGGAATCCAAATTTATAAAGTTTCGCAATGATATCATTTTGATATTTTTGGTCTTCTTCATCACTGAGTTCAAAGAGCAATATCTCATCTACAAAGACATTAAGGAGATTCTTTGCATAGTTGAGATTCCACTGGAGAAGATGCTCAGTTTCTTCTTGGGTTTGATTATCTGTTTCTACCTTTCTTACAAAGAGGTCAGTATTTTCTTCCTCATCTTCTACAAGATATATATAATATTCTAAGGTAGAAGTACCACTCTTCCCTCCTAAAACTCTAAAAGACTGATCCTCTTCTGAGAGGAGAGAAAAAATTTCTCTAGTCGTCTTCACTAATTCGTTAAATTTTTTAAAGAGCGATGAAGTGTATTGTGTAGATTCTGGTTCTTTTTCCATTTCCTCTTCATCAGAAAGTATTTCTTCCTGCTCTACTTCTTCTAGTTCATCCTCATCAGAAAGTATTTCTTCCATCTCTTCTGATTCTGGGAAACCCCTTACGGAAGCCTTTTCCTCTTGTTCTTGAATTTCTTGTTCCGGAATTTCTTCCTCGTATTTGGTACTCTCTGCTTCAATCTCTTCAACCTTATCAATTGGTTCTTCATCATGTTCTTCGGAAATAGCTGCTGTAGCCCCTTGTACTTCATCTATGAGTTCTGATGCTGAAGAAAGCGTATCGGATTCTACTTCTACGGCTTCTAATTTTTCTTCAACTTGAGAAGATTCTTCGCTTTCTCCCTCATCAAAGGGATCGAAGTTTTCAAAAGAAGGAATATCTTCTTGAGTTTGCTCGAAAGGAGATACAGATTTTTCTTGTTCTGAGAAGTCTAGATTACCATCAAATGCTGATACCTGCTCTTCGGGAACTACGGAAACCCCTTCTGGTTCTTCTACAAAAGGATTAAATTCTTCTGCTGGGGGATTGATGGGCTGAAATTGTTCTGTATTTTCAAGAGGATTTACCTCCCCTCCAAAAAAATTCTTTTTTACTGGTTCTTCAATAGCAGGAGAAGAAGAAATCTGAGGCTGTGTCTGTGAAATTTGTGTAGTATCGCTCATCGCTGTCTCGTATAATAAAATAAATCTTAAAGCAATTATAGACGAAGTCATCTAAAAAAGCAAATTTCGAAGAAAAAGATTTGTATTCTGATCTATAAAGTGTATAAGGGTGGGGTAGTTCAAATTAAGAACCACATTTTATTCGTTATATTGTGTGTACATGAGTGAAGAAATGATCGTAAGTCAAACAAAACTATTTGTTGGAGGACTTAATTGGCAGATGAGAGGTAATGACCTCAGAGAAGAATTTGCAAAGTTTGGAGAAATCGTATTTGCTAGAGTTAATCTCGATAGAGAGACTAAGAGAAGTAAAGGTTTCGGATTCGTAGAATTTGCTAATGGAGAAGATGCAGCAAAAGCAAAAGCTGAAATGGATGGACAAGAAGTTTGGGGAAGACCTATTAAGGTTGACTTCGCTAAAGAAGATCCTACAAAAATGTTCAACAGATCTGAAGAAACTACATATACTGCTCCTGCAGCTGCTGAAGCTGTAGAAGAAGATGAGACCGTAGTTGATGAAAATGCTTTCTAGGGTATAATACTATAAGAACAAAGCCAAAAGGTCCCCATTGATTGGGGATTTTTTGTTTGTAACAACATATATTTTACATCTCATTATTTTCCTGTCAATTATTTGACATTTTTATATTTTGTGAATATACTGTAGTGTATTTATTTTTCCAACACTATGATGAATCACAAGACAACGATGCTGATATTCTGATTCTTATCCTTTCTTTTATTCGGAATAGGATACAGTGAAGCAAAGGAAATTTGTTTAGCAGAAGAGCATGGAATATGTACTCATCCCTTTGAAAGTATTGGTGAAGTGTATACCTTTTTAGAAAATAAAGCACAACTAGCTACTTGGGATATTAAGAAGCCTTTTCCTTATACTATTTTCCAAAGTCTCAATGAACACTATTGTGATAATTCTTCCTTCAAAGAAGGAGAGCTTCTCTTTGCTAAACTGAAGAGCGCTTGGGTTTCAAATATTCCAAGTTGGAAATTTCAACGTGAGATGCAGAGGAGATTTGAAGGAATTAAAGTTCTTATTCTCGGTATTTCCCCAGAAGATGATAAGCTTCTTTGTACCCAGAAAAGTTTTCTCTATGCTTTACTAGAGCTTTCGCAACAAGCATATCTCGGGACTTTGGAGGCAGAAGAAACTACTGACTGAGAGGAGCACGCAAGCGCAGAAGAAGAACCCATAGAGACACCACAAAAGGAAGAAATACTGGAAGAGAATGAAAACAATGCTGTGGAGGAAGAGGTAAAGGAAGAGGTAAAGGAAGGGGCATCTAAGGCTTTATTGGTAATTCAAAACAATGACGAAACATTAAGTATTACTGACCAAAGATTTGCTAGTCTGAGCGAAAAGATCATTTTTCAAGAAGTGGAAAAATTAGTAGAAAAAGGATTTCTAGATAGAGAGGATCTTGAGCATCTCGATGGGAAAATACAACTTAATTATGTACAACAGTGTGGAACTACTAAAGGAAGCTATCATATGACCCAGAGAAAAGATGGAACAGACAGAAAACTGACTAAAATTATATTAAATATTAATATCTGTAAAGATACGACGTATTTGTATAATTTTGATAAATATGTAAGACAGATTTTTATCCATGAGTTCGCTCATTATCTCTATTATTTTAGAGACATCTCTACTCAGACTTTTGATCAACTTTGTCGAAAAGATGGAGAAAATAAATGCCAAAGCGGAGACTTCGTAAGTCAATATGCTCAACAAAATAAAGAAGAAGATTATGCAGAAAGCTTTACCTATTGGTATCTTGGATATGAAGCACTTTTAGATCAAAGCGAACATAGCAGTGCTGAAAGTCGTATCAAGGGTATCAAGTATCGCTATTTTGATAGAACGTTTCCTATGGAAAAATAATCCCCTGAGAGCATGATAAAAAAGACCCAAGCGTGATGCCTGAGTCTTTTTTCTTATTCTTTCCCATAAATTATACTCTTGGAGTTGGTTCTTGCTGAGTAGATCTATACATCATCAAGAATACCCATCCTCTCAGTTCAGTTAAATCAGGAGTAATATCCGTCATAATTTTTGCTTCCTTAAGGGCTGCAAGATGTTTTTGGTACCATGCTTGATCTGTTCCTTCATGAATATCTCCTCGAAGAATTCTAGAGAATACTGTCCCAAATTCCGCTCTTGATACCGTTTTGTCAGGCATAAAATCTGAAAGGGGAGTATAATCTGGATGTACTCCCATGATACTCAACTGGCAAGAAAGTGTCATATATCCAGGAAGATCATCCGTATAATGAGCCGTACTCATATTAAAGAGCGAACAGTCTTTTGTTGTATCTGGTCTTTTATCCACATGACTTACTGTGTATTGGGTAAGCATTTTAGCAAGTTCTGCTCTCGTAAGGGGATCCTGAAGTCTTGCGTCATTGATATTTCTGATTGTTGTGATATCATTTTCACAAGCGTAAAGATATGCTGCATTTTCTTCATCTGAATAGGTAGATCCTTCAATGCTACATTTGGTTGTGCTCATAGGAACTTCTCCGCCTAAGACGACATCTTCCACGGAAGCAGAACCTCATCCACCTCATCCGCCACTAGATCGTCCACTTGGTGGAGTTGTAAGAATAATTGTTGTACTTTCTTCAGCAATAGTGAAGGTTGTCTCCGTTGTATTCCCTGCTTTATCTACTGCTATTACTTTATATTCTCCTGTGAGGGTAAGTCCTGTAGAATAATCAAAAACTACTTCATTAAAAATCTGAGTTCCATTGTATATAATTTCAACACTTGAGAGATTAGTGTCAGTTATATTTAGTGTAATAGCTCCTGTAATCGTTGATCCGCTTACTATAGTTATTGTTCCTGAAGCAATTAATGGAGCGATAGTATCTACAGTTAATGTCAGTATACCTGATTTGTTCCCTGCTGGATCTATAGAGTAAAATGTATAAAGTCCATCACCTCTAGAATATTGTCCTTTCCAGAGATAATCTACAGATTTATATCATCCTTTCCCATCCCATACGAAAGAAGCGACAACTTCCCCATCTTTTTCAACATACACTGTGGCCCCAACCTCTGTCTTCACGCGAACATTATCACTAGCATTAACAAAATCCTTTTCTAGAGGGACTTGATTATGAGTTACTCCGTCCTTATCTGTGTAAGTGGTAACTAATTCCACAACTGGTGGAGTTGTATCAAAAATAAATGTAAATTCTTCAGAAGCATTCCCTGCTAGATCATAACAAATAACAGTATTTTCTCCCTCTTTTTGCCACCAAGAATGTCCATTTAAGTCTCGCCCCCACTTATTATTGGTTGCTGACCAGTCTTTACCATTTACCACACATTTTTCTAAGTTTTCACTGTTATCTATAATTTTTAAATCTATTTTTGAATATCTTCCATCACTACCTATGGCTCCTTCTTTTATAGAAATTATTGGAGCAGTTATATCAAAGAAAAAGATTAAGTCTTCTGATTTATTCCCTGCTTTATCTATAACATAGATTGTGTTTTCTCCTTCAACTAAATGACTTTTATTAATATTAATCCAATTTAGGTCATTTCGCTCGCCCCCTCTTGAATACCAATTACCATTTAACATAACTCCTGAGAGATTTTTATTCTTGTCGTATAATTTAAAACTTATTTTACTATAATAACCATTTGATCCTGCTACTGCTGCGTCTCAACTATTGAGATCTTTTATTTTGATGGTTGGTAGAGTATTATCTACCGCAAATTCTACTTTGTATGTTGCTTTATTTGCTCATGCTCCCACGGTATCTGTACATATTACTGATAATGTATAGTTTCCGTCTAACAATGTTCCTGCTGGAACTAATAAATTTTCTTTTCCTTTATAGGTATTACCATTTGCTTTAATCTCAGAATAGTACTTTACTCCTGTTGCATCACTACACATCGCAGAAAAATTTATATCTTTTGCATTACTTACAATACTACTTCCATCAGATTTTAAATCTTCTCCATTTGCTTTTATCCAATCTAATGTTGGTGGAGTACTATCGTAGACTAAACTTACTAATGAAGAATATTCTGACCATACCTTTGTCGTATCATCCTTGTAACGCACTTGGTATTGCCATGTTCATTCTTGTGTCCCAAAATAACCATATCTAGTTGTATCAGATAAACCAAATGTTGGAGTCCCTGTATAACGAGATGCTTGTGATGTTTCATCGGGTGCAATTACCTTTATTTGATAACGTTCAATATTGGGAACATTATCCCACTTTAGAGTAATTCCTGTATAATCTACTACGGTATTTTCTAAAATTTCCGTACTTCCTTTATAAAATTTTAAATTCTCTATCGTTGCTGTAGTAGTATAGGTATATTCAACTCCTCCAAATTTCATGGCAGTAATTACATAATTCCCTTTTATTCAACTTCCTAAACTAAATCCTACCTTTTTAACGACAGCATTTTGAAAATTATTTGTCCATTCCTCTAAGGTCCCATATCGAGGTGATCCATTCCCTCATCCATTGTGTGGTGCATAATCCTTTACTGATTGAAAGGAACTATTTGACAACCACCAGTTTTCTCCATAAACTCACTCTCCAACTAAAATCCCGTCTATTATTCAATCTCCATCAAAATCAACTACTAATTGGGCAGAGGGAGGAACGGTTCACTCTATGGTAAGTATTGTAAGGAATTCTGGCATTAAAGTATTTTTATCTTCTGAAAGAAGATATTCTTGATCAATATATCCTGCTACTTTGTCCTGTTTAGTATTGCTGTCTGTCCACACTTTTAATCCTCCTGGCACCAATAGATAATGCCCACCAGACTTTGTCTCAGAGAAGTCCCATGCACTCAAGTCTGTTACTAAACCTCCCTGTGGAGCATAGCTAAGAAAGAGCATTTTTTGTGGTCATTGTACTTCTGGTTCTGGTTGTATTTCTGGTTCTGGTTGTACTTCTGGTTCTGGTTGTACTTCTGGTTCTGGTTGTACTTCTGGTTCTGGTTGTACTTCTGGTTCTGGTTGTACTTCTGGTTCTGGTTGTACTTCTGGTTCTGGAACGGGCTCAAGTGCCTCAGCAGGAACATCGGTCTCGCTATTGATTACAATTTCGACAAGCTCATTTCCTGTCTCCATAGGTGTTGACTCTGTTGCGTTTACGAGTCCTGGCAAAACCACTTGTGCTAAAAGCACGAGTATCGCTAGATAGTGTAAAGTTTTTTTTATGGTGTGTACAAAAAAAGATAAATACCTTTGCTCCTCAAAGGAGATGTCAAATCGGTCTAGACATCTTCTTTAGATAGCGAGAGCACATTGACAAAACATTCTGTTGACATATTATGTATATGACTTATATTTATTTTTCTTCTACCTTAAGTCAAGCTTAAATGATAGCAAGAAACTATTATTCATAAGCACTATTTCTCTCTTTATACTTTTATTATCTTTTATCGACAGGTATTTTATGTAGTCAATGTTGTCACTTTTTTTCTTGTCTATGCTACATTTTTGACATAGCTTCCCGCTATATGTCTATTCTCTGCTTGATTTTTTCTGAGTAAACGCTAATCTGGTCTCAGATTTATCTTTTTTTTGGAGAAGAACATGACAGAAGCACATTTCAAAGATATGGAAGCTAAATGGCAAAAAAAATGGGAAGAATCCAAGGTCTACAAGACTACAGAAGATCCCAATAAGGAAAAGTTTTATATTTTGGATATGTTTCCTTATCCGAGCGGAGCAGGACTGCATGTTGGACATCCTAAGGGATATATTGCTACCGATACGTTGGCGAGGAAAAAGATGCTGGAGGGATGTAGCGTGCTTCATCCGATGGGATTTGATACTTTTGGACTAGGAACCGAACAATACGCGATTGATCATAAAATGAAGCCTCAAGTGGTAGCGAAGGAAAATATTGAGAATTTTAAAAGGCAGCTCGCAAGTATGGGGTTTTCGTATGATCGAGACAGATCTTTTAGCACCGCTGATCCTGAATACTATAGATGGACACAGTGGATTTTTTTGCAGTTCTATACGCACTACTATGATGAAGAAGCAAAGACTGCGAAACCTATTAGCGAACTAGAGGAAAAGCTTATAGGAACCCCCATTATGAAGGGGGGAGGCTCGCAAAGCGGGTCGGGGGGTCCAAATGTAGAGGGAAAAATCTCCCCTACCCCCCTTTACGAAAGGGGGTCGCAAGCACTGACACAAGCACTTGATGCAAAGAGATTGGCATATATCGACTTTAAGCCGATTAATCGATGTCCGCATTGTATGACCGGTTTGGCGAATGAGGACCTTGAAGACGGAAAGTGTGAGAGATGTGGAAGCGAGGTGGAACAAAGACCGATGAGACAACGAGTGCTCAGAATTACTGCGTATGCAGACAGACTTTTGGAAGGATTAGATGAACTTGACTGGGAGGAAAGCATGAAAGAACTGGAGAGAAATTGGATTGGAAAATCTGAAGGAACGCAGTTTGAAATGAAAATTGCCATCCCCCTTATGAAGGGGGAAGAACCGCAAAGCGGTTCAGGGGATTCGAGCGTAGAATGAACCTCCCCTACCCCTCCTTCAGAAGGAGGGTCTGAGAGACTCAGTTTCGAAGTATTCACCACTAGAGTAGATACCGTCTTTGGGATGTCTTTCGTCGTGATGGCACCTGAACATACATTAGTTGATCAGATTACTACTGCTGAATATAAAGATGCTGTAGAAGCTTACAAAAACCAAGCAAAGCACAAAACTCAGCTCGAAAGAACTGAACTGCAAAAAGAGAAAACAGGACAATTCACGGGAGCCTATGCAATCAATCCTTTTAATGGTGAAGAAGTGCCGGTATATATAGGAGACTATGTCTTGGCGAATTATGGAACGGGAGTAGTGATGGCGGTGCCTGCTCATGATGAGAGAGATTTTGAATTTGCGAAGAAGTATGATATTGCAATCAGGGAGAGTGTTAGACCTCTCCCTAACCCTCTCCTAGAAGGAGAGGGAATTAGTGGTGAGAAGAATGAAAGCAAAGCGAGCTATAATGTTGACTATGCTCAGTATCAAGATGTCCCTTCTTACATCAAGGCTTTAGCAAAAGAGTTAAGAAAAAACCAGACTTCTACCGAAGATATTATGCGAGAGGTGCTCAGAAATAGAAACATCTCTCAATTAAAGTTTAGGAGACAGCATCCCTTTGGACGCTATATTGTTGATTTCTATTGTGATGAACTCAAACTAGCTATTGAAATTGATGGAAAAATTCACGACCAACAACAGGAGTACGATCAGCAAAGAGAAGAAGAGATCTCCTCTTATGGAGTAAATTTTCTGAGATTTAGTGTCGAAGAAGTGGAAGAACATTTGGAAGAAGTTGTTGCAAAAATCATTGAGTATGCTAGCTCTCCCCTCTCCTTGAAGGAGAGGGGTCGGGGGTGAGGTGATACGCATGAATTATCCCACGCTTTCACAGAAAAAGGAGTAGTCATCAATTCTGCACAATTCAGCGGACTGACCAGTGATGAAGCAATAAAGAGTATGCAAGAACGATTACAAGAGCAAGGAATCGGTGGAGTAAAAGCTAATTACAAAATACAGGATCGAGTATTCTCTCGCCAAAGATATTGGGGAGAGCCCTTTCCTGTCGTGTTTTGTAATCATTGTGGAGAACAGGAGTTGGTTACCCCCCTTACGAAGGGGGGAGGCGACGAAGGAGCGGGGGGTTTGCAAAACAATTACTCAACCTCCCCTACCCCTCCTTACAAAGGAGGGTTGTATACCATCAACTTCTACAATCAGAAGTCCCGAAATGGAATTTTGAGCAAGAAAAAAACTATCGAAACCAGAGCGCTCAATCCTGAAGAAGTGGACAGATATTTTGGGAATATTCAAATAGGAGACTATCTTAAAATGGTAAATAAAGAAACTCATGAAGTGCAATATGCAAGAATAACTAACGCCTATCAATGGAAAAGTTTTGAGGAGCTCTATAACTTTGAGAAGTTGGAGGCTATTTACTCGGATGATAAGGAATTTTCAGAAGTTACTAGTGCTGATGTTTTGAAAAAACACTGGGACTTTACACCAGGATATATTGAGAAAGTCGAAAAAAATGGAATGGTAGGACGAGAAATAGAACTGGTAAATATCGCGAAATCTATTCCGCTTTCTGAAACTGATTTGCCTGTAGAACTGCCTGATGTGGACAACTATGAGCCAACAGGAAGAGAAGAAGGTCCCTTGGCGGATATTGATCGATGGATGAATACCACTTGTCCTATTTGCTGAAATCCCGCGAGAAGGGAATCCAATACGATGCCAGGACGAGCAGGATCTAGCCGATATTGGCTCAGATATATGGATGCGCACAATGATCAAAGCATGCTTGCACCAGACAAGGAGAAATATTGGGGGAATGTGGATGTCTATGTAGGAGGAGCTGAACATGTGACCAGACATATGATTTATGCGAGATTTTGGCAGAAATTCCTCTTTGATATTGGTGTAGTGAACAAACAAGAACCTTTCCAAAGATATGAAAAAGTCTGACTGATTATGGCCGAAGATGGTCGTAAGATGTCCAAGAGACGAGGGAATGTCGTAAATCCTGACGATGTGATCGCTGAATATGGAGCGGATGCGTTCAGGACGTATGAGATGTTTATGGGACCTTTTGACCAATATATCAGCTGGAATACCAATGGTTTGAAAGGCGTGAGAAAATTTCTTGATAAGGTGATTGCGCTTTGGGAAAAAACGGAAGAGCATGTCGTGATGACTAAAGAAGTAGAGACGCTTCTGCACCAGACAATCAAGAAGACGAGCGAAGATATCGATGCCTTTAAGTTTAATACGACGATTTCTCAGTTTATGATCTTGGTGAATAAACTCAGTGAACAAGAAAAGATAAATAAAAAGCTGTTTGAGACCTTGATTATCTTGCTAGCGCCGTTTGCACCGCATTTGGCGGAAGAATTCCGAGAGAAATTAGGGAATCCGTTTTCCATCTTTCAATATGCGAAATGGCCAACATATGAGGAAAGCAAGCTTGTCTCTGATAGCGTGAAGATGGCAGTGCAGTTTAATGGAAAGGTAAGAGGAACGCTTGAACTCAGTCCAAGTGCGAGTGAAGCTGAAGTAATGGAACTCGTAAAACAAGATGAAAAGCTGAAGGAACATCTCAGCAAAGGTGAAGTAAGAAAAGTTATTTATGTTCCATGAAAGATTATCAATATTGTGCTCTAGTGGGCCTCTGAAATAAAAAGACACCGCAATGCGGTGTTTTTTAGTTTTTTAGTGAAATTCCCTTTAGCTCAAGGTTTCTCTCTCTACATGTACTTTTTTGAGACTATAGAGTTTAAAAGGTTTTAGGCAAAGGAAGATTACGAAACCAATTGCACTAATAATTCGCAATAAAATCTTTGCTACCCCGATAAAGAGGAAAAACAATAATAGCACGACTGCGAGCTGGAATCCGTCATTCATCTGGAGATTCTTTAATTTTTCCATTACAAATTCACAACTATTTTTGGTAACTGATCCCTGTAAATCAACGATTTGTGTACGGAAATAGTTCTGACTTCTTTCAAAGAAAAGTTCTATCTCAGATTTGGGGATAGTGGTCTGAGGAGGCAGAAGTTCAGGAGGAAGCATCACTTCTTCGGATTCTGGTTTGAAAAATCCTATGATAGTATTTCGTCCTTGCTGAATGGTTGATACTCACTCTTCTACCGATTCCTTTGGTGATGCTATAAGCGATTGTGGAAAGTGATCAATATCCTCACAACTAAAAGGAATCTGGGAATATTTCCCGAGTAATAGGACACTCAGAAAGAGGGTAATTATTGCTGCAATAGGATATCCCCCTTGAGTAAAATAACTAAAAGCTGAAAAGGATATTGCATTTGTAAGGTAATCTAATAGAGAATAGAGTAACAAAGCAATCACCCCATGAAAGAGCACAATTTCTATATAGGTATGCCGTGTGCCACCAGCGAAGAAAAAAAGCTGGGAAATACAAAAAATTAGAAGAATGACCCAGAAATATTTTTGTTTGAAGTGTTGGAGATCGATTGCGAGAAAATAGATACCCAACAACAATACAATAAAACTTATTATGGGAAGTATAAACGCATTAGTAGAAAAAAGGCTAAAGGAAGTAATTCGATACGCTCCACAAGTAATAATGAAAAAACACACAAATCTCTTGTGTTTAGTAAGAAACTGTATCAAGGCAATTCGTCTATTTTTAGCGGATATGAAGATATTTTTCAGATAATTGAACATGATGTATAGTATCTAGAAAAAAAGTAAAAGTCTGAGTAATTGAGGTCAAAGGTAGATCAGTAAAACTAGTCCTGCTAGCATTGCAGGGAGAAAGGGGAGTGTCTTTGTTGGATAGAGCACAGGTTTGGAAGATGTTCTTCTTTGTTGTTTCACGAACAGTAATGCAAGAAAATAATAGAGAATTCCTGTAGTACAAGAAAAGATGAGATACAGTAATATCGTATAGGTTCGCTCTATTCCTCCTGTGGGAAGCCAGAAGAAGGAGAGCAGAAGTCCAATCATCGGAGCAAATATCACATCTCAGAATCAGAATCCTTCTCCTTTTTCTTTGAACCTCAGAAATACGTAGAGCCTCGCGAAAAGATAGATTGCTAAGAAGAGCAAAAAGAATAGTAAAGCTGATTGAAGGCTTGGAATGAAGGGGATTTTTAGGACAAGAAGTGCGAGAAAAGTGAGGACTGCAACTGCAATGCTTGCGGAAAGGTGTAACTCATAGCGGTAGATATCATAGAGCAGAATGAGCCGAAGTAACCAAGAGATCCCACAAGCAAAGAAGAGGAGAAGGGGGTTACTTGCTCCCAGAAAGAAATAGCAAAGAAGGAAGATGAGGACAGTGGAGATCTCAAGAAAAGGATATCGTCAAGAAAGTTTTGCTTTGCAATAGCGACATTTTCCTTTTTGGGAGAGGAAACTATAGAGGGGGATTAAATCTTTCGCTGCAAGGGGATGATGACAATGGGTACACTCGGAGCGTCCAATAAGAAATCCTTTGAGCACCTTTCGTGTGGGAATATCCCCTAAACGAAAAAAAATCACGGATCCAAATGATCCAAACACTACTCATAGGAAGATAAGAGCAATAACTATCAGAATTTCCATTAGTTTATTTTAGCTAAAGGAGGAGATTTCTTTCTCGGTTTGCGAGCGGAGGTGGGGGAAGTAGATGAAGTGGGAGAAGATGAAGCAGACGGAGCAGCAACAGGTTTTTTGTTCTTTTTTCTTTTTTGGCGTGAAGAGGGAGGGGTGGAAGATGAGGTTGTTGAGGTTTTGGGGGAGCTTTTTTGATTAGCAGATTGAGCGAGTTTCATTCTCTGTAAGATCACTTTGGAGAGATTATAACAGAGCTCTGCAAGCAGATACATCTGATGCAAAGGTACGATTTTCCGTAGGGAAACATTGGCTTTTAATGTCGAGAAATCAATCTTAATTTCACAGGAATAGTCAGGAGAACCTTTTCGCTCTTTGAGATATTTGCTATAGGTAAAGCTGAGCGTAATCTTTTGAGTCTTTTGGGAATGAAGAAATTCCTCCTGCTTTTTGAAGTCTTCTTCTTGGATGAGGAGAGAAGTATTGCTACTGTGGCTGAGTACATTTCTGAGAAATCTGATTGTTTGTTCAAAAGGGAAATATTGCTCTTGGAGGATGGTTTGAAGATGTGTACGAAAGCTCGGCATTTGCTCAATGAGCTCTCTCATTACCGAGAAAATTCCCCTAAAAGCACTGATTTCCAGCAGGTAGCCAAAGACATTTTTTTGTTCAGGATGTTTGTGGATTTCTTGGAATAAGGTGTTGGTAATCTCTGTATTGATTCCAAAACTTGTCTTGGTACTGGTAGGAATGCGAAGGGAAGTTTCGATTTTTTCCGCTTTTTTTTGCTTTGCAGTATGTTCAAAATACTTTCCGAGACAGAGAAATTTGTAGTATCCTTGGAGAAGCTCGATATAGTGCTGCATAAGAGGGAGAAAAAGATAAAGAGATAAAAAGAACAAAGAGGAAGAGAGCATTATCAAGGGACTGTAAAGTCAATGATTGCCTGTACGGTTCTGTGATTTTCATTGGTCTCAATAGTGTAGGAAATCCCTTGAGAAAATTCTGTTTTAAAATATTTCTGGTCTGTAACATCTCCGTGAACTTTTTGGAGTACAATATGAGAAGGAATATACATTAGAGACCTAGAAGATCGCCAGCGAGGGCTAGGTTTATTGTCATAGATAACGGGACCAAGCACAAGGATATCTTGCTCTCTGGGCGTCAGTGTTACTTCATATTTTTCTGTAAGAGAAGCAATAAATTTAAGATATTCTTCTGGGACGCTAAAATTATAGCTCAAATGGAGCGAATAGTTTCCTCCTGAGAGGGAATTGAGGGGAAGCATATCTTGATCGGTAGCAAGCACTAGATTCCCCTCACTATCAAAAAGCTCTAGGTATTTTTCAAGAAAGGCATCTGCTTTATTGAAGGAAGTATTGATATCTCGTGCATAGATGGTGTTGTCTTGATAGATCGTTTGGAGATGATGCTTCTGAAGGAAAGTATTGAGCTCAGGCGTCGTATTGGAGAGGAAAACCTGCAGATATTCTTTGGAAAGGAGACCTTCTCGATTATTGATCAGATTTTTTGCTATGGTAAATTTATGCTGATTGAAATACTCTACTACCTCTTCCAGATAGATTTGCTTTTTGTGGCTCTGATCCTCCCCTCTAATGAGATCAATCGTAGCGTTTACAAACTGTCGCTCTCGTGCTTTTCGCTTGAAAGAAGGCTGAAGATATTCTAGCAAAGTAGAATCAAGGAAGATTACCCCTTTGATAAATTGATTATGGAGAAGTTCTCGTTCGTCAGGGTTAATCACTTTATCTACTCTAGCGGGATCATATTCGTAGTTAAACATCTTTTCATAGAGCGTTTTAATATTTTTTCCATCAATATTGGTAAATCAGAATTTATTTCCCGCAATAAATCCTGCCTGAGATTCCCCAAAGGTCTCCGAAAATCGCTGAGGGAGGGGGATACGCGTTTGAGGAGCGATATAATCTGGAAAATAGGAATCAATGACCTCCATTTCTTTGATATGTCCTCCTTCTACTTTGATGAAGGCGAATGAACCAAAGAATCCTCCGTTAGGTCTTTTTTCGTTCCCATTTTGGAGCAAGACCAAATAATTAAAAGGCTGATTTCTTCCAAGGAGAAGATACACTTCCTCTCTGTGTTGATAGAGTTCTGCCAAAAAATCCATTAGTCCATCATAGTCTTCAAATCCTAGCTGAGAAAGATAGTTTCTATTTTGCGTGATATAGAGCCGAAGATCTTCTATTTCTTCGCTTTTAGTCAGGAAGATATTATCTCCACTCATGTAGGATTGCATCACTTCATCGAGAGTAAATAATTTCTCGGAAACCGTCTTGTCTACCGGCCAAAAGTAAGTAGCAAGCTGTGGCAAATCTTTGGTAAAAATATCGAACTTATCTTGATGGAAAATAATTCTAGTTACCCCAGAATAGAGAGTAAAAAACATAAAAGAAAACAATAACAAAAGCATATATACAACATTCTTGAGAGGGAATCGCTGAGGAGGATGGGGAATATTTCCGATAGCAAACTGCTTCTTGGGCATCTAAGCGGAGAGTTAGATATTGAAAGTTCCCGTTCAGTGTAGGATTTTCGCTGATAAATGCAAGAAAGAAGCAATAGGAAATTCTGTTATACTAAGACCTGCAAATTGGGGTGAAAAATCCAGCGTGCTGTAACTAACCCCCTCTTCTGCTTCGCTCTCCCGCAACTTGTGCGAGACAGGCTGTCCAGGATAATGTCTGTTTACTGGATACCTCGCTACTCCCTCTAGAAAGTCATGAGACCTCCTATGAACGAGGAAAAATTATTTTTGTACCGCATTTTTAATGGGTTTTTTTGTTATATCTTCTGAAAAGGTACATACTAGGGGTTCGGATTCTGCAGAGGCATGTTGTAGAATTTCTGGTTCCTTGAATGCATTAACAAGCATCGGACCAATATTCATAATCGCTACTGCACACCCAATCAGAGATGCTATAGACAGTTTTCTCAGAACATTATCTTCGCGGAAATATAATTTTCACATCAGAATTCCTCGCATCATACTGAGGAATCTCTTGAGTGCCGCTACAATGGAAGAAATCATTACACTATAGGCAGCAGCGCAGAGGACCGTTCCTATTCCGTGTAAGCATCCAAAGAGCATATATTTTGGCTTTAGTATCTGTTTGATTCCCTTTCGCCCAAGGGTTCTCATGATTACGATAAAGAAAAGTCAGCTGACAAAAAAACAATTGAGAAAATTCATCATGGAAGTGGTGGTGAAGTAGGTAACAGAGTATTTAAAAGCTGTGATCGTTGTTACCGAAATCAGATTTGAGATAATGACGTATTTGATTCCTTTGGTGGAAAATTGCCCATTAAGGAAACTGTAGGAAAGCACTACGATTAAAAATATCACACCGATGATATGTCGTGAGAGTATTTCATATCCTAGGATCATATCGAAGAGGAGGAGGAGAGGAATTGCCATGGTACTCAAGACCGCCGAAGTGGATCTGTCTGCATAGTGAACGGCTTTATTGGATATTGCATAAAAGATGACGGCCGCCAATACTTGGTATACCACTAGAGTAAAACTGAGTAGATTAAGATCAAAGGTTCGGTTATTTTGAAAAAATACTACAATTGCCGCGACAATTCCCGTAATAAAAGTTGTCAAAAAAGAAATCTGGTTACTATTAATTTCTGCTCCAAGTTTTTTCTTTTTTACAGAACTTTGTTCCAGGAACAAGGTTCAGAATAGTAATAATAAAACTCCTCACCACATAGATATTGCATAATATAAAACACTATCGTTCATATTATATATCTATTTTACTATTTGTCAAATATTTGGGGAGTTTTTACTGTTCTTAAGGGAGTATGGACATATTTCCTTGTCAGCAAATACTCGTCATTCTGAGTGGAGCACAGCGTAACGAAGAATCCACTGAATCTAACATCTGGATCCTTCACTGCGTTCAGGATGACAACAGTCCGTCATTCTGAGTGTAACGAAGAATCTAGTCTATGTGAACACTATGAGCATCTGGATCCTTCGCAGGCTCAGGATGACAACAGTCCGTCATTCTGAGTGGAGCACAGTATAAGGAAGAATTCACTGAATCTAACATCTGGATCCTTCACTGCGTTCAGGATGACAACAGTCCGTCATTCTGAGTGGAGCACAGTATAAGGAAGAATTCACTGAATCTAACATCTGGATCCTTCACTGCGTTCAGAATGACAACAGTCCGTCATTCTGAGTGGAGCAAAGCGGAACGAAGAATCCAGTCCATATATCTCTATTATACATCTGGATCCTTCACTGCGTTCAGAATGACAACAGTCCGTCATTCTGAGTGGAGCACAGCGTAACGAAGAATCCAGTCTACGTGAACACTATGAACAGCTGGATCCTTCACTCCGTTCAGGATGACAACAGTCTGTCATTCTGAGTGGAGCACAGCGTAACGAAGAATCCAGTCTACGTGAACACTATGAGCATCTGGATCCTTCACTCCGTTCAGGATGACAACAGTCCGTCATTCTGAGTGGAGCAAAGCGTAACGAAGAATCCAGTCCATATATCTCTATCATACAGCTGGATCCTTCACTGCGTTCAGAATGACAACAGTCCGTCATTCTGAGTGGAGCACAGCGTAACGAAGAATCCAGTCTACGTGAACACTATGAACAGCTGGATCCTTCACTTCGTTCAGGATGACAACAGTCCGTCATTCTGAGTGGAGCAAAGCGTAACGAAGAATCCAGTCCATATATCTCTATCATACAGCTGGATCCTTCACTTCGTTCAGGATGACAGCAATCGGTCATTCTGAGTGGAGCACAGCGTAACGAAGAATCCAGTCTACGTGAACACTATGAACAGCTGGATCCTTCACTCCGTTCAGGATGACA
>JAQUDD010000001.1:26737-34108 GCA_028685875.1 Candidatus Absconditabacteria bacterium
CGTTCAGGATGACAGCAATCGGTCACCTGGATCCTTCGCAGGCTCAGGATGACGATTAAACATAAAAAAAACACCGCATTGCGATGTTGTAAAATACCTATTCTCCTTCGAGTTCTTTTATTTGGTCACGGATGACTGCCGCCTCTTCAAACCTTCGCTCCTTGATTGCATCGTCTAGTTGTTGTCTGAGGTCTTTGAGGATCAGATTTTTTTCCATTTTCGTCATTCTTTTGAGCCTCTTTACCTTCCCTCTAGTAAGGGATGAAAACTCTTGGGTAAGGTCTTCATCTGTTTTTACTATTTCTAGGTCTTTGACATTGGACGTTGCTGCAGTAGGGGTGATTCCCTGCTCAGTATTCAACTTTTCTTGAATAGAACGACGACGGTAGGTCTCTCGCAATGCTTTGAGAATAGACTCCGTAAAGTAGTCTGCATAGAGAATCACCTCGCTATGAGGATTACGAGCAGCACGACCGATAATCTGTACGAGAGAGGTTGTGGATCTAAGAAAACCCTCCTTGTCGGCATCCAGCACTGCTATTAAGGTTACCTCAGGAAGATCAATCCCTTCTCTTAGAAGATTTACTCCCACAATGATGTCTATTACTCCCTTTTTAAGTTTTTTGATGATTTCTCGGCGATCCATCGTCGCTACTTCGCTATGGAGATAGAAGGCCTTGTACCCTTTGGATACGAGAAAATTTGTTACTTCTTCACTTGATTTTTTGGTAAGAGTGATAAGTAATATCTTACCTCCTTTGGCGATATGTTCATCAAATTTTTTGAGCAAATGTTCAAGAAATGCTTCTTGTTCTGGAGATTCTTTTTTTTGTAAGATCTCTTCTGCAGAGAGCTGAAGGTATTGAGGAAGTTTATCTTTTTTGAGCGCTTTTGTCATCAGGAAAGAAACGATAAATCTGTCTGTAAATCTAGGGTTTTTGAGGAAGAATGCAAATCCTTCTTTTTTTGATTGACTTATGCTCTGTTTTATATAAGATAACTTCTGCTTAAAATAAAAAAATAAACATACTAAATTTAAGAATTATGGATAATGTATTAAAAAGATTAAAGGAAACTAACAAGAAATTTGAAGAAGGTTATAAAAAAGGAATTCTTTCTTTCGAATTTATTCAGGAACTCTGGTCGTTGGATTTATTTTCTTTAATAGAGAACTCGTTACGAGTATCTTTAAAGAAAGAACACTTGGAACATTGGGAGGAATCCCAAAAGCTTGTTCCTCATATTGAGCAGTTCTTTCGTGAAGAAACTATCTCAGTTATAAACTGGGGAATTGTAATTGGATTCTACAAGGATCAAGAGAGGGTAATTCCTCATGAGATCATCAGTAATGAACTCTTGAGACAAATAGAGTTAGAAACTTTACTTTCTACACTTCCGAGTAATTTACCGGGAGAAAAGAGAAGGGTTTTAATGAAAAGGATTAAAGAGTGCTTTCCTCATTGGGAAAGTTCAATAAAAATCCTCAAGGAGATCAATAATCCGACTTTCTTCGAGATGGAAAAGTGTTATTATGCAGCAAAGATTCTTAAAGTAAGATTCTCTGCGTAACAACAAAAGAATTATTAGAAAAAGGGCAGTTATTATTGCCCTTTTTTTGTATGCTAACTTTGGAGATATCTTTTTCATCATTCAAGCATATTTCCAAAACCTTAGCTCGTTTTATAGATAGAGATCCATCGCATAGTTGAGAATATCCTGGTTCATACCGTTGTAAAATTTCATATTTGCGGCATCGCTACATTCTTGTGAAGAATACTCCTTTATATCATTTGTTTTGCCCACAAATTCTGCAACCTTCTGACAGAATTGGAATCATTCATCTAAGGAGGTTAGAAAGTATATTGGAGAATAGGAAACTGTAGCATATAGCTTCTCTAAATTAATAATCCCTCCATTTTGCACGGTTAGATCGGTAGAAGAAGGAGTAGTAACTACCCCACTTGCAACATCAAAGAACAGATATTGATCCGCTTTTTCATCAGTTATTGTTCTGATTTCTTCTCCAAGTTCTTTTCATGAAAGATCACGAAGAGACACATCTCCTCCATAATAATAAAGGGGGGTTGTATCTTGCGCAGAGGTGGTTAGTTTTGTTTCATTGATAAGAGTTCCTGTCTGTGGATAAGAGAACTTTAATTCAATAAAGGTATCTTCTTTGGGGAAGACATAGTATTCTTTTTCTCCTCGCTGAATATTTATCCATGGCAACTCTGCATAAGATCTGAAGAGATATTCTTTCCCACTTGTGGTGGTAAGCTTTGTTCCACTCCCTGCCTTGAGATTATAGAGATGCGATGTCAGTCCATACATATCACTCCGCTGAGTAAGTAGTTGATTTGCCTTGTTTACATTTCCTGAGGCTAGCGCAGTAAGCACTTCAGTTTTTTGGGAAGTATGCAGCGTTTTCATTGCAGTGAGAAGCTGATCTACGGTTATTTTTTCCTCTGCGATTGCTTTGTCTCCTAGTTGAATTAATTTTTCTTCTGTAGTGAGAACAGGAAGTACTTCTATACTAGACTCTGCAGCAAAGCTCACAGATCCGAATAATACGAGAAGTGAGGGAAGGAGTAGTATTTTTTTCATGAGTAGCCAAAAGATAATAAATCTGCTTTTTACACATGTAAGTGTAGGAGTTTGTAAGGAAATTTCAAGAGGAGAGATAGCTGACCCCGGGGTCTAATCAACATCACATTCAGGACCCCGGGGTCTATTTAGTAATTAAAACTCCCGATCTAATTCAAGCCATTCGATATTTCAATCTTTGTGACTAGAAGTATCATAACTGCTCCAAGCCCATTCTTCAGCTTTTTCTACTAATTGATGTTTAAGTGCATTGTGTTCTACATAAAAGATGCATTGATTGAGATAGGTTTCATCGGTGATGAGTTTAGATTTGAACCTGCCTTCGAAGAAGGATTTCCCGGTAGAGAATCCATATTTTGCTGTAGCATACTTTGCATAACTAGAAGTTAGCTTTGAAATAAAGCGAGAGATACTATGTCCCTCTCTCTTATTATGAAAAATAATATGAAAATGATTGGGGAGAAAGGCATATGCAAGAATTCCAAGATCACTTTTGTAAGTCTCTATTCAAAGAGAAAAGTAATAGAGGAATCTCTCAAAATCTTTCTCTTCATAGAAGAGTGTTGCTTTATCTAGTCCTCTATTGTAGACATGATAGTAGGAATTTCCTTGAAAGGGAAGTCTGGTAGGCATAGGAAGGAAAAAGTAAGATAAAGATATTTTGACCCCGGGGTTTAACCAACATCTCATTCAGAACCCCGGGGTCTTATTAATATTGATCCGGGTGGCCTCCTGATCTCCTTATAGTATTCTGCATCCATTTGTCAAATTATTTTTTGACATACTCTAGAGACTTGACCCCGGGGTCTTGTTGATGGTGACTTTGACCCCGGGGTCTAATCTACACCATACAGGCACCCGGGTGGGTTTTCCCTATAAGAAAAACCCTCTCCCGAGGGAGAAGGGTTAATCTATATTACTCATTAGAAATAGTAAACTAATTAGCTTTTGGCGTTTTAGCATATGTATTTCCAATTCTGAAGTAATCATTGAAATCTATTTTAGATATAGTAACAGGCGTTCCGTCAACAAAGTAACTCACACTAGTAACATATCTTAATCCAACAGAACTATTTGCTACTTCAATGAAATCTCTATCGTTAACATTTCCTGCAATAGTTCCAGTAGAATTATCGTCAAGAGTTATTACAAGTCCAGTCACTGAAGCATTGTCTTCTGCATCTACTGAGAATGTGAATTTAGTTTCATCATTTGTAGAATTCTGATTGTAGAAAGATACTAAAGCATCAACCGCCAATCTTGTGTAAGTTCTGTTTTTTGCAGTCCCATTTACCTTACCTAAAGTAAGAGTATAAGGGGTAGCAGAAGCTGTTAAATCAGCTGCATAAGATATTTCTACTTCAATTCCATCTGCTAAGTTATAATTAAGTGCATCTACAGAGTATGTATTAAGAGTAGTTCCTGTAGTAACAGTAACAGGTTCTGAACCTCCATCAACTTTTACTTTTACATCACCAGTAGATAAACCAACAGGTAGAGTAAAGTCAAAGCTTGAAAGAGTAGAATCAGCAGAATTTTCTGCAGCCTTCAATACAAAGCTAGCAAGTACTACATTAGTATCAGACTTAACTACTGTGTTTTGAAGAGCATTCTTGTCTGTAACAGTAACAGATCCTTCAGCAACCACTTTCACTTTTCTAGTGTTTTCTCGAGCAGATCCTGCTTCATTTCCATTATCATCTTCTCCGTTAAGAGTAAGTTTATATTGGAGGTTTCCGACAGTTGAAGTTGCATAGATATCAGCTTCTAATTTAACAGAAACTTTTTCTCCATTTTTCACGAACGTATCGTTGATATATTCTGTTACTCCTGTAGTATCATTACTAGCATCAAAATCGATAGAACCAACTTCTGATCCACCTATAGAAAGGAAGAAAGTGATATTATCATTTAAAGTTAATCCCGTTCCAACTTTTTCAATAACAAACTCATTAAGAGTAATGTTTTGTCTTCTAGCAGTATATTCTCCTTCGAAAAGAACAACTCTATTAGTTACCTCAGATGCTTTTACTTCAACATCTCTTGTAGTTGTATTAGTAAGAGATCCTTTAGCTGCTTCAACTCTAAGTTTCGCAATAGAAATAGAACCAACAACACTGTTTGCACTTACTGGTTCATTGTATTCATCATATTTAGCAGCACCAAATTGTGTTTTACTAAGAGATGATGGCGTGAACGATACATCTCGATTTGCAAACGATGGATCATCTTTAACATCAGCCAAAAGTTGGATTGTTGAAGATTTTTCAACAAGAACCTTACTGAATGTCCATACATTTCCAGATGCTTTTCCTTCGTACTCGTCTCCATCTATAACTATTGTTAGAGCATCTAATGCTCCTGTACCTGTAGTAATAGTGAAAGTATCCAAAAGAATAGGCTCAACAAGAGCAACTTTTCCTTCAGCAACTACTATATCTTCAGCTCCTTGAGCTCCATATACCGTGCTTCCAAGGCTCACATTTGTAAGTGTAATCTTATCGCCATTGAATGTATATACTTTTAGTGGTAACCCAGCAGTTGGGAAATCAGCACCTGCCACCTTGAAGGTTACTCTTGCATTTGTTTTGCTTTCAACTGCGCGAATGTCTGATGCGTTTTCAACAACAAATTCGATAGTTTTACCAAATTCATCTAATCCATCAAGCGTTACATTTACTACGTAAAGACCATTCTTTCTCGCAGCTAATTCGTCTGAATCAAAGCTAACTCTTAGTTCGTCTCTTGAGATTGTGTAAGAAACATTTTTAAGAGCAGTACCATCTTTTAATACTTCTACATCTTTTACATACTTATCAATTTCGAAAGTTCCACTGTTTGTTAATGTGAATCCGTTAACAAGAACAGGTACCGCATTAGCCTTAAGTTGGAATCTAGCTACTTCATAAGATTCGTTTGCATTGTAAGAGTATTTTCTGTCTTGTCCTTTCACTGACAATGCAACATCGCTACCCTCATATACCACCATAGTATAGGTGTACGGAGTGTAGTTCTTAATATTTAGGTTTTTAGCAGAAGATGTTATATCAGTAACCTTGAATCCGATTGTTCCTGCTGCAGAACCTGTATTGTTCGCAAGCTGAACAACGACTACAAAATCAGCTTCTTTACCCATATCACGATAATCTCTTGTGAACGACAATTCAACAGAATCTTTAGTTCCAACAGATCTTTCGTTGGTTACTTTTTCTCCTTTAGCATTTTCTAGCCATACTGCTATTACGTCATCGGCTGTAGAATATCCATATCTTTCAAGAGTAATCTTGTTGATAGTGATATTCTCAGATGCCTTAAGAGTAACGGTATCAAGATCAGAAACTCAGTTGATGATTGCTCTTCTGTCTTCTGATGCAGCAGCAGTAAGTGCTAAGTCTCCTGATTTAACTACTTCAGTTTCATCATCGTCGTCGTCATCACATTCAGCTGGACAGTCTCCCATAAGACATGCTAAGATCACTAAAGGATCGTCACATTTGTCAGATACGGTATCAAGCTTTTCAGTAGCTCTCTGAAGTTGGATCATTACATATCCTCTGATTTCTGTATAGTTCTCAGGATCAGATGGAACGATGTTGATGATTCCAGCATTTTTAAGAGCAGCTAAGTGAGCAGCGAAGTAAGGTACACCTCCATCATTAGTGCTTCCGAAGATAGCTCTTGAAACAAGAGTTCCAAATTCAGCTCTACTTACTGTGTCGTATGGTCTGAATGCAGTGATTCCTTGTCCCATAAGACCCATTTGTGTAGCTCTTACGATAGCTTCAGCCAAGTCTCCTTTTACAGACGCAGTGTCAGTAAAGTTAACACTGATAGAAGTATCAGCTTCTATACCCAATGTTTTTTCTGCCCAGTTAGCAATCATTTTAGCCATTTCAGCTCTAGTAATTGCACCAAACACATTGGCATTTTCGATAGGGTATTGTGTAGTAATACCATTTACATATGCAAATTCATATGCTTCTTGAATTTCTGCACTTATTACGGCATTTCCTAATGCTGTAATAGGAACAAAAGATTGTAGTGCAAGCAGCGCTCCCGCTGATGCAGCAAATAACTTTTTCAAAGTCATAGTTGTATCTATTAAGAATAAAAAATCACAAAATAACCAAACAGGGCTGTCTCTGTGTCTCCACACAGTAAACTATTTTTCAGCATACAAAAGTTAGACACAAATGCAAGAGTTTTTGACCAATCTCGACAGCTAGTGATATTTTGTCTCTTTTGGTTGAGAGAACAGAGATAAAAAGCTGACTTTCTGATCATGACATATTGTCCATATGCCAAAGGGCAATATCTCTTCTCCATGAGGAGATAAAGCAGATGACTCTTGATTTTTCCAACTCTTTTCGCCGAAAAATCCCTTACATCCTAGACTACGAAATGCAGAGGAGATTGTGACATTTCTATGGCAATATTTGCATATTTCCTGACTGTAGATGTCAAGAAACAGTAGTCATAAAGCGATCTGTTGGCTATATTAGACAGTCTATTGCTCCTGATATTTTCTACAGATTTATTGGCATTTTATGGCTTTATCTATTGACTTTATTTTTTTATGTTTACCTCCTAAATAAAGAAACTACTCCTTATATATAGGGGTAGCTACTGTCATTCTGAGTGTAAGGAAGCTGAACGAAGAATTAGTTTATAACCGTCATTCTGAGCGAATGCAAAGAATCCAGTGAATCTAACATCTGGATCCTTCACTGCGTTCAGGATGACAACAGTCGGTCATTCTGAGTGAAT
>JAQUDD010000001.1:34208-222413 GCA_028685875.1 Candidatus Absconditabacteria bacterium
GTAAGGAAGCTGAACGAAGAATTAGTTTATAACCGTCATTCTGAGCGAATGCAAAGAATCCAGTGAATCTAACATCTGGATCCTTCACTGCGTTCAGGATGACAACAGTCGGTCATTCTGAGTGAATGCGAAGAATCCAGTGAATCTAACATCTGGATCCTTCACTGCGTTCAGGATGACAACAGTCGGTCATTCTGAGTGAATCTTCGTCATTCTGAGCGAATGCGAAGAATCCAGTGAATCTAACATCTGGATCCTTCACTGCGTTCAGGATGACAACAGTCGATCATTCTGAGTGAATCTTCGTCATTCTGAGCGAATGCGAAGAATCCAGTGAATCTAACGTCTGGATCCTTCACTGCGTTCAGGATGACATATGCGTCATTACTGAGTGAATCTTTGTCATTCTGAGCGAATGCGAAGAATCTAGTGAATCTAACATCTAGATCCTTCACTGCGTTCAGGATGACAACAGTCGGTCATTCTGAGTGAATCTTCGTCATTCTGAGCGAATGCGAAGAATCCAGTGAATCTAACGTCTGGATCCTTCACTGCGTTCAGGATGATAACAGTCGGTCATTCTGAGCGAATCTTCGTCATTCTGAGTGTAACGAAGCTGAACGAAGTATCCATTAACTACAAACTTTCAAACAAATCTTCTCGACAAGAATTTTCTTGCTCTATAAGGTCTATTTTCTTTTTTCTGACTCGTCCTTTGAGTTTCTTCTCATACTCTATTGCTTCTTGTATCGTAGGAAGTTCCTGAAACCATACCAACTTATCAATACCATATCTTGCAGTAAATCATGGTATGAGCTTTGATCTATGCTCATACATTCTTTTTTCTAAATTAGCAGTAACTCCAATATAAAGGGTTCCATTTCTTTTGTTAGTGAGAATATAAACAAATCCTCTCTTTTCGCTCATTCATAGATAGTATCTGTTAAAAATGATCTTTTATTTGGATCCTTCGCAGGCTCAGGATGACAACAGTCTGTCATTCTGAGTGGAGCACAGCGTAACGAAGAATCCACTAAACAACTTACTATTATCTGGATCCTTCGCAGGCTCAGGATGACAACAGTCTGTCATTCTGAGTGGAGCACAGCGTAACGAAGAATCCACTAAACAACTTACTATTATCTGGATCCTTCGCAGGCTCAGGATGACATATGCGTCATTACTGAGTGAATCTTTGTCATTCTGAGTAAAACGAAGAATCCACTGAACAATCTGCTTTTATCTGGATCCTTCCCCATTCGCTTTGCTCAGGGTCAGGATGACTATTGTATTTTCCCTAAATCTTTTGCCAATCTAATCGTATCCTCCAAATAAACATTCATCTCCTCGAGTCAGAGTTTTCGAAAGTTTTTATCTGCAATATCTATTCCCATCTTGAGGAAGATTTCTCTTGGTGAGAGGTTTTGCCCATCACTAAGGAAGGTTTTTATGTCATTAATGGAGAGTTTCCCCTGGTAAAGAAGAGATTCCATCGCTTTGGAAAGCAGAATTCCACTTGCATAGAAGGGAACATAAAAGAAATACCTGAAATGATTTCGGTAAATCCATCGATTATGATTTTCTTCTGAAAAGGTCATTGCTTCTCCGGTGTAGGCTTGCATCCATTTGGCGAAAAGGGATCAGATTTCTGTAGCATTGAGATAGCCTTTTTGACGGAATTGATGGTGGAGTTCCTGCTCAAATTTAAATCCTGCTATCTGTCTATGAGCAGTTCTGACCATATCATCCATTTTTGCAACTCTGAAGGTTAATTCCTCTTCTCCTGTGAACTGTTTTGAAAGTTTTCTGTTAAGGATTGCTTCAAAAAACGTACTCGCAACTTCTGCTGTGGAGATTACTGCTCCATAATTGATTGCATTCTGCTTTCTCTGAAGATGAGCATTGATCCCGTGTCCCATCTCATGAATAAGCGTACGCAAATCATCAAGTTTATTGGTAAAATTAAGCATAATATAAATGGGAAGATTTTTTGAGTTATCCGTACAAAATGCTCCTCATTTTTTTCCTTTACGAGGGTAGACATCAATGCGTCCTTCTTTGAGGAACTCCTCAAAGATAGATAAAAATTCGGGATCCAATTCTTTAAGCGTTTCTTTCACTGTTTGTACTGCTTCTTCTCGAGTATATTTTTTCTCTAGATCACCGTATTCAAGATTCTTTTCTTCGTAAGTAAGCTGATTCTTTCCAAAGAGCTTTGCCTTGAGTGTGTAGAAGCCTTTTGAAAATTCAAAGCTGTCTACCACAGCAACAGACATTGCTTCGACTACTTCTTTGTCTATATCATTAGCAAGATAGCTCGCCTCTTCGGGATAAGAGAAATTACGGAGTTCGTCAACACTCTTTTTGTATTCCAAGATACTATTGATTTCGTTTTCCGCTTCGGGTCTGAGGGACCTGAGGAGAAGGTTTGCTTGCTGAGCAGCCTGAGTTCTGAGTTCCTCGTTTGCATCTGAGGTAAGTGTTAACAGTTCTTCAAAAGACTTTTTCTCTGTTTTTCCTTCGTGAGTGATTTCTCCTTCTAGCGCAGAAGTCATTTTTTGTGTCATCATTGCCCGGTTTTCATAAGAGGTTTTTGACATAATATTAATAATCTTTTCTTCTGCATCGCTCAAGACATGTTTTGCCTCTCTGAAGAGTTTTTCGAGAAAATGTTTGTAGTCTATGAGCAGAGGACTAGAGAGAAACGCTGTCTGCTGTTCTGGTGCGATTTTCGTCAAACTAAGTTCGAAAAAGAGCTTTTTATTTTGCATTTTGGTGGCAAAGTCATCTGCTTGGTTTGCCGCAGAGAGGATTGCTTCATCATCACTATGTATACACTTTTGAAGGTAGTAATAGTAACTCTCCGCACCTATTACTCCAAAATCTGAGCCTCATTCTCCTAGCCCTCCTTGAAGCTGCTGGTAGTCATCAAGAGCCTCTTTGAGCGTAGTCGCATCGTGAAGATAATTAGCATTATGTTCTCGTTTTTGGCAGAAGGCGTCTATTATTTTTTCTGTTTCTTTTCTTTGTTCTAGCCGAAATTCTGGAGAAACATTTGGGGAAATAGCATCGAAGGATCGTTCAGTTTGTAGTATGTTGGTCATTGAGCATAGGTAAAATAAATCTGGGTAAAGAATAGTGTTTTTATGCAAAAAATCCAGCGGGAATGCTGGATTTTCGGGTATTAGCTTGTCATTCTGAGTGTAACGAAGAATCCAGTCTGTATAAACGCTATGAACAGCTGGATCCTTCGCAAGCTCAGGATGACAACAGTCTGTCATTCTGAACGAAGTGAAGAATCCATCAACAAATTATCATCACAAGAAACAAAACGGTAAAGATAAAAGGAATTTTCTCTAACCTGGATCCTTCGCAAGCTCAGGATGACAAATTACTCCTCCAAGAGCTCCTCTTCAATTGATTTTTCTATTTTGCTTACGGTTTTAGTAAGTCTCTTTATATCTCCTGCGAGGAAAAGGAAAGAGATTCCTTGCATAATAACGGCAGCAGCAATAAATGCTGTCAATATTACCTTTCCTACTGCTACATTAAAAATCAAAACAAATCCTGCAAGGATAAGCAAGGTTCCCAAAATAAGTCCTACTCGTCGTAGCTTTCCTTCCAGCTTTTTTTCATAAAAAGCATTTGAGAAAACCACCGCTCCTCTTACAATTGCCCAAATTGCTAGGAAGAAAACCCCGATAAATTGGAATACTTCTGCAGAAACCCAAGGAGAAAAAAGAATTAATACTCAGAATAAAAGATCCAATATTCCACCTGCAAGCAATAATCCCCGATATTCGCTTCTTGGCTTAGTTAATGAAGCAATAATTTCTGAAATTCCTGAGATGAGGATTCCGACTCCTAGAAAGATTGCTATCCATACCCAAGATGCTGTTGGCCAGACTAAAAAGATGATCCCGAAGAGAATCAGTACTACTCCAGATATTGCAAGGAGCAGCTGATGGTTTTTGAGTAATTTTTTCATTGTAATGAGCAGAAAAAAATAAAAAAAGGCTACACAGTAGTAGTGTACCCTTATCTTTAACTAATACAAGAATAATTTTTAAGAATTTTGCTTTAGATAGAGATTAACAATGTGTTCTGAGTGCTTTTGGACGGCAGCAACATCTTCTGGCGTCAATAAGGGCATATCTGTATATTTCATCATTTCTTTTTCATCAAATGCCCAAGTAATTTCTCCCCTTGCTCTAGTGGTAGGGATATCGATTACCCTCTGATTAGAGGACCCCCTGAACCTAAGCATTAAACTTAATAATTTTTCTTCAAATCTTCCATCTACCAATACATCAATATTCTCCATAATTTTGGTTGTATAAGGGAGACGTGGTTCCATATATTTGCTGATGAATTCATAGACAAAACCTGAATAACATCGAATGGTTTTGTCTGGTGCTGCTATACGTACCTGCCTAATCAGATTTCGGATTTGTTCTTGGTTTGCGGGAGCAAGTGGCTCTCCTCACAATAAGGTAAGCCCTGTTACTTCTTCTCTCTGAAGAGAGGCGATGATACTGTCTATCGTTTCCTGTGTAAATTCTTGTCCAAAATTAAAATCCCATGCTTCAGCATTGAAGCATCCTGGACAGGCGTGTTGGCATCCGCTTGCAAAGAGAGAAACCCTGATTCCTGGTCCATTTGCTACATCATTTCGTTTGATGTTGGCATATTTCATGGGGGAGTAAAAGAGGAAGAGATAAAGAGGATAATAGTTTCGTCATTCAGACGACTGAAAGTGCAGACGAACGAAGAGAGGCGGAACTGAAAGGAGGAAGAATCCAGGTAAAAAAGGATTCTTTTTATCTAGATTGCTTCGCAAGCTCGCAATGACAGCATATGTATGGATTCTTCACTCCGTTCAGAATGACGATTTCTCTTTTTTTGAATGACTACTATTATGATTACAGATGAAGAACTCTTTTTGAGATTTCTTGGGTTTTCCCTACATTTCGGTATTTTTCTCCGAGATAACCACACGTTCTACGAACGACATTCATTTTTCCTTGGTGTTTATTTCCACATTGTGGACACTCCCATCCACCCTCTGCATTTACAAACATTTCTCCTGAATATTCACACTCATGACAGTAGTCACATTTAGTATTAAACTCTGCGTATTGGATGTTTTCATAAATGAATTTAACTAATGATTCAATCGCTTCAAGGTTATTTTGCATATTTGGCATCTCAATATAAGAGATACATCCCCCAGAAGAAATCGTTTGAAATTGAGACTCAAACTTGAGTTTTGAGAAGGCATCAATTGGCTCTCTCACATCTACGTGGTAGGAATTAGTATAATATCCTTTGTCGGTGATATCCTCAATTTCTCCGAAGCGTCTTTTATCAATTCTTGCGAATCTGTAACATAAGGATTCAGCAGGAGTTCCATAAAGAGCAAACCCAATATTCGTCTCTTTTTTCCATTGGTCGCATCTGTCTCTGAGCGTTTTTATGACTTTGAGAGCAAATGCTTCTCCTTTTGCATCAGTGTGAGAAACCCCTGTAATCAATTTACTTGCTTCATATATTCCAATATATCCCATAGAAATGGAAGAATATCCTCCATAGAGGTATTTATCAATTGTTTCTCCTTTTTTGAGTCTTGTAAGTCCTCCGTACTGCCAGTGAATAGGGCTTACATCAGATTTTACGCCTTTGAGTTTATTATGTCTAATCATCAATGCTTCATACACCAGTCCCATCCTCTCTTCTAAGAGTGTAAAGAAAGCAGACTCTGGATCTTCTGACTGAGAAGCAATAATAGCAATCTGAGGAAGGTTGAGACTTACTACTCCTTGATTGAATCTTCCTTCATATTTGTAGTTTCCGTTTTCATCTTTTCGTTCGGAAAGAAATGAACGACATCCCATGGGACTAAAGACATTTCCTTCATGATTCTCTCTCATTTTCTTGGCTGAGATATAATCAGGATACATTCTCTTGGCAGAACATTCCACTGCTAACTTGGTCACATAATCATATTTTCCTCCAGAGAGATTGTTGTATTCTTCGAGTACATACACCAACTTTGGGAAAGCTGGAGTAATCCAGATTCCTTCTTCGTTCTTAATTCCTTGGATTCTCTGTCTTAGTACTTCTTCAATAATTCTGGATGAATAGTCCACATAGGGATCGTTTTCATCAATATGTAAGAAGAGCGTCACAAAGGGAGATTGGCCATTGGTAGTCATCAAGGTATTGAGTTGATATTGAATGGTTTGGATTCCGGATTTTAGTTCTTCTGCTACTCTTTGTTCTACGAGTTCCTCAATGAGTTCTGGACTAATTTTATCTCCAAATTTCTCCATTATTTTTTTTCTCTGTTTATCTTCGGTTTTTTTAAGGTATTTTCCTAAGTACTTGATATTGGCAGATTGTCCCCCATATTGTCCAGAGGAAACCGCAGCAATAATTTGAGTCAATACCGTACATGCAACCTGAAAGCTTCTCGGACTTTCTACGAGTTTTTCATTCATCACAAGTCCATTGTCTAGCATATCCTGGATATTGACTAGGCAACAATTGAACATATCTTGGATAAAATAATCCATATCATGAATATGAATAGCTCCGTCTTTGTGTGCTTGACTCAGATGTTCTGGGATAAATAGCCTTTCTGCCAGATCTTTACTCACTTCTCCAGCAATAAGATCCCTCTGTGTAGAGACAAGCGCCGCACTTTTATTGGCATTTTCTTCTCCCACATCTTTATTTCTGTTCTTCACAAGCTGCAAGATAGACTCATCTGTCGTATTTGCTTTTCTGATTAAAGCTCTTTGATAACGGTAGATGATATATTTCTTTGCGAGTTCCCCTTTCCCTGATTTGATTAATGCAGATTCTACAAAATCCTGAATTTCTTCGATAGTAAGGAGTTCTTTATTCGTTTCTTCAAGATCAGTGATAATTTGTTGAATGAGTTCTGGGGAAGCTTGCTCTTGCAGGGGAAGTTCTTTGTTTGCTTTTCAGATTGCTACTGCAATCTTACTTGCATCATAAGGAACCACCTCTCCGCTTCTTTTTTTAATGTTATGAATTACCATTTTACTAACATATAAAATTAAATAAAGGCATATGGGAAAGGTATTATTTTATTTTTAGACACAAGATATTGTGTCTTGTTTTTCATTCTGACTACTATATATAGTAGCGTAGCATAAAAGCAATGGAAAAATACTTCAAAGTTTTTCCTCTATGATAGCTATTAGTTAGCAGATTTTTGCAGTTTTTAACAACAAAAGGAAAGATTAGCCCGCATTACACCTTAATTACTTGTAAAACCTCAGTAAGTAATTGGTGTTTCTTCGTTTTTTCTTTTTATCTTTTTATTCACAAAGAAAACCTTTATTCAAAACACAAGGACATAAAACTCTGTCACAAAAGCACTACTCCATTCGTTTCATTTGTGGTTGATTTCCTGAATATCTTTGTATAGTATAATTTTTATTGTTTATCTCTTTTTATTAGTATGAAATTTCCAAAACTGACAAAGAACATTTGGATTGTTTGAGGGGCTGCGCTTCTTCTGGTTCTGATTTTAGGATTTTTCTTGGTGAAGAAACTTTGAGGAAGTGATAATGATAGTGTTGACTATCTCTCAAATGATATGCCAGTAATGAAAGGTGATGTGGTCAATTCTCTCATGATGAATGGAAGAGCAAAATTTTCTAATATGCAAAAGCTGACCTTTCAACAATCGGGGAAAATTACGGGAGTATACAAGAAAGTCGGAGATAGTGTAAAAGCTGGAGAAGTAATCGCTAGGATGGATAGCTATGAAATAGATAATGAGCTGGAGCAGGCGATGATTGATCTTGAAAATGAAGAAAGGGCTTTAGATAAGGCTCAAGATACTTCTAGGAAACAATTAGAAATCTTACAAGCACAAAAGACCTATGAAGAAAAACTCTACCAACAACAGACTGCTGATCAGGCCTTAAAGCTGACCTTACAGACTATTGAGAATGAGGCAATAAATAAAAAAAATAACTATGAACAAGCAGCAAAAGACTATGAGAAAAAGCAAAAGGACTATGCTACTCAGAAGGCTACCTATGAAGAAATCTTGGCACTCAACAAAGGTGATGAGATTTTGAATGCTGATGAAGTACTAAAAGAAATGGTAGATGATAGTAAATATCTTGCTGATGATATTCTTAAAGAATTGGATGCTCTAGATAAGGTAATGATTTATACCACCAAATATTGGTGAACAGAGTTTGATTATCACCGCTATAGTACCAAGGATCAAAATCTGAAAGATACTGTAGAAATGTATTTTTGGAGAGTGTTTTCGGTAGCAACGGAAGTGTATAAACGGGCAAATACTTTGGATATTTCCGAGCTATCTCAAGTTCAACTTAAATCATTATTGATTCAAAGATATGAAACGATTAGGCAATTAGCGGATGATAAGACATTGCTAAGTGAAGCTACAGACAAACTCTTTACTACCACTGATTCAGAGGATTCACCTTCTGTTAGCGTTACTATTGCTAATGGAAGAGCTCTCAAAGATACTGCGAATAAAGCAATTGATGAAATTTTAGGATTAACAACTCCAGAAACTATTGGGCAAAAAAGGAAGGATGAATTAGAAAAGCTTGCTCTTGAACTCAATCAAGATAAACAAGCCTTAGACAAACTCAAGATTGAATACGATCAAGCAGATGTTGAAAAACAAAAAAAGATTACTGATGCAAGGATGGAATACGAAATGAGGGGGTTGGAGGCTCAAATTGCCAAAACTGCTTGGGAAGATTTAAAGAGTGGAGATAATGAAGAAATAAAGCTGATTCAAAATACGATCAAACAAAAGAAAAAAAATATTGAAACTATCATGAAGAAATATGAAGAATATGTTTTGAAGGCTAATTTCGATTGAGTCATTACCAAGATGAATTTGCAAGTGGGAGATAACGTATGAACAAATTCTTCTAGTTCAAGTGATACCGAAAAATACGTCTATATCGAGAATCCCGATACGATGGAAATTCAGCTTGATGTTGACCAAGCTGATATTATTAAACTTCGTGTAGGGATGGAAGTACAGATTTCTTTGGATGCTTTACCGATGTCCCCCTATACGGGAACTCTTACAGAGATTGACACCACTGCAGGAGATGACGAGTATGGATATTATGGATGAGGGGGAACGACCTATAAAGCAAAAGTGATCTTCACAAAAAAACCTGAAGATACGATCCTCGGTGCGATGACTGCCATGGTAACTATTGTATTGGAAGAAGCTTATGATGTTTTGGTGGTACCAAATATTGCTATTTCTACTACCGCTCAGGGGGCTGTAGTTATGAGGGTAGAGGATGGAAAATATAAAAAAGCTTTTGTTCAACTCGGGATTTCTGATATGGCAAATACCGAGGTTCTTAGCGGACTTGAAGAGGGTGATATTATTATGGGAGTCTACTTAGATAAGGAAGGGATGGCTGCTGCGGGAATTGGTGATTATGAGCCGAATTATGACAACATGGAACTTGGAGGATTTGATGAATATGGAGGATACGAAGAAGACAAGTATGGAGAAAATGGATATTCAGAGGGTAAGTATAGCGAAGAGGAATTTAATGGAGGAGTATCCAACACCGAGTGAGGAGGAGAAAATGATGTTAATAATAAGGAAGAGGGGGATAATACTCCTCCTGTAACGATACAACCAAGAAATATTGAAGAAGAGGAGGTAATACTGGAAGCGACAGAAGAAGAAATATTGACTGATCAAGAAGCTATAAGTAAAACAACTCAAGCTCCACGTAGAAGATAGTTTATTTTAGATTAGATTGATGAATATTTTTCAATACTTCAAAGAAGCTCGGATAACCATCAAAGGAAATGCTTTGAGGAGTTTTTTGAGTATTTTGGGTATTGTGATTGGAATTTTTGCTGTCATCGTGATGCTTGCGATTGGAAAAGGAGCTGAGAAGCAGTTAATGGATCAACTGGGAGAATTAGCAAAAAATCAGATTCAGATTTATCAGGGATGGAATGATGGAGCCAAACCCACGAGATTTAATTTGGATCTGGTAAACTATCTTGAACAGGTTTTCCCTGAACTAGAAGGAAAAGTATCATATCAGAGTTATGGAAGCTCTGAACTGAAATCGACTACTTCTTCAAGTTCAAGTCAGGGAGGAAGATATACTTCTATGGAAAATAATTGGATGCAATATTATGGAGTACCTATTTCTTGGTTTGAAAATAATGACAGAGAGCTTTCTCATGGGAGTTTTTTTATTGAGCAGCAATATGATCGTTCTGATGCTGTTGTTATTATTAATCAGGATCTCTATGAGAGACTTTTTGAAGGGAAAAATCCGATTGGGGAAAAAATTGAACTTAATAAAAAACTGTTTGCTGTGGTAGGGGTAGTCAAGAATTTACCAAGAGAATCTGGATACGAATGGAAGAACTATGAAGCATGGATTCCTTATCCGACAATGGCTGCAAAATTTCCTCAGAATGCAGAACTTTCGAGTTTAACCATCTACCTCCCTGCCATGGAAGATAATAAACATCGACAAGATAGGATTAGTTATGTGATGCTGAAATATTATAACATTTACTCCCTTGAAGAGGCATCGTTTGAGGTAGACAGTTTTTCGAAGTATATTGATGAGATGAAGGAACAGCAGAAAATGATGAATTACCTCTTGCTTGCTATTGGAAGTATTTCCTTATTGGTAGGAGGAATTGGGGTAATGAATATTATGCTCGTATCTGTGACAGAAAGGACTAAAGAAATCTGAATTAGAAAAGCGGTAGGAGCACTGAAGAGGGATATTATTTTACAATTTCTCATTGAGGCAATTGTAATTACCTTGATTGGAGGGATTCTGGCTATTATTTTGAGTTATTGAGCTGAGTTTTTAATTAATAGATATGGAGAGGCTATGAATCTACATGCCTTAATTACTCCGGATACCGTTGGACTTGCTCTGATTATTACTTCTTTGACGGGAATTCTTTTTGGAATTCTTCCTGCAAGAAGAGCTGCGAGAATGCAAGTTATTGATGCATTGAGGTATGAGTAGAGAGATAGGTAAATAGTTAGATAGTTTTGGTGCGTAAAGAGGGAAGAAAATCTTCTCTTTTTTCTTTTTGGGAAAATGATATATATAATGTTAGTTTATATTTTCTTGTTGATGTATGATAGATATTCAATCAGATGTTTCCCTACTTCCCTATAATACTTTTCAGGTTGACGTGCAGGCGAAGTATTTTGTAGACATTCACCAGGAAGAGGACCTGGAAGAGCTTTTTGAGACGGGAATCTTTGCAAAGGAAAAGCATCTGATCCTGTGATGAGGAGCAAATGTGTTGTTTACGCAAGATATCAATGGATTAGTGATTAAAGTGAGTTTGAAGGGGATCGAATGTTTGTCGTGATTGGATGTATCGTCATTAAAATCCCCCCTTCCCCCCTTTCAAAAAGGGGGTAGTAAGGTGTTGGTGCAGGCGATGGCGGGAGAAGATTGGTCAGGATTTGTGGAATACTGTAATCGTAAATGACGGGCAGGGATAGAAAATCTGATTGCTATTCCTGGACAGGTGGGAACTGCGCCGGTATCGAATATTGGTGCCTATGGCATGGAGATTGGGGAGAGGGTTGTTTGGGTGGAGGGATATGATTTGGAGAAAAAAGAGTGGAAAAAGTTTGATCATGAAGAGTGTGGGTTTGCTTATCGTGATAGTATTTTTAAGTCTGAACTGAGGGGAAAGTTTTTGATTACGAGGGTAGTGTTTGCGCTTGAGCAACTGAGTGAGGAATATCTATTCAAGCTTGACTATCCTGATGTGCAAAGAGTGTTGGAGGAGAGAAGTATCAATATTCTGGATTGCCGCGCTTCGCTCGCAATGACGCCAAACTCTTTAGAACAAGTGTCGGAGATTATTTCAGAGATTAGGGCAAGTAAGTTGCCAGATCCGAATAAGATTGGGACGGCAGGGAGTTTTTTTGCGAATCCCATTATCAAAAAATCTGATTTTGATCTTTTGATTCAGAAGTTTCCTGAACTTATCTCTTATCCTCATGGAGACGAAGTGAAATTGTCTGCTGGGCAATTAATTGATCTGGCAGGACTTAAAGGCTACTCAAATGGAAAGGCGGGTACGAGTTCAAAGCATGCGTTAATTGTGATTAACGAATGAGGAAGCGCGGAAGATGTATTGGAAGTAGTGGAACATATCCAAATAGTGGTGAAAGAGAAATTTGGAGTTGCATTGAAACCAGAGGTAGTGTATATTTAGATGAACAGGGAAATAGTGAGATAGATAAACAGTTTTGTTAGATACCTAGTGTTTGTCATCCTGAGTGCAACGAAGGATCCAGAGGTGTTTTTTCTGCCTCGCTTTGTAAGGTTACAGTAACAGAGCGTTGATGGATTCTTCAGCTTCACTTCAGGATGACGATGTATTTTCTTGAACTATGGTGTTTTCAATGATAGAGAGCTCTTGAATTTGCTCGGATTTCTCTTATACTTTTTGTGCTGAGTAGTGCGTGAATAAACCACATATCTACATTCTCACCGAACTCCAGGGGGCCGGCATTGGCAGTCCTAGATTGCCTCGAGCTACCCACTTTATGACTAGGGGGAAGGATAGGTTTGTTTACGGCTATTCGGTTTTTTTGAAGAGATAAGATTAGAGAAGATTTAGAAGGTACCTGTGCTACATGAAGAAAATTAATGAATGTTTTATCTGTGTGGAATGTGGGAAGGAGATTTCCCTTGCAGCGAAGACCTGTAGGAATCACTGCCCTTTTTGTTTTACTTCTCTTCATGTGGATGGAGAGGTTCCTGGAGATAGGGCGAGTGCTTGCAAAGGGATGATGTACCCTATTGCTTATGAACTAAAGAATTCTGACTACAAAATTCTCTTCAGATGTGCACCATGCGGGAAAGAGCATTGGAATAAAAGAGCTGAAGATGATGAAATTGTGAGTTTACCGATACTTATTGGGAAATATAAAGAAAGATTTATGAAATAATTATTGGATTAACCCCTGCATGCTATCTTCACTCCTTTTGCTATCCCCAATAACTATCGTCATAGGGTAGTATAGTATAGGATTCTGTGAGCAATTTTTTTTGAGTTACTGTTTGTTTTATCTCATTGTGGGATAAACTACTTGAGAGCATCCATTCTCTGAAACATCGTGAAAATATTTCCTCTTAGTTCTTTAGTCTTTGGATCTATATCTATCTGAATAATTCCTGCATTTTTTACAGCAGAGAGGTGTTCTTGATACCAATTAATTTCTTCTCCTGCATATATATTTCCTCGGAGCAGTCTGGAAAGAATAGTAGCTACTTCTGCTCTCGTTACTACTCCATTTGGTGAGAAGTATTCTTTGGTTACTACTCCGTTTGACCAATATCCCATGAGTCCTAACTCACAGGACTGTACTACATATCCTGCAAGTTCTGCATTGGTAGTATTGAGGTCTTTGTACTCAGCACAAGCTGTCTTTGAACTATCGGGAATCTTCTCCAAATATTTAGTAGCATAGACAGAGATGACTTTTGCAAATTCGGCTCTGGTAATCGCATCATCAAACCTTGCTGCTTCAAGGCTTGACATCGTAGTGAGTCCCTTTTCATAGGCTCGAGTATACACCCCCTGTCACTCCGTGACATCCCCCTTTGAAAGGGGAAGTACTTCTTCTGGTGAGCTATCTTCTTCATCAGAACCTCCTTTCTCTCCCTTCGTAAGGGAGATACTGTCACAGTTTGCTTCTGTACAAGGATTCTTTTTTATTAAGATTGTTCCTCCTCCTCAACTCTGTCCCGTCTTTGATGGAGTTTCTTCATTTTCGTTTCCGTTAGTTGGTCCCTCTTCTCTTGCGGGGATCGTTAAGGTGAGAGGGTCTGATCGCCACTTTCCTTCTCCGCTATCTGCAACAAGAGTAATTTGATCAGGAACATCTTTTTTGGGTACTTCAAGAGCAAACTTTCCCTCTCCATCAGCTTGAGTCGTGTAGGTAGTCTCATCTGGTAAAGTTCCCTTTACTTGAGCTCAACTTTCTGTTTCTCCCTGAACAATGGCCATAACAGGATCTTGAGGCTTATTTACCACTTGTCCCGTAAGAGGAGTTGTACTATCCCATCCTCTTACCACGATGTTAGCATTTGATGCTACGCCAATTCCCGTAGCTCCTGCGGCTCTATATCCTTTTACTACTCAAGGATTCCATAAAAATGCCCAATCTCAGATACTCTTCACAGAATCTGGAATTACTATTGAAGTCAGTTTGTTATAATAAAATGTTCAACCTCCAATACTCATTATTCAAGTTCCTAGGGTTACCGAGGTTAGTTGGTTGGAAGAAAATGCATAGGTCCCAATACTGGTTACCGAATTCGGGAGCGTTACTGAAATCAGTTGGTTGCTACCAAACGCTTTATGTCAAATGCTCGTTACTCAAGTCCCTAGCGTTATCGATGTCAGTTGATTGTTATAAAATGCATTATTTCCGATGTTCGTTACTCAGCTTCCTAGCGTTATCGATGTCAGTCTGTTGCCCTGAAATGCACCATCTCCAATACTGGTTACGGAATTTGGGATCGTTATCGATATCAGTCTATTACTAGCAAATGCGTACCTTCCAATGCTGGTCACTGAATCTGGTATTGTCAGTGAGGTCAGTTCGTTAGCTAAAAATACATACTGTCCAATGTTCGTTACTCCTATTCCCAGAATTAGTGAAGTCAGTTCGTTACCAGCAAATGCATCGTTTCAGATACTGGTTACGGAATTTGGGATCGTTATTGAGGTCAGTTGGTTGCTTTCAAATGCATACTGTCCGATGCTCGTTACGGAATCTGGAATCGTTACTGCAGTTAATTGTTTGGATGCAAATGCATAACTCCCTATGCTCGTTACCGGATTCTCTCCTATAGACTCAGGAATCACTACTTCCGCAATACATTCTGGATATACTCCTGCTTTATAGTCCGTAATAGTAATCTTCCCAGCAGAGAGATTTGTCACAAAACAGGCTGTAGGTATTCCCTGATTAGCGGAGTCTAATGCTGGAATCGTCAATACAAGAGTGTCGGATCATCGCTTCCCTGCGATACCACTATCGGCAACAAGAGTAATTTTGTCGGTAAGTTCTGTCTTTGCTAATTCAAAACTAAAGCTTCCTTCCGCATCTACAGGTATAGCATAGCTCGTCCCTTCTATTAAAGTTCCTGTTAATTGAGCTCCGATGTTTGTTTGTCCTTGAATAAGTACTTTCATAGGATCTCCCTCTTTGTCTACTACTGCTCCAGAAAGGGGGGTTGTTGATGTCCAGTCTCTTATAAGGATATTAGCATTTGCTGCTACGGTAATTCCTGTGGTCCCTGTAGCTCTATATCCCTTTACTACTTGAGGATTATTTGAAAATGCCTGTTCTCAGATGCTGGTCACTGAATCTGGTATTGTCAGTGAGGTCAGTTGGTTGGCTCTAAATGTATAATTTCAGATACTCATGACTCAACTTCCTAGTGTTACCGACGTCAGTTTGTTGGCTTGAAACGCATAACTTCAGATGCTTGTTACAGAACCTGGAATCGTTACTGAGGTCAGTTGGTTGTAATTAAACGCCCGATCTCCAATAGTCGTTACTCCCGTTCCTAGCGTTAATGAAGTTAGTTTGTTACCTTCAAATGCCGAATTTCCGATGCTCGTTACCGAATCTGGAATTGTTACTGAAGTCAATTGGTTTCCAACGAATGCCTGATTTCCAATCCTCGTTACTCAAATCCCTAGCGTTACTGAGGTCAATTTGTTGCCTCGAAACACACCATTTCAGATGCTTCAACTCGGGATGGTCACAGAAGTCAGTTGGTTGAACTCAAACGCCTGATCTCCAATAGTCGTTACTCCCGTTCCTAGCGTTAGGGAAGTTAGTTGATTGTTTGAAAATGCCTGCTCTCAGATGCTTCAATTTGGGATAGTCACTGAGGTTAGCTCGTTGTAAGAAAATGCTTGACGTCCGATGCTGGTCACCCCAGTTCCTAGCGTTAATGAAGTCAGTTCGTTGCCTTGAAATGCCCGTTCTCAGATGCTTCAACTCAGGATGGTCACTGAGGTCAATTGGTTGCCTTGAAATGCATAGTCTTGGATGTTTCCGTTCGGAATGGTTATTGAGGTCAGTTGGTCGTTGTAAGAAAATGCTTGATATCCGATGCTTGTGACCCCAGTTCCTAGCGTTACTGATGTTAGTTGGTTGCTTGAAAATGCCTGTTCTCCGATGCTTGTGACCCCAGTTCCTAGCGTTACTGAGGTCAATTCGTTGCCAAGAAATGCAAAATTTCCGATGCTGGTTACCGAATTCGGGATCGTTACCGATGTCAGTTGATTGGTTGCAAAGGCAGAATTTCCAATACTAGTTACGGGTTTCCCTCCTATGACTCAAGGAATTACCACATCTGTTGTACAGCCCTCATTTCCTATGAGATAATCCGTGATAGTGATATTTGCTACATATTCCGTCGTTGTAAAACAAGTCGCTGGAGTAGCAGTGACATCGAAAGTTTCTATCATTTCTTCTTCAATTGGAAGGGTTTCTTCCTCTGCTGGAGGGGTTGTCTCCTCTTCTGTTGGAGGAAGGGTTTCCTCTTCTGTTGGAGGTGTTACTTCCTCTTCTGTTGGAGGGGTTATTTCTTCTTCTGTTGGAGGTGTTGTTTCCTCTTCTGTTGGAAGGGTGTCTTGAGGGTTCTCATTAGTTTCTTCTTCCGAACCCCCCTCTGTCCCCCCTTCATAAGGGAAGTTTTCAGTAGGTAGTGCTTCTTCTTTGCTTACTTCTGTTGACTCACTTAGCTCTCCATATTTTGTTATCTCTTCTGTCCAATTCCCTCCGTTTAGATTGTTAGCGTTCCCTTTCTGAAAATGGGTTACTTCCTCCTGAAGATAAAGCGATACTATTCCCTCTGGATTTGGAAGTTTTACTCTATAGGTTCCCTCTTCAGCATAGGTGTGACATATCGGGGTGATTTCTCCCTCATGGAGTTCTACTATCTTGATCGTTTCATTTCCTCGATTTACCGTTACTCTTTTAGTGTCGGGCTCTCCTTGGAGCGCAAAGCACTTCTTTTGGTTTGCTGTGACTGTTCGCTCTCGTCCTAGAGACACCTCCTCTGGTGCCTTTATTTCTCAAGATTGTGTTTCTTGCGCTAAAACGAAGACGCTTGTTGATAGGGTACTTACGAACAATACCGCCAGACTCAAGTATACAATACTTTTCTTCATCGGAACATAGTAATAGAATAAACCTTCTCCTTGTATGGAGAACCTTAAATATACCGATGAAGTATCCTTCTTTTTTTCAATTGCAAGTCTATTTACTTTTTGCTTTTTCCCCTCTTTTGGACATTCTTAGACAAGAAGATGGAGTGTTTTTTTTTCATTGTTTTTTACTATTGTTGTTGTACTATCTCTTGTCCATATTCTAAAATGTTTGATTGGTAGCCTTTTTTGAGATTGTCTATTGTCTAGGTGCTTTTTCTCTTCTAGATAGGAAAAAAACATCCTTGTAGGACAGTTCTTGACACAAAAGGGCGTTTTTTATAGCAAAAAAATCTACTAGACTTATTATTATTTTGAGATATTATTTCCCATATTTTGCGGAGCCACCAAGTTTTTCTTGAATTCTGAGAAGTTGGTTGTATTTTGCAATTCTATCGGTGCGAGAAGCAGATCCTGTTTTGATATATCCCGTATTGAGTGCAACTGCAAGGTCAGCGATGAAAGTATCTTCGCTCTCTCCTGATCTGTGAGAGGAAATAGAATTCATTCCATTACTATGAGCGAGATTGATCGCATCGAGGGTTTCAGAAACGGTTCCAATTTGGTTAAGTTTGATAAGAATTGCGTTTGCCATTCCTTGATCAATTCCGAGCTGAAGTCTTTCGATATTGGTTACGAAGAGATCATCTCCTACAAGCATTATTTTATCTCCTAATCTCTCTGTCAGCTTTTTCCACCCTGCGAAATCATCTTCTGCCATTCCATCTTCGATAGAGATGATCGGATATTTCTCACATCGGTCTACATAGAGATCAATGAGCTGATCATCGGTAAGCACTCTTGATTCTCCTGCGAGGTCATATTTTCCCTCCTTGTAGAATTCTGAAGAAGCAACGTCAAGAGCGAGTTGAATCTTTCCCGTGTAACCAGCTTTTTCTATTGCTTCTATGATGACTTGGAGTGCTTCCTCGTTACTTCCGAGATTTGGTGCAAATCCTCCCTCATCTCCTACAGAAGTAGCGAGACCTTTTGCTTTGAGGAGTGATTTGAGATTATGAAAGACTTCTGCTCCCATTCTGAGCCCTTCTCTAAAATCAGGAGCTCCTGTAGGCACGATCATAAATTCTTGGATATCTACATTATTGTCTGCGTGTGAACCTCCATTGAGGATATTCATCATCGGGTAAGGAAGGGTGTTTCCTTTTCCTTCTCCGAGGTATTCGTAGATGAAGAGTCCTTCTTGTTTTGCGACTGCTGCTACGAAGGCCATGCTTACTGCTAAGATTGCGTTTGCTCCCAATGTAGATTTATTTGGTGTCCCATCTAGGTCAATAAGGAGCTTATCAAGATCTCTGTAAGAATTGAATTCTTTTCCGAGAATTGCGTCCTTGATACTAGTATTTACGTTGTTTACTGCAGTAAGCGTTCCTTTTCCAAGGTATCTAGATTTATCTCCATCACGGAGTTCAAGTGCTTCGTGTGCGCCTGTAGATGCTCCTGAGGGAACAATTGCTCTTGCAGTAGTTTTTCCATCAATAGTAAGTTCTGCTTCAACGGTTGGATTTCCTCTTGAATCTAATACTTCTCTCGCATATAGGTTAGTGATTTTGTATGCCATATTCAATGTATACTAAAAAAAATAAAAAATCTGATTTGCTAGGATAAGGTAGTGGTTTGTGGGAGAAAAGCAAGAGGAGATATTGGAGATGAAGAAGATAAATAGATAAACGGCTTGATAGATAAACAGGTAAATATCTATAACTTTGTCATCCTGAGTACAACGAAGGATCTATGAACATATCGTCATTGCGAGCTTGCGAAGCAATCCAGAAAATAGCTCATCGTACATGAGCGAAATATTTTTTTGTTAAAAAAAGAAATCTTTTTTACCTGGATTCTTCCTCCTTTCAGTTCTGCCTCTCTTTGTTCGTCTTCACTTCCAGTCGTCTGAATGACAATTTTTTACTTCCAATTAAAAAAAGAAGAGCAGCTTATCGTGCTCTTCCTCAGACTTTTCAAAGATTTTCTAAGCGTCTATAATGATATATCCCCTTGAACCACCCACACATTCCTGCGAAACTATACATAGGAACGTAGATAATTGCATAGGGAACTACGTAGATAATTTTTCGAATATCTTTTCGGTTTGCTATTTGAGGAAGGACATAGGGCAGAGCAATAATAGAAAAAGAACATTTATTAATGAAAAAGTCTAACCATCGTTGAAGATTGAAAACTACCCAGAAAGCTCTCCAAATTTCTGACTGGGAAAAAATAATCAGCAAGAGATCGAAATGGGTTACCGCATTGACCAGTAATGCGAGAATCAATAAATTGAACGATACCATCATTAACACATGAAGAGGATTTCTGATCCAGATAAGGGGATACTTAAATGAACAGTGAGCTCCCCCAGAATTTCGTCTTAATTTTTGTTTGAACCATTCTTTTGCCTTTTCAGGAACAATGGTCTCTACTCTGTAAAAGCTCTGTTCAACTTTATATTTTGCTTTCGTAAGTTTAAATGCTAGATCGACATCTTCTGTCATTACTCGTGTAGCAAATTTTCCTACCTCCTCAAACGGTTTTTTCTTTATCATTAAGCAACCTCCTCGAAGCACAATTGCTCAGAAGATGTTATAAGATCCTTGAACCAAGTCTAGCATTGCATACTCCATATTCTGCATAAGGGGGAGGAATCCTTGATTGTGAGGAACGTAAGGGCAAGAAACTGCCGCTACTTTTTCATTTGCCTGCATTCTCGCCATCATATCCTCGATATGTCTGGTTTCTATCAAGGTATCTGCATCGAGAATGAGGATATTCTCGTGTTTAGCCAACTCTGTCACGGTATTGAGCGTGGCAGCTTTCCCAAGGTTTACTTCATTGTCTAGTAATTCAAAAGGAAATTCTTGTTGAAGCAACTGCAGTTGGTGAAAAGAATCATCAGTACTCTTATCATTTACTACCACGACCTGCATCAGTTCTTTGGGATAAGATCTGAAGAGTGACTCTATGGTAGGCTTGATACTCTCTCCATCGTTATAGCAGGGGATAAATACGGAAATTGGATCTCTCTTTTTCAGCGTTCTCTTTTTTCTATAATCGATTACAAAAAAAATCAGCACCAGAATGAAGCTGATCATATAAATATAAAATGCATAGGTAATGATTCGCATCCTAGAGCAATAAGTAAAATTATGTTTCTGAGAAATAGCTTAGTCCTTCCTGATATCCTTCTTTGTATACTTTAGCAATTCTTTCTTTATTATTGTCCGTGGTTGCTAATCCTGTATCTTTATAAAAAAGATGCTCAACTAGTCCTTTATTCTCTTCTACACTTTTAGAGAAAACAAGATTGAAACTCACAAAAGCTGTGGAAATCATACTACTAATCTTTTGGTCCTGATTAAATTTTGACATCGTTATCCCGATGACTTCCTTATCAGGATACTGTTGCTTTGCAAGTGCTACTGGGAAATTATTTAGTACTCCCCCATCTACTAACGTGTAGTCCTTATACTTCACGGGTGTAAATACTACTGGCAAGGAGATACTCCCCATCAAGATGGGAACAAGATCTCCCTCATGAAAGAGATGATACTCTCCCTTCACTAAATCCGTTGCTCAAATGTATACTGGCAAGTTGAGATCACTCATCTGTTTTGGTAAATCTTCCTCAAACATTTTTCGTACTGGTTTATCATTGATAAATCCTTCAATAGGGGGAAGTTTGAGATTAGAAAGATTAAATGCATTATTTTGCATAAATCTCTCAAAAATTTCATCTGTCTTTCGTCCTGCTCCTCGATAGGCCGCTAACATAGCTCCCGCACTTACACCAAAAATTGCCTCAATATTTCCTTTTAGTCAGCTTTCTTCTAATGCCTTTAAAATTCCTAATGCATAAAATCCTTTGGAACCTCCTCCAGACAATACTAAAATATATTTTTTTTCTCTATCAATCATGATACTCTTGGAAGTAAATTACTTTTTTAAACTAATATCCATATATTTTACCAAGAGGAAAATGAAAAATGCTGTAATCATAAAGTCGATAAATCTGGCTAAGACTTTTCCGTAGAGAATTCCTTTGTAGGAGAGGTCTTCAAGTTTTTCTATATTGAGTTTCTTGAACAGTGGCTTGAAGATGAGTGGTGTAACGAAATCTTCTACGATGGATTTGGTAAAATCTGCCACCTTAGTTGCAATAAGGAGTCATACCGCAACTCCGAAGATATTGTAAGTTTCAATGAAGAGGAGAAATTCTGACCGAAGATTAGTGTTGGTTGCTATCTCTTCTACCGCTCCGGTAAGTGCTCCACTAAGTGCTACAGGATCCATTCTGATCATGGAAAAATAAAAGTGTCTTGGATTGTATAAAAAATGGAGAGTAAAACAAGAGAGAGATAAAAAAGTTGGAACCTCCTCCGACTCCTCCTAAAAGGAGGAGAGAAATAAGAAAAATAAATAGGGACGTAGGGACGACGGCTTGCCTCGTCCTTAAAGGGTTGAAAGATCTGTCTTGTGTCATTGCGAGCCGAAGGAACTGAGGCGTGGCAATCCACTAAGCATCATGTCTGGATTACTTCGCAAGCTCGCAATGACAGAATACTAATAGACTCTTCGCATTCGCTCAGAATGACGAAATGATTTCTGGATCGCTTCGTCCCTCGCGATGACAAACGCTACACTACATACTCGATCTTGCTCGCGAGCATGAGATCTTCGTCTCAGCAAGCAATAATCTGCTCTAAGCTGATTTCATCCAGTTCGTCGATCTCTGGACAATGAAGGCAGGGACGCACTTCGAAGAGGTAGTTCCCCTTTTTGTTTGGATGGATGGCGTGGATATAGCCTTCAGTTTTTTGTCCTTTTCTGGAGTGCTGTTTGGCGAGGAGGAGCTGATTGACCTTTCTACGAAGTGGAAGGAATCTCTCATGAATGAGATGATCGGGAATTTTATTGGGAAGGTGAGAAGAAGGCGCGAGAGGCTCGTCGTGATATTCAAACAGTGCGATATTGTCAAAATAGTCCTTATCAAGAAAATTATGCAGAAGCTTGACATCCTGCTCCGTCTCGCCGGGAAATCCGATGATGAAATTGGTGCGGATAAAATGCTGAAGGAAATTCGCTTTGATAAAATCGAGAAACTCGTAAATCGCCTGCTCATCATAAAATCTCCCCATCGATTTGAGCAACGGCGAGGAAATATGCTGGAGCGGGATATCGAAGTACGGGATAAATTTTTTGAAGGTAGTCAGCTTTTTGAGATGATTGAGGGTCAAAATATCGGGATAGAGATAGAGCACTCTATAGCGAAAGTCGCCAGGAATTTGCTCGATCGCCTCGAGAAGTTCCAAGAGCTGTGGCTTTCCGTAGAGGTCCATTCCGTATCTGGTGCTGTCTTGCGCGATGAGGATGATTTCTTCCACTCCTTGGGAGAGGAGGTTTTGCACTTCTTGGAGGATGGCTAGAATAGGGAGGGATTGTTGTTTTCCTCTGATCTTTGGGATGATGCAGAAAGAGCAGCTGTTGTTGCATCCTTCGGCGATTTTGAGATATTCGTATTTTTGGTCTGCGTTAGTGAGTGCTCTTGGATTATCTAATCGCTCGAAATCTGCAAAAAATTCGCTTTGATATCAGGAGAGAAGCTGAGCAATATTCACGTTTTTGAGATCATTTCGAGAGAGATTGGAGATTTTAGGATGGGAGAGGATGTTTTGTCGTTTTTGCTGTTCCTCAAGGACTGCTTGTGAAACCAAGGCTTCTTCTTGCAACCCTCCTTTTGAAGGAGGGGGAGGGGAGGTTCGAATATCAGAAATCGTATTACACACTGCTTCAAAGTTTGTAAGGACTTCCTCGTTAGTAAATCTGATGACCTTAAAGCCTAATGCTTCTAGCGTTTTTGTTCTTCGTATATCATGCTTGATTGCCTTATCTTCGTAATGGCTATCCCCATCTATTTCAATAATCAGCTGAAGTTTATCACAAAAAAAATCTACTATATATTGATCAATCGGCTTTTGTCTCTGGAATTTATATTCACACTCGGAAAGAAAATGATATCGCAGATTCTTCTCTGCTTGTGTCATATTGTTTCTGAGTTCTCTTGCTAGAGGCTTCAAGTTGGGATTATAATCGATATAGTGTTTACGAACCCCCTCGGTCCCCCTTCATAAGGGGGATGTATCTGGTTGTTTCTTCCCCATTAACAGAGGAGATTGAAAATATTGCAAGGCACAACCAATAATGCAGACATATTTCCCCTTTTTGAGGAGTTTGTCTATCGTCGAAAACATCTCTTCACGACCAGAAGAAATAAATCCGCAAGTGTTGAGAAAGACCAGCTCGACTTCTGGCTCGTAAGGATCTGTAGAATAGATGATATTACCACGAGAAGTTGATGTTGGTTCTTCACCCGGGTGTCCTGTAAGTAATCTCCCGAGGAGAAGCTGACTATCTACAAGGTTTTTGGTGCATCAGAGATTGATGAGAGAGATGATCGTTTGCATATATCAAGAAAGGAATTTCTGGTATAAATTTTTTTGTAGTATAGATAATTCCTCTTGAGATGCAAAAGGGAAGTCAAATAACCACTAACCAGAAAAGCTTTATATATTATTTTCTTGTTTGTACTTTTGAAGTTCGATAAAAAATTGCTCTTGATTAGAAAAAAATAAGTCTGAAAATAATGTATCTACGTAAGATTCTACACCGCCATACCCAACTTTATTTCGTCGATCATATCCCATATATCAAAACTCTGGAGCATTACAAATCAAATCAACTATTCTTTCTTTTTCCCAATGATTTATAGAATATTTGATAATATTCTCATGAATACAAAGGTGAACAATTTCATGGAATAGTGTTTTATGGTAGGGTTTAGTATTACTTATATTCAGCATAATATAATTAGGAAAGTTATATGATCCTCCTGTTCAATAGTAGATAAGACTTACCGTAAAAGAATTTGCAGAAACCCCGAGATGTTGTTCTATGCTAGAGTGAAGCAACTCTTTTTTTGGGAAAAATGTATTCTGCAATTCTTGCTGTACAGAAATATATTTTTGTAATGTGAATTCTTTAGCAATTTGCTCTTTAATCTCTTCTTCTGAAGAATTTTTTGATATCCCTCTTGGGAGTTTGTAGGGATATTTATGTTCATCTAGCCGATCTATTGTTTTCAAGGTTCATGTCACCCTCCAAAATTCCGCTAATTTTCCATACTGTATTTTAATATCCATTTTAAGACATGATTATTAATAAAATTATTTCTCCATCAACTCATTCCTCCATTTTTCTCTCTCCTGCTTATAATAGTTAAGTAAGGAAGCAGGCAATGCTTCGACTACTTTGGAAGTCAAATAACTTTCCGCATTTTGTTTATATTGCAAAGGATAGGAGGAAGCGACATTCGTCAAAGGAACTTCTTTCCCTTTTCGTATCATGGAATACTCCCCCGCTTTAATGTCCTTTTTCCCTTGGGAATAGAAGTCAAAATAGTCTCTTACTTCTGAATTATAATACAAAAGTGAATAGTCTTTTTTGAGGTAATTTTGCAGTTGAGCGATATAATTATTTTGGAAGGAAAGAAGCTTTTGGTTGGTAAGCGTGGTAGAATTCGGGATCTTTTTACAGCCAAAGAGGACTTTGTTGTAAGAAATACACAGTTGATCGTCTTTTTTAACGAGGGTAATCTTTTTCACTACAGCTAGTTCTTCGTCTGGAATGTCTTTAACCTGCTGATTATCAGAAGTAAATCTCACTCCATCAGCTGCTTTTCCATAGCAGAAACTGTCTATGGGGTCACTTCCTTTCATTAGTGTCACACAGGAAGCAGTATTGGGAAAAGAGAAACTTCCCTTGATCGTGATTTCTTGGTTGGGAAGGAGAATACCATTCAGTTTTTTCTTGGTTTTGTTATTGATCAAAAGATAAAAATCTGGCGAAAGATTTAATGTCTCGTCATTGCGAGACCCGCTAAAGCGGGTCGTGGCAATCCACTCAACATCTTGTCTTTCTCATTCATTTTCTGGATTGCTTCACTCCGTTCGCAATGACAAATTTGGTGTCCAGAAAAGGGTGATTTCCTCTTTATCCTTGTCGGCTCAAGAAGGATTAGGAAGGAGAGAGGTAATTTTTATGTTGGGAAGGGAAGAATCTGATAGGTTTTTTACTGTTCCAGAATGCACAATTTCTTCTCGCTCTGCTCACGGATTATAACAAGAGGTGTCGAAGATATAGTCTTGGTATTTCAGAGAAATACAGGTAGCTTTACTATTGGGTAGTGCAAAGTCTCCTTTTAGTTGAAGAGGAGAAGTAAGCGGTAGCAAGCCGAAAGAAGACAGATTTTTGTTTTTTGTAGTTCCTGTTGCATATTCCTCTCGTGGGAAGATCGTGAGCTTAAAATTGTCTGAGAAATCAATTTCAGATAGCCCTGGAAGTGCAGAAGCATCAATGGAAAGAAAAAGACTTTCGTTGTCCTTATCAGAACCTTCCGGATCATAATCAATGCTGGTAATGGTAATATCAAGAAGTGCATAGTCTACTCCTCGTGCTTCTGGCACCTCATCAATGCTTACTCCACAGGTAGCAGAAGACCAAAGTCATTTCGCAGAAGATTTAGCAGAGGACTCAGCAGATTGAAAATCAGACTGTTTTTGGTAGGCAGATTTGTAAGTATATTCTTTTGCATATCCATCAAGAAGCATCTTCTCATTTACTAGAACCTCATCTAGGTAGACATAAGCAAGTAGTCTTCCATAGCTATCCACCTGTTGCTGTGTTGCATCGTATTCTAGGCGGACATACTGATTTTTGATGAGCTCTGTGAGATATTTTTTAGATTCTTGACCAAAACATTCAGTAGTACGATATCTCGTAGTAGTTGATTCTGGGGCATCTACTCAGAGCAGTCTAACGGATTGAAGCGTTCCATCCTCTTTACGGAAACGGAAGGTATCTCCATCAAGGACAGAAAAGACTTTTACTGTTCAGGATTGCACTTCTACTTTTGGGGTGTTAGGATTATAGAGATAGGTGGAAAAAATAGTGTCATTGTAGAAGAGAGAAACAAGCACCTCACTACCCTCTTTGGTGGAATTAGGGAAGCCGAAGGTGCCTTGGAAGGTTTTCGTTTCTCCTGCTAAGAGAGTTCAGCTCAACTTTTTATTGGTAGTGTTGATTTTGAGTTTGAGTTGAGAAAGATCGAGATCATGGGAAGAAAGATTTTGAATCGTGATCGTTTCATTTCCTGCATCTGCACCTGGAGGATCATAGAGAATGTCGGTAATTTTGAGTTGATAGAGCAAAGGATTGAAGGTTAGTTGTGGGGTTTCTTCTTTTTCAGAAGAGGTTTTCTCTGGAGATCGACAATAGCTATCAATAATAATTGCCCCCGAATAGAGATCTACACATCCTCCTGTATCTACAAATCAGAAGGTTTTAGTAAAGGTATCAATAGAATTTGCTGAAAGTTCTCCCTCAATGTACTTTTTGGTGGAAGAAGTCGAAGTTTTGAGATATCGCACTCTTTTAGAGAAATCAATACCGTAGGGAAGGAAAGATTGAAGCGTAATTGATTCTGGAGAGAGATATTCTAATCAGACGATTTTCACTAACTGCCCTCCTTCGTAAGGAGGGAGAGGAGAGGTTCAATCAGTAGTGTTTTCTGAACCCCCTCAGTCCCCCTGTCCGACTTCGTCGAGACCTTCGTCATAAGGAGGATCATCATCTTTCATCTCAATTTTTTCAACAGTTCACGAGTTATTTGAAGGTGCTGATCAGCACAACTCCTCTTTGGTTGTACAGGAATAAGATCCTCATCCACCTCAACCAACATATTTCACTGTCTCAACTACTTTTATGTTATAGGTTGATGTGGGTGAAAAATAACGAAGTACTTCTTGTCCAAAGCCTGGCGAAAAGTCGTCAACAAAGTCTATATTATCTCAACAATTCCTCTGAAGTCAATGAAAGTATGAGGATTTTTCAAAACTTCCTGACACTACATGTACCATGTCTAAAAGTTGGCTACTTTGTCCATATATTCCATATATTTCCAGCTCTCCACTGGGGTTATGTAAGTCGAAGTCTGGATGATAGACAAGGGTTAGCAGTCAGGCTTCAGACAATTCTCCGACTTCTTTCGTCAGGATCAGCCTTGTGTTTTTTTCTAAAAGTGATGCATCATAAGACTCCGTCTCCTGTGTCAAATCTATAGTAATAGACTGAGCAAGCAATGATCCAGAAATCTGGAGGAACTCAAACTCCTCTTCGATGTCTTCATGGATGAAAAACTCAAGATAAGGATCATATCTTTCTCCTCCTCGGAAGACTTCGGTGAGGGTAATTGTATCTGAGAGAGCGTCCTCACAAAGCTCTGGCAAATCGGAGTCTTCAGGTGTGGTATATTTAGGAATACCATAGTCTACATATCCATCATCGTCCGTCTCAACAATTAATCCTGGATTTACTTTGTATCCTCTTGGATTATTTGTTGCGTGTTCCCAAGCATTCGTGATGATAGTTTTATTAGGAAGAAGAAGTTTCTGGAAAGAGGTTTTACTATCATCTCGCTGTTTTACCCGACTCTCTTGTGCTGAAAAGCTGTCAATTAATGCATCGTTTCCTCGGAGTTCAACAAGGAGTGCCTTATCGTCAGGAATGGAAAAGAGAGGAAAATGAGCATCAGTGTTTTTGACAATTCAGAGGTTTTCAGGAATCTTTAAAGGATTGAGAGCATTTGCTAGAATGAGGTATCCCTTTGCAGGAATGAATACTTCTTCGTAAAAAAAGGAAGAAATCTCTTCATAGATTCCGCCGGAAAGGGAAAAGGAACCTTGAAAATCTTGATCCCCACTATTGAAAATTTCAATTCGCTCTTCTTGCAGGTGTTCCTCATGATCTTCTTCACTACATCATCGGTCTTCAATATCTTCTTCTGAGCAGGTGAAGACATAATCATCATAGTAGACTTCTGAGATAAGTAAGTGTTCAGGACTAGAAGAGAAGGGAGGAGGCGTTGGTGTTTGTTTATCTTGGCATTGCTGGTTAAGGTTTGTGATATTTTGTAAAGTTGTATTCCCAATACCACTCACCTTCGTGAGATCGGAAAGTGTAGTGAAAGAATCTGTTTGGAGAAAATTGAGGATATTATTTGCTGTAGAAGATCAAACTCCACAAAGTTTTTGCAATTGAGAGGAGCTTGATGTATTGAGGTCTATCGTTTCACAGGCATCTTCAAAAGAAAGCTGATCATCAATCTCACATTTTTTTGTTTTGGAAACAAATACCATAAGAGGAAGAAGTTCACTATTTGTCGTCAATACTTCTGAGAAGAGGAATATTCATTCAGAAAGATTTTCGTCTATATTTTTATTTTCTTCATCAAGGAGAACTGCGTTTTCTCCTCGTTCTGAATCTTCTGGAAGAAGTGAAGAAGCTTCTTCTAGAAGTGGAGGAGTGATTTCCAAATCTCCACTTTCTTGGCTTATTTCAAGGGGAGGTGGGGATTGAAGAGAGAGTTCTTCTGCGAGTACGAGGAAGAGATTCCCTGACAGTGCATAAAATCCCCATCACAGAAGCGTGATGAGGCTGAGTGTCTTTTTCATCATCTGGTGAAAGATACGATGTAAAGAAGGGGTCTATGTAAGATTTGTTATCCTGAGTGCAACGAAGGATCCGGTATTGAAGAGAAATCCTTTTATCTGGATTGCTTCGCAAGCTCGCAATGACATAGCATTTATGGATTCTTCGCATTCGCTCAGAATGACGAAGTGTTTCTGATTAATAATAAATGCTATTTCAGGATTTCTTTTCGGATCAGCATTTTTGCTTTTTGAATTTCGGAAAAGATGTCAGCAGTGACTTTTGGCTTTTTGTAATTGATATGATCAAGTAAAGTTTTTTTCATATCGCTGAGAAAGGTCTCAGATTTTTGGTCGAGTAAGATATCCTCAAAATGCTCTACATATCGCTTTCCATTATCCTTTTGGTCGTGTGTCCGAGGGATCGGGACGATGATACTTTTAATATTGAAGAGCTTTTGCTCCGCAAGCGAGGTCGTCCCTCCACGCGCTAGACAAAGGTCAGAAATCTGATAGATCGCTCCCATTTCTTTTTGGGAGAGAAAGTCGAAGACTTGGACTTGGTGTTTGAGAAAGAGGGGCTTGAGGTTTTCGTTGAGTTTTCCTAGGGTGATGAAGATGTTGTAGTTTTTTGCGATCTCTGGGGATTTTTCTAGCACTTGAGCGAAGGTTTCGTAAAGAATTTTTGATCCTTGAGATCCTCCCATGACAAAAAGTGAGGATTTTTCTTCATTAATTGAGTCCAGTATTTTTTGAAAATCTGGTGAAAAACCTGCCTTTGTAGAAGGCATGATATCATCTGAGAGAATTTGTCCGACTGTGATCGCTCCCGGGAGAACATTGTCAAATCCCGTAAAGGTTGTGGTGGCGAATTTGGAAGCAATTGTATTTACCAGTCCTGGATGAACATCGGACTCATGGACCAGAATTTTTTTTCTAAGGAGTTTCCCTGCCAGCACGACGGGTAAAGCGACATATCCGCCTTTACAGAAAATACTATCAACGTGATACTTCCAGAGAAAAAACAAGGATTGAAAAAAACCGCAACAAAAAAGAAAAGCGTCTCCGATATTTTGGAGGTAGGCTTTTCGATGTTTCTGTCTGCGGAATTTTCCTGAAAGGATGGATTGAAACGTGATTTTTGATCAGAATTCTTTGGCTGTTTGCTCTTCGAGAGAATGAGAAGATCCAAATCGATAGATCTTTTCTGTTTGGTCTAGGTAGTCCTCGTATTTGAAAAGTGTTTCGAGCAAACTACGGATAGGAAAAACATGTCAGCCTGTTCCTCCTCCGGTCATCACTATTGTTTTTTTGCTCATCAGACATAGACATCTAAAGTCGTGTCTATATTGAAGATGTTTTTATTGATTGCAAGAGGAATTGAAGGTAAAAAAAATCTGACCGTATCGTCAGATTCTTCTGTAATATTTTATACTATTCCTTACTCTCTTATCTATTTTCTACTCTCTTAAGCATAATGTAGATATTTCCTCTCAGTTCTGGGGTGCTTGGTGCAATATCTGTTTGGATAATCTGCTCACTCTTTAACGCTGAAAGGTGTCCTTGATACCGATTTTCTTCATTACTTCCAAGGTATGTGTTTCCTCGAAGCAGTCTAGAAAGGATCGTTCCTACTTCTGCTCTCGTGATTGTATTATTTGGTGAAAAGTATTCTTTTGGTGTTATTCCGTTTGACCAATATCCCATGAGTCCTAGCTGACAGGATTGGATCACATATCCTGCAAGTTCTGCATTAGTAGTAGTGAGGTCTTTGAATTCAGCACAAGTTGTCTTTGAGCTATCGGGGATCTTCTCCATGTATGTGCTAGCGTAGACAGAGATGACTTTTGCAACTTCTGCTCTCGTGATTGCATCACCAAACCTTGCAGCTTCAAAGCTTGGCGTGGTGGTGAGTCCCTTTTCAAAGGCTCGATCGTAAACCCCCTGTCACTCCGTGACATCCCCCTTCTCAGGGGGAAATACTTCTTCTAGTGAGCTATGTTCTTCATCCGAACCCCTTTCGTAAGGGGGATGTTTGTCACAGTTTTCTTCTGTACAAGGATTCTTCTTTACTAGGATTGCTCCTCATCCACTCCATTTCTTTGATTCACTTCCTGTTTCGGATTCACTTGCTGATTCCAATGCGGGAATCGTTAAAGTGAGGGGATCGGATCGCCATTTTCCTTCCCCACTATCTGCAACAAGAGTAATCCCTTGAGGAGTTTCTTTTTTTTCTAATTCAAGAATAAATTTTCCTGCTTCGTCTACAGGAATACTATAGATGGTCCCATCTACTAAGGTTCCCGTCAATTGAGCTCAGCTTTCTGTTTCTCCTTGAACAATAGCTATGACAGGATCCTGAGGTTTATTTACCACTTGTCCTGTGAGAGGAGTGGTTACTGTCCAGTTCCTCACTACGATGTCAGCATGAGTATGTACTGTAATTCCTACCTCTCCATTTTCTCTATATCCTTTTACTCTTTGGGGATTGAGGGAAAATGCATAACTTCCGATGCTCGTTACCGAATTCGGGAGCGTTACTGAGGTCAATTGATTCCTAGAAAATACCGAACTTCCGATGCTCGTTACTCAGTTTCCTAGCGTCACCGAAGTCAGTTGGTTGTTGGCGAATGCATCGTTTCCGATGCTTCAATTCGGGATCGTTACTGAAGTTAATTTGTTATCATAAAATGCATAATTTCCGATATTGGTTACTCAGGTTCCTAGGGTTACTGAGGTCAGCTGATTACTAGAAAACGCATGATTTCAAATGCTAGTTACTCAGGTTCCTAATGTTACCGAGGTCAGTTGATTGCCTTGAAATGCATACTCTCCGATACTGGTTACCGAATTCGGGATCGTCATCGATATTAATTGGTTGCCTCCATGAAAGACCATAAGACCTTGAAACGCACGATTTCCAATACTGGTTACTCAAGTTCCTAATGTTACCGAGGTCAGTTGATTGCTAGAAAACGCACCCTCTCAGATGTTTCAATTTAGGATCGTTACGGAACTCAGTTGGTTATTATGAAATGCATAACTCCCAATGCTCGTTACCGAATTCGGGATCGTTACTGAGGTCAATTGATTGTTTCTAAATGCAGAATTTCCGATACTGGTTATAGGATTTCCTGCTATAAATTCAGGAATTACCACTTCCGAAGCACACTCTGGATATATTCCTGCTTTATAGTCCGTAATCGTAATCTTTCCACTAGATTCTGTAGTGGCAAAACAAGCTGCTGGGATATTCTGATTAGAGGGATCCAATGCTGAAATACTCAATACAAGAGGGTCGGATCGTCGCTTCCCTACGATACCGCTATCTGCCACAAGAGCAATTTTGTCAGTGAGTTCTGTCTTTGCTATTTCCAAACTGAAATTTCCCTCTGCATTCACAGGAATAGTATAGGTAGTCCCGTCTATTACCTTTCCTGTCAGCTGAGCTCAGATTTCTGTTTGTCCTTGGATAATTACTTTCGTAGGATCTCCTTCTTTGTCTACTACTTCTCCAGAAAGGGAAGTCATTAACGTCCGGTCTCTTACCAGGATATTAGCATTTGCTGGGATAGTATCCATCCCTCCCGTTCCTGCAGCTCTATACCCCTTCACTACTTGAGGATTATTTGCAAATGCAGAATTTTCGATACTGGTTACCGAATTCGGGAGCGTTACTGAGGACAATTGATTGTTTCTAAATGCAGAATTTCCGATGCTCGTTACTCCCGTTCCTAGCGTTACCGAGGTCAGTTGATTGCCTCGAAATGCAGCACTTCCGATGCTCGTTACTGAATCTGGAATCGTCACTGAAGTTAGTTGGTTGCCATCAAATACTGAGTCTCCGATGCTGGTTACTCAGGTTCCTAGCGTTACCGAGGTCAGTTGATTGCCTTGAAATGCAGCACTTCCGATACTCGTTACCGAATTCGGTATGGTCACAGAGGTCAGTTGATTGCCTTGAAATGCAGCACTTCCGATGCTCGTTACTCAATCCGCGATCGTCACCGAGGTTATCAGATTTCCTAGAAATGCAATCTCTCATACGCTCGTTACTCAAGCTCCTAATGTTACCGAAGTTAATTGATTGTTATAAAACGCCTGCAATCAGATGCTTCAACTCGGGATCGTCACCGAGGTTAATCAATTGTTACTAAATGCCTGCATTCCGATGCTGGTTACTCCCGTTCCTAGCGTTACCAACGTCAGTTGGTTGTCTGTAAATGCAGAACTCCCGATACTAGTTACTGAATCCGGGATTGTTACCGAGGTCAGTTGATTTCCTGCAAACGCTCTCTGTCCAATGTTCGTTACAGAATTTGGGATGGTCACAGAGGTCAGTTGGCTGTTATCAAACGCAGAATTTCCGATGCTGATTACTCCAGTTCCTAGCCTTACTGAGCTTAGTTGATTACTAGTAAATGCACTATTTTCGATACTGGTTACCGAATTCGGGAGTGTTACCGAAGTCAGTTGCCTACCCGCAAATGCATACTGTCCAATGCTGGTTACAGGATTTCCTCCTATAACTTCAGAAATCACGATTTCTGTACTATTACACTCTGGGTACATTCCTGTTCTATAGTTAGTGATAGTAATCTCCCCATTAGATTCTGTGGTGTCAAAACAAGCTGCTGGCATCTCCTGATTGTTTGGATCTTTTGCAAGGGTTGGAATAGTCAATATAAGGGGATTTGATCGCCATTTCCCTTCACTCTCTGCAATGAGGGTAATCTTTTCTGTAACATCTTTTTTTTCGAATTCAATGCTGAAACCTCCTTCTGGATCTATTAGGATGCTCTGTGCCGTTCCATCTACCAAGGTTCCTGTCAATTGAGCTGCAGGATCCGTTTGTCCTTGAATAAGCACTTTTGTAGAATCCTCTTCTTGATCTACTATTTCCCCGAAAAGAGAGGTTGTTAATAGATAGTCTCTTATTAGAATATTAGCATTTGTTGCTACGCTAATCCCTCCCGTTCCTGCAGCTCTGTATCCCTTCACTACTTGAATATTATCTATAAATGCGTACGCTTCGATGCTGGTCACGGAATCCGGGATCGTCAACGACCTCAATTGATTGTTAGCAAATGCATAATTTCCGATGCTGGTTACTCAGGTTCCTAGCATTACTGAGGTCAGTTGGTTGTAATAAAACGCATAGTCTCCAATGCTCGTTACCGAATTCGGGAGCGTTACTGAGGTCAGTTGGTTGTAATAAAACGCATAATTTCCTATGCTCGTTACGGGTTTTCCTCCTATATTTTCGGGAATAATTAGTTCTCTCGTACACTGTTCTCACCGCTCTATTGCATAATCCGTGATCGTGATATTTCCCTCTGATTCCGTCGTCGAAAAACAGCCCTCTGGAGTGGCAGTGAGGTCTAAAGGTTCTATCACTGCTTCTTCCAATAACCCTGCTTCCTCCTCTATCGGAAGTGTTTCTTCTTCCGTTGGAAGTGTTTCTTCCTCTGTTGGAGCTGTTTCTTCCTCTGTTGGAGGTGTTTTTTCCTCTTCTGCTGGAGGAGTTGTTTCTTCCTCTGTTGGAGGTGTTGTTTCCTCTTCTGTTGGAAGGGTGTCTTGAGGATTCTCATTAGTTTCTTCTTCCGAACCCCCCTCTGTCCCCCCTTCATAAGGGAAGTTTTCAGTAGGTAGTGCTTCTTCTTTGCTTACTTCTGTTGACTCACTTAGCTCTCCATAGTTCGTTATTTCTTCTCTCCGATTTCCTTCTTGAAGGGATTTAGCGTTCCCTTTCTGAAAGTGAGTTATTCACTCTGGGAGATACAAGGTTTCGATTCCCTCGGGATTTGGAAGGCTTACTTTATAGTTCCCTCATTCGGTATAAGTAGTACATATCTGTGTGAGTCTTCCCTTATTGAGTTCTACTATCTTGATCATCTCGTCTCATCGATTTACCGTTACTCTTTTAGTGTCGGGCTCTCCTTTGACCGCAAAGCACTTCTTTTGGTTTGCTGTGACTGTTCGCTCTCGTCCTAGAGACACCTCCTCTGGTGCCTTTATTTCTCAAGCTTGCGTTTCTTTCGCTAAAACAAAGATGCTTGTTGATAGGGTACTTACAAACAATACTGCCAAACTCAGGTACATAATACTTTTCTTCATTGGAATATACTAGATAAATATAAAGTAGAATAGCTCTTCTCTTTATGTAGAGAATCCTAAATATCCATGAAGTACCTTTCTATTTTTCAATTTCAAGTCTATTTACTTTTTGCTTTTTCCCCTCTTTTTGACATATCTAGACAGGAAGATGGAGTGTTTTTTTTCTCATTATTCTTTACTATTGTCGTTATACTATCTCTTGTCCATATTCTAAAGTATCTACTTATCACCCATTCTTCTTTGATTATCTTGTGTCTAGGTGTTTTTTCTCTTCTAGACAGGAAAAAGACACCCTTGTATGACAGTTCTTGACACAAAAGGGCGTTTTTTATAGCAAAAAAATCTACTAGACTTATTCTCCTTAAATCTATTATTATATAGCTAGTATTGAAAATAATTACCAGAATCGAAATCCAGATTTTTCTTTTACTGAAATGGGTAAAATTTCTTCAGCAAGTATTACATATTCTTTATCGGTCGCTCTTCCTAAGATGATTACCAGATCAGCGAGATTTTGTTGTACTCCCACCACAGAAACATTGATAAGATCGTTATCTTTTGCAATTTGTAGATGTGTAGTGTAATATAGTGGTGCACTTGGGGTTTCATAAGCAGCATTTCGTAATAATCTAGAAAATGCAGTAACTAATTGCTCACTAGGAATAATGTCCTCTGGCATAAAGTTTTCCAATGCAGTATAGTTTGGATGTACTCCCATAATATTCATCTGGCAAGCAAGTTGAGCAATTCTAATTTCTTCTGGTGTGGCACCCTGCATATCTGCAAAGTTACATTCCTTTTTGGTATCTACGGTTCTTTCCTGAGAGAGGGCGATTTGTACAAAGAGCGTCGCTGCATCCATTCTTGTAAGAGGTTCATGGAGTTTTTCTCTCTCCTCTTCATGTAGGAGTCCTTTTTCTACCAAGAGAGAGAAGGAGGTATTGAGTTCCTCGGTTGTATAGCTGAGTAATTCAGCTTCTTCTTGGGCTATTGAAGAAGGTTTACTTGTGCTTGGAGAGGCTTGAGAAGTGGTAGTTTGCTTACTGGGATCGTTGTAGATCCATTCAATATCAGTATCAATCGGCTGAGTCGCCCTGAGTGATGGACATTGTGGTATCAATCCTACCTGAGTACTCGCAAGCAGGTTTTTTTCTGTGTCTTTGAGGCTGAAAGTTAGGACACATTCTTGTATAGAATCTCTGTAAATGCTAACAGGAATTATTTGTGTAGCTGTCGTGAAATCAAGGGAAACAGAAGTGTCTATGGTGTCTTGGTATCAGAGAGTAAGCTCCTCTCCACAATCATCTACAGAAATATTCGCCTGAGTTTCCCCTGTAGTACTGGCGCTTACTTGCACTTTAAAATCAATAATTGGCGTTGGTTCTTGCGTAAACGGCAAGCCTAATACTTCAATCTGATATATGGGTGCGGAAAGTGTGTTTACTTCTTCTGCAAAAACGACAGATCCTCAAAAAAGTGTCGCTACTAATGACAACAAAGCTAAGAGATATTTCATGGTATTAGTGTTAATAAAGATAAATCGCGCTAGACAGTCCGTCTAACAATTTCTCCTCTCCTCTTGTTTTTGTATTGACATATATTTATTCTTTTGTCTTGTAAAGTCAAGAAAAAAAGCTGAAGGTTTTTTTCAGCTTTTCTAGTGGAATAAGGGATGTTTTTAGAAATCTCTAAAAATTTTCTTTTTTTCTGTTATGAGTTGCTCTTGTTCTGAATCTTTTTCTTCTTGGTTTCTAGAATCTTCTTCACTACGGTCTTCTTGTATCTCTGAAGATTCAATTACCGGAGGTATTACTACTATTTCTTTTGAAGGGGAAAAATCTTCTACCTTTTCTTTCTCTAGTTCTCTGTTGTTTCCCACTTCTTTTGGCTCCGTTTCTGGTGAAAGAGTTTCTTTTTCCTTCTCAGAATCTTCCGTATTGGTGGTGGGTGCCAGAGTTTCTTTTCTATCTCCCTTGTCTTCACTATTTTGTACCCTATTCTCCAATGTTTCTTGTGAAGAAAGTTCTAGCGCCTCTTTTCCCAAGAAATTATGATAATCATAGCTTGTTTGGAGATCCACCCAATACTTAAGTGGAGTGTCAACTACCTGATGAAGAAGATAATCCCAGGGTATCGTAATATTTCTCTTTCCTTTGATGAGCTCATTTACTTCGCTTACTTTTTTTCACAACAAAACCGCAAACTTTTTTTGCGTTCGTCCTTTTTCGGTAATTATGCTTTTTAATTCAATTCCTGGATGTTGCATCGTGAAGAAAGAAACAAATATTCACTACTCTTGTGAAATAATTCACTAGTATGGTGAATAATGAAAGTATATTTCTCAATGTATAAAAAAGCAAATAAATATTCACTAATTTACTGAAACAGTGAATTTCCATCATTTTCTTCACAAAACCATTCCAAATTGTTAAAAAAATTCACTACTTCTATGAAATAGTGAATTTTACTAGTATAGTGAATAAAGAGAAAAAAAGTTGCAGAAAGAAAAAGTAGAAAAGTTTTTTCTTTAATATCTAGATTGCCGCGCTTCGCTCGCAATGACGTAATGTTGTTTGTCATCCTGAGTGAAACGAAGGATCCAAATTGCATATAGCAGAAAACAATAAAAACAGTTAAAGAGAAAAAACCTACCCGAGTGAAGGTAAAAGACCCCGGGGTCGTAGATTTAAAAAACTAACTAGTCTCTAACCCAACTGAATAGAGTTGAAGCATAGGATATTCCTTATGATCAGATTTAGAATAGAGTGTATCGCCACAAATAGGGTATCCGATCGCTGCAAGGTGTACCCTAATCTGATGACGAATTCCCTTTTGAATTTCTACCAATACAATACTGGTTCTCTTCGATGTATTATAGTCATATTCAAGGAGTTTTGTAGTCAGTTGATGTTCTCTTCACTTAGCTTTATTTCTATCTGAATCTGTTCTTATTACTACCATACGATCAGGGGTAAATTTGTGATGCATGATAGGGTAAGAAATATCATATACCCCCTTTTGTACTGCGCCCCATCAGAACTGCGGGAAAGGGGAAGAGGGGGGATTTTCTGCAGTATCGAACCCCCCGCCTTCGGCTCCCCCCTTCATAAGGGGGGTCACGTCTCCATACACCTCTGCAAGATAATATTTATGTACAAAGAGATTGCCTTGTAATTCTTTGAATTGCTTTTTTACTTGAGGATTCTTTGCAAAATAGAGGAGTCCTGAGGTGTCGTTATCTAACCTATTGAGCAAACCATACTCTTCTGCCGGAGAGAAGAATGAAGAAAGAGAAAGGAATATTTCTTGGATTTGGGGATTTCTTTGCTCCTGAACCAAAAGATCAAGGAAAGAAAACTCTTTACCAAATGAAGAGGGAATTCCTGCTGGCTTCCGAAAATAATAACAGTATTGATCCTGATAATAAGTGAAATGCATGTGAGAAGTATACAGAAATTTCTATACAAAAAAAGGGGAATGGTGGTAGATAGTAGTATTTCAAAATTATTGATTTATTGCATTAAAATATTCAAAGGACACTTTCAAGATACTCTTACTTGGATTGCTTCGCAGGCTCGCAATGACAAACTATAGACATCGCTCTCTCCAAGTACTAAAAAAAGCCTGAATAGCATCAGACTTTTTATCTTTTATAATGGAGATAAGATATTTTAAGAAATTTTTTCCTTTTCTTTGTTGTATTTTCCCATCAAAAGATATGCGAGGGAACCTCCAAGGAAGATAGAGGAGAAGGTAGTTACAATTACTCCGATCGCTACGGTAAATGCAAAGTTTTGCAATACTCCTGTTCCAAAAATCAACATTGCAATTAAGACAAGAAGCGTTGATAATGAAGTTCCAATAGATCTTCTCATGGTTTGTCGAAGACTTTCTTCAATAACTTTACCGTACACAATGGTTTTTTCTTTGGTAAGTTTCATCATATTTTCTCTGATCCTGTCGAAGATAATAATCACATCGTTAATTCCATAAGCGATAACTGTCAGAATCGCGATAATGAATACCGTATCTACCTGGATAGTGGGATTAAACATCATCCATGCTCCATATGCTCCTACGGTGACGAGAACATTGAGAATAATCACGGTAACTACTACGGTTGCGAGGATACTTGGTGAGATGAATTTTCTGATTTCTTTGAAAGCGATCAGCATATACACCACCATCAATAAGATTCCTATAATCAAAGCCTGAAATGCACTTGTTTTCATGTAGGATCCCACACTTGGTCCAATAATTGCCTGCCCAATAATATCACTTGTAGAAGATACTACCGCATTTGAAAGGAGGAATGATTGAATTTCACTAGAAAGCTGAGCTACCTGATCGTCAGATTCTAAACTTGTGTTTACCTTGATCTGTGTCTCCTCTCACTGAGTATTGATAGAGGTTTGAAAATTTGTATATCCTTGATTTGTTAGGAAATTTTCAAGGTTCGTTTGAATGGTTTCTTCATTCTGAGTAGTAACGAAAGAAATATTTACTCCTCCCGTGAATTCTTCTGAGTATTTGGCATTGAAGAGAAAAAGAAAGAGAGAAATTGCTCCCAAAAAGAGAGAAATCATAATCCAAAGATAGGATTTTTTGAGAATATTAAATCTTTTTTTCATCACGAGAGCGACAGAAAAACTAAAAACAATAGCATTTATCGGAGGTAAATATAGTGATTGGTGCCCTCTTTTCAATAGAGAGATAGCAGAAGAAAAATCTGACTATATTCGTAGCCAGACCTTCTCTTATCTGTCATATATGATTAGTTGTTTGAAAGTCTAGTAAGCATGATAAACACATTTCCTCTAAGTTCTGGGGTACTTGGTGCGATATCTGTTTGAATAATCTGTTCACTCTTTAAGGCGGAAAGATGTCCTTGATACCAATTTTCTTCATTACTTCCAAGGTATTTGGTTCCTCGAAGGAGCCTGGAAAGAATAGTGGCTACTTCTGCCCTCGTTACTACTCCATTGGGTGAAAAGTATTCTTTTGTTACTACTCCGTTTGACCAATATCCCATGAGTCCTAACTCACATGCTTGTACTACATATCCTGCAAGTTCTGCATTAGTAGTATTGAGATCTTTGTACTCTCCACATTGTGTTTTAGTTGTGTCTGGGGTTTTGTTGTGGAACTTTGTTGCATAGAGTGTAATAATTTTTGCTAGCTCTGCTCTCGTAATGGTATGATCCATCCTTGCTTCTTCGAGGCTTGGCATCGTAGTGAGGCCCTTTTCATAGGCTCGAATATAGAGTTCTTGCATTTCTCTCTCTGAAGGAGAGCTGGTGGTATCATCTTCCATTACCGTAGTTTCTGGATCTTTCGCTTCCGCTCAAGATGGCGGAATCTCAGCACAGGTTCCCTCTCAGCAAGCATCCTGTTTTATAGCTGTTCCTCCTCCACCTCAGCTCGTTCACGTATTTGACGGGATTTCTTCATTTCAGTCTCCGTTACTTGCTTCCTCTCCTAGTGCAGGGATGGTTAAGGTAAGGGGATCTGATCGCCACTTCTCTGGAGTTCCACTATCAGCTATCAACATAATGGGTTCTGGAGTCGCTTTTTTGGGAACTTCAATACTAAACTTTCCCTCAGTATCCGCAGAGATAGTATACTTCGTATCATCTGATAGGGTTCCCATTACTAAGGCTAAAGCATCTGTTTCTCATTCAACAACCGCTAATTCTGACTGCTGTATTTTACTGGATACCTTTCCTGTAAGAGGAGTTATAGAAGTAAGGGGTAAGTCTCTGATTTCTATATTTGCTGATTGAGATATGGTAATTCCTTCCGTTCCTGCGGCTCTGTATCCCTTTACTACTCATATATTGGCAGCGAATGCTAAGTCATCTATTCTGACAACTGAATCAGGGATTATTACAGAGACTAATTGATTTTTTTCAAATGCAGATTTTTCAATCTCTTCAATTCAACTTTCTAACGTTACAGAAGTTAGAAGATTTGATTTGAAAGCTCCTCGCCCAATAGAAGTTAGGGATTTGGGTATTGTTACTCAAGTAAGTTGATTGTTAGCAAAAACCGTTCTTCCGAGGGCTCATATTCAGGTTCCTAACACTAATGAAGTTAATTTATTATTTCTAAAAGCATCCATTCCTAAATATCATAGTGAATTTGGCAGTTTTAAGGATATTATTTGATTATTTTTAAACGCTGCCATTCCAATATTTTCAACTCAGCTTCCTATCGCTACTGAGTTCAATTTATTGTTTGTAAATGCCCGATCATTAATAGTTTTTACTGAATCAGGGATTATTACTCAAGTTAATTGATTATATCAAATATCCTGAATTTCGATTACTGAATCAGGAATTGTTACAGCAACCAACCCTTTCCTGCTCAATCCCTGAATATTCGTAACCTGCTTTCCTTTTATTGTAGAGGGAATGTTTACGATTGTGGGGCACTCTGGATATATTCTTATTCTATAATTCGTTATAGCTCCTTCATCATATATACTTGTACCCATTACAAAACACTCTTCTGGAATAGATAAATCACCACTAGCATTTTCCAACACCGGAATTCATAATGTTATAATATCTGACTGCCATTTTCCTTCTTCGCCAACATCTGCAACAAGCCTGATTTTTTCTGTTACTTGTCTCTTTGCTAGTTCAAAACTAAAACTTCCTGTTTCATCCGTAGGAATACTATACACTGTGCCATCTAAAAGAATCCCTGTTAATTGTGCTCAACTTTCTGTCGTCCCTTGAATGATTACTTTTGTGGGATCTTCTGGGTTTTCTATAATTTCTCCAGAAAGTTGTGTCTTTAGTATCCAATCTCTCACTAAAATATTTGCATTTTCTCCTATGGTAAGTCATGTAATCCCTAGTGGCCTATAAGCTTTTATAGTTCCTATATTATTGTCAAATGCATAATCTCCGATTATTGTCACTGAATCAGGAAGTTTGAGTGATATTAATTGATTGAAGGAAAATGCTCCGTATCAAATACTTTTAACTCAACTTCCTAGTGTTACTGACGTCAGTTGATTTGGAGAAAATGCTCGCTGTCCAATCGTATTCACTGAACCCGGAATTGTCACCGAGGTTAGCCAGTTGTCTCTAAATGCAGAATCTCCAATCTCTTGTAGTGCATTAGGGAGGATTAGTGAGACCAACTGATTATGTGCAAAGGCGGCATATCCAATACTTTTAAGTCAACTTCCTCGTGTTACTGACGTCAGCTGATTAGTGACAAATGCAAGGTGTCCAATAGTCTCTACTGAATTTGGAATTTCTACTGAAGTAAGCTGATTATCAGCAAATGCATTATCTCCGATAGTTTGTAGTGAATCTGAAATAGTTACTGAGGTTAACTGATTATATGCAAAAGAATCTCCTCCAATAGTAATTACTGAGTTGGGGATTTCCACTGATGTCAATAGATTATTAGAGAATGCAGCAGTTCCAATAGTCTGTACTGAATCAGGAATTATCACTGAAGTAAGCTGATTATTAGAAAAAACGGAATCACTAATACTTGTTACTGAGTTGGGAATGGTCACCGAAGTTAGACCGTTATTTGTAAATGCATTCTCTCCAATAGTGGTTACTGGAAATCCTTCTATATTAGAGGGAATAACAACATTCGTTGCTGTACACTCTGAATACACCCCTATCATATAATCTGTAATCATAACCTCTCCACCGGAAAGTACCGTAACAAAACATGCTTTCGGAATAGATTGATCGTTGGGATCCCTTTCTAGAGAGAGAATAAATCATGTTATAGTATTCGACCACCGTTTTCCTTCATTTTGAGCAAGTAGCGTTATAATATCTGAAACATCTTTTTTGTTTATTTCAAAACTAAAGTCTCCATTTTCGTCTACAAATATGGAGTTAGTAATCCCATCTAAGAGGGCTCCTGTTAGTTGTGCTCAGCTTTCTGTCTTTCCTTGAACGATCGCTTTTGTTGAATCTTCTGGATTTTCTATAACTTCTCCTGTGAGCGATGTTATTTCTGTCCAATTTCTGAGGAGAATATTAGCGTTGCTTGCTACGAAAATTCCTTCCGTTCCTGCTGCCCTATACCCCTTAACTATTCATGGATTATTAGCAAATGCAGAATTTTCAATAGTAATTACTGAATCGGGGATATTTACTGATGTCAGCTGATTTATGCTAAAAGCGTTTTGCTTGATAGTGTTTACTGAATTTGGAATTTCTACTGAGATTAATTTATTATTACTAAAAGTATAGGGCTCAATCGTTATTATTCAGCTTCCTATTATCACGGACGTAAGTTGGTTCTGAAAAAATACAGACCATCCCATGCTAGTTACTGAATTTGGAATTTCTACTGAAGTCAGCTGATTGTTAGAAAATGCCTGTTGTTTAATGGTTTTTATTGAATTGGGGATGATTACTGAAGTCAGCTGATTGTTAGAAAATGACATTTCACCAAGCGTATCTAGTGAAGTAGGAAGTGTTACTGATGTCAGTTTGTTAGTAGAAAATGCCCTATCTCAGATACTTGTTACAGAATTTGGAATAGTCACCGAAGTCAACTGATTATTAGAAAACACAGAACTTCAAATGGTAGTTATTCAAGTTCCTAGTATCAGTGAAGTCAACTGATTAGAGGCAAATGCAGACTGTCCCATAGTGGTTACTGAATTTGGAATCGTCACCGAAGTCAACTGATTAGACGCGAATGCTCGCTGTCCAATACTTATCACTGAATTTGGAATTTCTACTGAGGTTAATTGATTATATTGAAATGCCTGATTTCAAATGCTCGTTACGGAATTTGGGATTGTCACTGAGGTCAGTTTATTGCTATAAAATGCATAACTTCCGATGCTGGTTACCGAATTCGGGATTACTACTCAGGTCAACTGATTAACAGCAAATGCAGAGCTCCCGATCGTTGTTACTGAATCAGGAATGATTAGTGATGTTAGCAGGTTATTATAAAATGCACTACCCCCAATACTTATTACTGAATTTGGAATTTCTACTGAAGTTAATTGATTATCATAAAGCGCAGAAACTCAAATACTCGTTACTGGTTTTTCTCCTATGGTTGAAGGGATTACTACAACCGTTGTACAACCCTCATTTCCTACGAGATAATCTGTGATAGTGATATTTCCCCCTGATTCCGTCGTGGTAAAACAGCTCTCTGGAGTAGGTATTCCCATGGTCTGCATCATTTCTTCCTCTTCGGTTGGAGGTGTTTCTTCCTCTTCTGCTGGAGGTGTTTCTTCCTCTTCTGCTGGAGGTGTTTCTTCCTCTTCGGTTGAGAGTGGTTCCTCCTCTGTTGGAACTGTTTCTTCCTCGACTATTTTTGTTGATTCACTTAGCTCTCCATAGTTCGTTATTTCTTCTGTCCAATTCCCTCCATTTAGATTGTTAGCGTTCCCTTTCTGAAAGTGAGTTACTTCCTCTTGAAGATAAAGCGATACTATTCCCTCGGGGTTTAGAAGTTTTATTTTATAGGTTCCCTCTTCGGCATAGGTGTGACATATCGGGGTGATTTCTCCCTCATGGAGTTCAACTATTTTTATTGTCTCATCGGTTTACGGTTACTCTTTTAGTGTCGGGCTCTCCTTTGACCGCAAAGCATTTCTTTTGATTTGCTGTGGCTATTCGCTCTCGTACTAGAGACACCTCCTCTGGTGCCTTTATTTCTCAAGCTTGCGTTTCTTTCGCTAAAACAAAGATGCTTGTTGATAGGGTACTTACAAACAATACTGCCAAACTCAGGTACATAATACTTTTCTTCATTGGAATATACTAGATAAATATAAAGTAGAATAGCTCTTCTCTTTATGTAGAGAATCCTAAATATCCATGAAGTACCTTTCTATTTTTCAATTTCAAGTCTATTTACTTTTTGCTTTTTAAACTATTTTTAGACACAAATGGACAGTAAAATTGGACTAAGGCTTTGTCTATTCCTTACTATTATTGTTTTTTTTAATACTGTCAATATTCTAAAAATATTTACTTATGACCTACCATCCTTTGATCATTTATTGTCTACTTGCCTTTTCTTCTCTAGACACAAAAAAATACCCTTTTATGACAGGTTTTGACATAAAAGGGCGTTTTTTATAGCAAAATGTAGCAAAAAAACCTACTAGACTTATTTTTAAATTATGGTTTTTTCATAATAATTTTTTGCTGCGTCCTCTTGGGCTTTCTTTTTATTTGCACCAAATCCTTCCGATTTTACCTCTCCCGCTACAAGTAATTCTGATTTGTAGAGAAAAGTGTTGTCTTTTCCCTCACGCTCCATTTCGCTTTCTTGGTACTCTGGCGTGATCTTGTGTTCTTTTTGGGTATATTCTTGTACGAGTGTTTTATAGGATTTTATCGGCTGTTTTTTGATTTGTTTGATTTTTGGATAGAGGTGGTTTTCTACGAATTTACTTACTTCTTCTTCTCAAAAATCTAGATACAAATACCCCAATAAAGCTTCGAAAGCATCTCAAAGGATGGTATCTTTTTTTCTTCCTTGAGCATGTTCTTCTCCTTTGCTGATAAAGATTCTTTGATCTAATCCTATCTCTCTCGCAACTTCTGCTAAGGTCTCTTCTCTAACCAGAGCAATTTTGTAGAGCGTCATTTCTGATTCTGGCATTTCTGGATAATTTTGGAAAAGAAGCTTACATACCGTAGCTCCCAATATTCCATCTCCTAAAAATTCAAGTCTCTCATTGTGGGAAGTGATGACCTTAAAATCAGCTGCATAAGATTTATGAATAAACGCTGTCAAAAAAAGATCAGAATTCTGAATATTTTTGGATGCAATTCCTAAAGTATCCATGTAGGAATAGAGTTCCTCTTTTTTTTCTTCTACTGCAGGGGGAATAAGGTACATGTAGTAGCAATAAACTAAAGCGTATAAGAGAATTTTTTTTCTACTAACCCCGAAAAGGTTGCTGTTCCATCTAAATAATCTTCTCCGAGATAGAGAGAAATATTTGCTCCCTCTACATACTGGATAACATTTCCTGAAAAATCAATATCGGTTACCAGATTTCCTGTTCCTATTCTAATGTCTGTGACAGGAAGAAAGGACTCAAGCGCTTTGATCGTTGCAGGATATTCTTTACCGTCTTGGATGAGAATATAGGTTCCCGTTGAAGTAATTTCTGCATTTTTTGTACTCTCAATCCAGAATCCGTATCTTTTGAGTTTGCTGGCAAGTTGCCCTGCAAAAGCCACACCAGAGAGTTTTTTGGTGCGGACATAGGTCTTATCAATAGCATTTATTACCTCAATGCTTGGATTTTCCTGGAGCCAAGCCTGATTACTGAGAATAAAATCTATAAATCCCTGCATCTGATCATAGTTCTTGATGTTATTTGCTGTTGCACCCATAGGAAGCATTATTGAAGCGCCTCCAAATAAGTCTCTACTTGGATTATAGAGGAAGCAGGCAGCTTTCGTTGCTTTGAAATTTCCTAGTGAACATTCTATCGTAAAACCAAAGGAGGTAAATTTACCTAATTGAGGTAGATATTGTACTGTCCAGAGCATTTCCTGGAAAGAAATATTGGTATTTACATAGCTTACATAGTGGTTATAGAGCTCTTGCGCATTGGAGATTGAGAGTCCTGAATCGAGTAATTTATCCTTTACTGCCTCTATGATAAGTTGCTGTCTCAAGGAACGAGAAAAGTCTGAAGTGGTATATCTAGATCTTGCGTATTTGAGTGCTGTAGTTCCATCAAGATGCTGAGGTCCCGCTTCGATATGAAAGGTTTGATAATCAATCATATTGTCTGCTGGATAATACGGATCATAGATAGATTCTGGCACATCAATATCAATTCCTCCTAGTGTATCAATTACCTCTTTGAATGCTGAAAAATCTATTGTTGCATAATAAGGGATTTGCATTCCTAGCATTTCTTCCATCTGTAGTGTAAATCAGGAAGCTGCTTCGTGGATATCTTTGGTTTTCCCATACATCTGACTAAAGACAGAATTTATCCTTCCTTGGGCTTGGGTAAGAGAGTTTTGTACCCACAAATCTCTAGGGATAGAAAACATAATTACTTCTCCAATATCTGGATTTCGCGAAGCGACCATCATACTATCTGTGAGGAACCCCCCCCTATGATCAGCTCCCCCATACCCAAGAAAGAGAATATTGATATTTCCATACTCATCCCTCTGCATTTCCGTTCAGACGGTTTTGCTGACAAAACCTATCGTGGATTCACTGATGGAACTCACGATATTTTTGAATTGACTGACTAGAGCAAAAGAAAAAGCAAAAATAAGAATAATACCCATGATTAGGACTAGTATCTTGATCAGATTTTTTGGAGATTTTTCCGTCTTTTTAACTTTTCCTACCGTATTCACAGAAAAATCCTTATTCTTGTTGTTCATTATTATAGTCTCGTGGATAAATTATGTACCTAGGAGTTCTGAGAGATGGAGAATATCTCACTCAATGTGGATATTTTCTATATTTTTTGGTGTAAAGGTTTTTATCCCTTTCATTTCCCCTGCTATTTGCTCTCCCTTTTCTAGTTGTAGTGGCGCAATAGTAAATGTTGCCGAATACTCCAGTACCGTTGTTTCTCCTTCTAGTTTGCTGGTCAATGTTGCTGAAATATTGAGTACTTGGGTTTTCTCTTCTTTCTTGACGATCTCAAAGGCTAGCTGATTGTCTTCTTTGAGATAGAGTGTGATAGTGAAATACTCTTTTTGATCACTGATCTCTCCCTCTGAACTAAGTATAGTATCATACGCTGCTAGCTTGAGCATATCCTTGGATGCCGATATCTCTAGGGAAAAATCTTGCTCTGTTGTCTGGTATATGATATTCTTTATTGCTAATATTGGGGATTTTTTGTTTTCCAGGATCACTGTTGCTTTAGAAAGATTGATTGCTCCCTCCTCAGTAGGCAGAAGTCCAAGGTCTTGAAGTGAAGATAGCCCAAGGGAAAGTGCTTTTGTGTACTTAGTATTCTCTGCGACACTTGCCTCAAATGAGGAATTTTTTTGTTCCTTGTCTTCCGAAAATGAAAAACTATCTAAACTAACCAGTGTCTGAACGGAAGAAAGAAGTAGAGAAGTATCCATAGTATCTACTATCTGCAATCAGAATTTTTGAGGATTATCCAAAGCCAATCGCCTATGAGAAAGATCTTTTGCGAATAAATTTATAAAAGCAGCCTCACTATTTCCCTCTCCCATAAACAAAGAAAAGTCCTTAATGTAGAATAACAAATCCCCGTCGTTGTAAAACACCCTAGCATCTCCCGAAGAAAGTATCGGAGTTTCTGTTTTGTTGGTATTATGTATATTGATACTAAAGAGCATGTCTGAAAGCTCATTGTCTAGGGCATCTTTTTGAGATGTAGAAGTATAAGCAATCTCTCCCTGCAGAGAAGATTTTTCCCTTGAATTTATCACAAATTGATGGGTTGTTTCGCCTTCAGATTCTGCTTTGATCAGTTTTTCTGTTACTACAGAAAATGTTGTCTGCATCTCTGCTGTGTATTGTTGTTGCAGTTCTCCTAAAGAGGATGTTTTTGTAGAACATGCAATCAAGAAAATACTGAAAACACCTAGAAAAACGATAAGAGATTTCTTCATCACAATAAGGAAAGATAAACTTTTGGTAAGGGTAAATAAATAGTCTCTAAAATCAATTTGAAAATAGTCGGAAAAAAACTTGTACTTTTTTTGACAAGAAGGGGATTTTAGTATATACTTGAGTATAGGTTTTTCTACTTTTATTTACTGTGTTGTTCTCATGCAAGGAATTTGACTGGACATTGAGTCTGTTTTAAAGGTTATTGCTAGCAATCAAAACATCTCTGATGTGCACCTTTCAGCAGGTGAATTTGTAGCATATAGACTCAATGGAGAGATTGTCAGAAAGGAGGAGTTTGGGAGGGTTTGAGATGAAAATATGGAAATTATTCTCAGACAGCTTTTTAAAAACAATCCTCAGAGATTTGACAAATTTTTGGTTGATAAAGAGGCTGACTTTGCCTATGTATCGAAAGACAATGTCGCTTATAGAGTGAACGCTTTCTTGAGCACTGGTAGAATTGGGGTTGTGATGAGAAAAATTGATAGCACTCCTAGAGTATTAGAAGAGATTATGTTTCAAAACGTCTCTGAAACTATCAAGAAAAATGTTTTACAAGCACATAAAGGGCTTTTTCTGGTAACAGGTCCTACAGGTTCGGGTAAGTCTACCTCTATCGTAGCTATGTTAGAAGAAATTAATAAAGAAAAAACCTATAACATTATCACCGTTGAAGATCCTATTGAATATGTATTTCAAGCTCAAAAGTCTCTTGTTTCTCAGAGAGAGATTTGACATGACACGCGGTCTTTTGACAATGCCATTAAATCTGCTCTAAGAGAAGATCCTAATGTGATCTTTGTAGGAGAGATTAGAAATATGGAAACGGCTGAAGCGGTATTAAATCTAGCAGAAACTGGACATTTGGTCTTTTCAACGTTGCATACCAATTCTGCAACCTACACCCTTAATAGATTCATTTCTTTTTTTCCTGCTGATATGCAGGTTGGAATTATTGAGAGAGTTGCAGATTGCTTACTCTGAGTTATGTCACAAAATCTTGTAAAAAGAAAAGATGGACAGGGAAGAATTGCTATGTTTGAACTTCTTCTCAACACTAATGCTGTAAAAAATAATCTTAAAAAAAGAGAAATTGAACAAATTCAGAATATTATTGAAACCTCAAGTCAAAATGGCATGATTACGATGAAACAATATGCCAAAAAACTTCTTGATAGACAAATCATCGATCCTAAAGAACTTGAAGGTATTGTTAGTGTATCTAATGTTTAATTTATTATGCTCTACCCATGAGAGAATTATACAGTGGAAATGTACAACCAAAAAGACTTTCCCGTAGAGAAATTGAAGAAATGAAAAAAAATATGGGAAAAATTAAGGCTATCCAAGAAAAAGCAAAAAAATTCCAAAAACTTGAAGAAGAACGTCTTGAACAAGATTTGGAAAAACTCTTTGGAAAAAACTAGCCAGAATTATTTACTTATTTAGCGTTATATTAATGAATCCTACAGTTATTACTCAGTATTTACCAGAACACTTGCATGAACTTGCTACAAGCTTTTCCCTTCCTGAAGAGATGCTCAAAAATCATGTGGATTTAGTAGTTTTAATCTTGGAAAGCAAATCCATTGCTGAAAAAACTGAGAAACAAAGCTGGTTTGATCTCTACCCAATGATGAATGCAGAACAATTAAACAAACTTAGAGAAATTCTTACGAGGGAAAAACAAAAACTTGCTGAAATTGAAGAAAAATACCAACAAAAACAGGAAGAAATCAAAAAAAAATATGAAAAAGCCTTTTCTTCTCCAGTATATCAACAACATCAAGCAACTATTAGAGCTGCTGAAACAGCAAAAAGAGTTGAAGAACAAGAAGAAGCAGACGCTTTACTTAATCAGATCTAGTTTCTATGAAGAAAATATTTTTATATATTTGAGGAATATGTACTCTTTGAGCTTTCGCTCTTGGTTTTTTTCCTTTTCAAGGTGTTTCTGCTGTTAATGATTATTGTAATCAGGGTGATCTTATGCAACAGGCTTTCTGTAGAGCAAATCAAAAAGAAGTAATTGTAGATATGGGAAATACTAAATATGCTGTAGGAAATGAAGTGATTAAAGGGACTACAGAAATTAGTATAGATGGTAAGCTCAATGTTGAAGTAAACCAGAAAGGAAGCTTATTTATAAGAATTACCAGATTCTTGCTTATGATGACTGTTGTATTGTCAATAACTATGATTATTGTTAATGGAATTCAATATATTCTGAAGACAGGTACCGGTGAAGATCCCAAAGATGTTGTGAAAAATATTGTTTTTATAGGAGTGGGGATTATCTTGGCTCTTTCTAGTGTCTTAATTATTAATCTCCTTCGTTCGGTTGGAGAGACTACCTTGAAGGAAATAGATAGTTACCAAACCTCAACAGGTGATCAAAGTTTATAAGCTTTTAACTCGTTTATTTTTTCTAATGTTTCGTTCAAAATATTTGTTGAGTGTATGTTTGGGTATCCCTCTTCTCTTTACCTCCCTTTGAGCTGTTAATGTACAGCTTCCTAAGGGAAATTTTGAAGATGTACATACAAAAACTCAAGCTGACTCTGGAAGACAAAAGGTACTTGCTACCGTTGCCTTTGTAAATAATTATCTTTGGTTTTTTATTGGTTTTTTATGTTTTTTGTTTGCTACTTGGTCAGGAATACAATTGATTATAAGTAGGGGAAATAAAGATGAATTTAATAAAGCTACTAAAATGCTTATTGGTGCTATTGTAGGAATCTTTATTGCTTTCATTTCTTATGGGTTGGTGAGAGTTGTTGTGAATTTGTTATAGAACGTGATTAATAATATTAACGTAATTAGTAATATTTAAGAAAATAAAATAAAAAATATGAACGAAATATTGTTCATATTTTTCTTTTTTAAGCCAAGTTGTACTTGTCTGCATCTATCCTTAGTTGTGCATATTTTTCTGTTTGTGGATGTTTTTTGTTATATTTACTATCTGTATATACCTGTAGTATTTCATCTGGATCATTTTTATTGGTGAGTTTATTTATGATTTCTTTTTCACACCGACTTGGACCAGCATTTCGCATTCTGGAAAGCATAATCAAAGCTGTATTATTACTAATTCATAAACCCCTAAGAGAAACAATATATCCTCTAAAATCATCAATTGCATTTTTTTTCATTATTTTTTGAAGAGTTTCCTTCTCCATTAATTTCTTAAACTGTTCCGCTTGGATATCATTCCAAGCAACATTACCTGCATTATCTAAGTTCTGAAAAAGAGGGTCTGTCATAATGCTATTAAAATACCCCTCATCTACTTGTTGTAATTTTTTAAGCATATCTACGGCTCTTGTTTTGTGTCGTTGTAATAGACCTATGGATACCCCATCAACGTCATTTTTATTTACACTTCCATAATTTCCTCAAGATTCTAACATTATTGTTATATCCAGTGCATATTTAGCCAAATTTTCGTCTGCTGTTAAATTTTCATCTTCTATATTTTCTCAAGAAGGAGTAAATTGTTCATTTGTTTGTTTATAAGTATCATCTAAAAAACTTTCTGGGAAGAAAACGTCAGCCGCAATTCCATCTATTACATTATCTTTATTGATATAGAGTGAAGAAATGATAGTGAACGCTACTGTTCCTTTTGGATCATCTAAAAAGGTAAGTTTAGGAATAAACTTATCACTAGAGACTAGACTATCTGTGATATAAGAAACATATGCAGATATAAAATCAGATTTATTTGCTAGTATTTCTTGTTTTTTTTCAGCATTTATTACTTTTCTCTTATTTCCCTTGTCGTCTTTTTCTTCTATAATATATTCTTTTCCTTTGAAAGCATCCGTATTTATTTTTTCAATAACCAGTGGATTAATATTTTCAATATCCATTTTCTCTTCCATTGCCATAGCAATTTTTGTTCCATCTATATCAAAGTGAGATTTTTGTGCCTCTGGGAGTTTTTTTACCTTATCATCAGTTGCTGATAAGTATTGATTTGGATCGTCTTCTGTGGTATCTTCTTTGAGATATTTATAAATATCTTTGATCTGTTGTCTTTTGCTGCCTGTTAATTGTCCCTCTATTTTCTTTCTATATCGACTTTTCTTTAATCCATCAAATCCTCCCGTAAATCACAGAATACTGAAGAAAAAATCTAAAACTCCTTTAATAACTTTCGAATTTTCAATTTCTCAAAAAATATCTACCCCAATCATCCTAAATACTGATTCTACTCCATTGGTCATATCCATTAATCCATAAGCTCCCTCTCTTAGTTCTCCTTGTTTATTAAAAAATTCTTCTGCTTTATCTACTACCTTTGTAAGGAGTTTTACCGTACTTGCATTATCCACTACTTGAATATTTCCTATGTCTTCCTTTATTTTTTCTTCGTCTGCTGATGTTAATCAAAAAGGAACTTCCTCATCTTTAGGAACTATTCCTACATCTGAAAGTTTAATGGTTGCTATATTCAGATCTTTTGTTTCCCAGATAGTATTTTCTAAAAATTCTTTACACTTGAGAGGATTTTGCAATATTTCATATCTTGTTGGATTATCTAATAGATATGATTTAGTTTCTAGAAAATCTATAGCATTCAATATTCACGCTCATTTATTATACATTCCTGTCGCCTTTTCTGCAAAATTCCCTAATCCGGAAAGAGCCTTTGTAATTGATTCTCGTGACATTTCTGTAATACCTGTTAGTCAACTAATGTTGTTCGTATTTCCATTGTCTTTAAGAAATTCTAAAAGGTAGATTTCAATAGCAGGAGTAATTACATTATCTATGGTTGGGTTAATTCTTCCTTTTTCTTTATTAAATTTTCCATAGAGAAATGTTTTAATACTCACATTAATTCTTTTAAATATTTTATCCACGATTTCTTTGGCTATTTCCGCCTTATCAGATCCCTCGATGTTAATATTATTTTTTAAAGCAAAATCTTTAAATTCATTCAGGTTAGTTTCTATAATAGTAATTATTTTATTTTTTGTGGGTGTTCACTCTAATATCTCACTTGTTGTTGTTACTTCTTTTACGTTATTTTGTAATACATTTAAACTAAAGTTGTTTCTATTACTAAATTCATCCATTATTCTTATTTTTTCTTCTTCTGTTAACACTGCTAAAAGTACTCCTTCTTTAAGTATTTCTGTGTATTGTGTCTCTATATCTATTATTTTTTGTTCGATTTCTTCTTTTTCTTCTTTTTCTTCATCCATATAATTATCGTATTTTTCTGTTAAATCTTTTAATATTTTTTCTGTTGTTGTTTTGTAATTCTTAAAGGTTTTATCATATTCTTGTTGTATATCTTCTATTTTTGTTCCCTCTTTTATCTCTTTATGAAAATTTATAAGCATTTGCTTAAAAGTTTGTAATTCCCTTTCTTGTTCTGTTATATTATTAATAACATTAATCATTTTTATAAGCTATAATAAAGCTTATCTTATTATAAATTTTTCTTTAGATAATGCAAAAATCAGAGACTAAATTTCTCCAAAATAAAAAATCCCATCCATTAATTAAGACGAGAGTTTTTTACTATCTAGATTTAATTCTCACTATACTTCGATAATTTCTACATTTTTTTCAGCCTTTTTCTTTTTCACTTTATTGGTAGTTAGTACGTTTGTTGGGAAAAGAAGTAAAGTGAGTACTCACAATACAGAAAATAAATCTCCAATGATAATTCCCCTTGCTCCATCGTTGGCTAAAATTGTCTGACTAATAATAACTAATGCTATTCCTAGAAAAAATAAAGCTGGTCTAGAAAATTTTATATGTATAGGATATATTCCATAAAATCCCAAGATATAGATACAAAAGATAATTAATATGATATGGATAATAAGATTTAGATGCGTATATTCTGGTGTTGTGATTGCTTGTCCTTGGAAAAGGAGATAACAAAGATATAGTAAAAATGCTCAGAAAACAATAAATACTATACTCCTTTTTATGATATCTTTCATGAGTAAGAAGAAAACTAAAATTCGGTAACTTGTGTATACCTTTTATCAAAAACTTTTCAATAGCTTGTTTATATAGATAATATATTAAGTAATATATATAATAATAATAATAGTAATGTGGAATTGTTTACGAAATGTGAGAATAGAAGAATATTATATGCATACCTTTTATTAAAAAAAATATTATGGTAGTAATGATTGTGGAATTGTTAATAAATCAGAAATTATATTTTTATGAGATTTACGAGGTTGTTAAAAACTTACTGTTTTGTTAAAAAAATATTCCTAATACTTTTAGATTATTTTTTCAGACTTTTGAATTTTCTTTGATATTAGAAAAGATATTTCCTTCTGTTATTATATCTTTTCAGATATTATATTTAGAGTTTTGGTCAATTTCTTTTGTGAATAAATATTCTTCAAAAGCATAATAGTTTGTGAGGTTATGAGAAAAACTTGCGGGTCGAGTTTTTGCTAAAAATTTTATTACAGAAAGATTAATATTTTTCATTAGAGGGGAAAGTTGTAAATCTGATCAGATTTGTTCTTCTAAATAATACTTGAGGTTCGTAGTAAATTCTTCTGTAAATTGTGAAATTTTATTTGGTGATATTTCGTTGAATTCTCCCAGTATTGAAATATTTCCTAAAAATGTTCAAGTATTTCGTCCAATAGTTCCTCTTTCTAGTTCAATTGAGAATTTTTGATTTTCTTTTTGGAGGGAAAGTTGTGTTTGTGGATAAATTTCCAAAAGACTATTATTAGGAAATTGGATAATGATATAGTTTTCTCCTGTTTGGAAGCGTGAAATGTAACTGATATTGGTAGAATTTTTTAAAGGATATACACTGATACCTTCCGTAAATATTAATTCTTGACTTTTTTTATTGTCTGTATTTTCGATTTTTATATATGCTTCTTGTTTAGAAAGATTTTTGGGAGAGTATAATGTGAATTGAGTTTCTCTATTATTAATGAATCCTTCAATGTCTGGTTTTTCGGGATAAAGGTACAGAAACCCAGAACAGAGAATAAGAAAGGAGATTACTCCAGAGACTCCTTGAATGAGGTATTTTATCTTGTGTTTGAGATACTGACTATATCGAAGTACGGGGATCAAAATTCCCAAACTAATAAACCCTCCAGCTGAGATATTAATTAGAGGTCTGAAAAAAACAAATAAGAAGGAGAAAATACAGAAATACATGATACTATATTTGATATAGGTGAACTTTTCTTCTTTTTCTCTATTACAGAGATAATAGCCAAGATAACAAAAATTTCGAAGAGTAATTATAAATCGATGGTCGCTAAGAATATTTAAAAAAGGTACTTGAGCAATATAAGTAGAAAAAGCCCAAGCACAAACCCATATTAGGAAATATTGTAATATAATTCTTCCGTTTTTAGAATTCATGGGATACTATACAAACAAAATGCTTTTTTAAGTATAGTTACTTTGTTGAAAAATACAAAAAATAGGAAGGGTTTTACTGTGTGGTATCTGAGAGAATTTTTGCTTCGGAGAAATTTTTTTGTAAGAACTGTTCTACCTTTTCCGAATGTTCGGTAGAAAAGGAAATTATTTTTTCAGGTTTTTTTTCTATCTTTCCTTCTTGGAGGGTATAAGATTCTATATAATTGAGTCTTTTAATTTCAGAAGTTAGTCATGATTTGAGTAATCCTATAATAAGTTTTTTGAGTTTTCTTCCGTCGTTAGGAAAGGAGATTAACATTTTTTTTCGTTTGACATAAAATCTTACTCAGCATAGCTAAATTTGTTATTCTTTCAAGGTGAAGCTTTTATTGAAATAAGAGATTATTAGGAAGTGATTGAATTATTTCTTCCCATTTATTTTGTGCCTCTTCGATGGTAAGTCCTTTTTCAAGAGTTTGGATATAGTTTGCCCGATTGGTGATTTTTTCTAATTGTGCAAGGCTATTTGGTGAAAGATAGTAGTTATTTTCTAGTTCCTTTTTGAGATTCAACGATTGGCTTGCAATACTTTCTAGTGAGGTATTTACTTTAATATCGCTATTAAATACTTTTGAGAGAGCATTTAGTTTGTTGCTGAGTTCTTGGATACTATTATTTAAACTTACACTTTCTTGGAGGTAATCTTTGAAAATTTTTTCGATATTATTCTGTAGAAAGAAATTATTTAAGTTTTGATTTATGGCGTCTGTTTGCTCTTTTGAAGGAACTTTCTTCTCTCAATTTACTCCTAAGTCATTTGCGATACCTGTGTCTATTTCTGATGGATTATTATTGTTATTTATTTGTGGAAGATCTATCACTAAGGCAATTTCTGGTAGGATGTTTTCATTGATTATAATTTCTTCTTCTGGTGTATTGATTGGTTTAATAATACTTGTGGTTTCTGAAATATTATTCTTTGCTAAGAAAGTATTGAAGGTCTCTGTGTCTTGGATGTAGTTAATATCATTCCCTTTAATGCTTACAATTTCTTCTTTATTAATTATTTTTTCAATGGTTTGGTTATTTTTGGAAGTAGTTACTTTGAGTTCATCTCCTTTATTCTGGATCATTACTTCTCCATCTTCTTTTACCAATTGAAAATCAATAGTCTGATTTTTTTCTTGGAAGAGATTAAGTTCTTCTGTCTGGATTTCAATATTACAGAGTGTTTTCTGATTATACATTTCAATGAAATTTCCTTTGAAGAGGTCTATTTTGTAGTTTTCTTCTGTATCTTTGGTTATTGAGAAAATAGCGGGTCCTACTATTTTTGTCTGGGATTCATTATTTATGTTGAAAATAATTTCAGAACCATTTTTGAGATGTACAATATCTCCATTTTCAATAAAATCGGGACGAATACTTTGCCCTCCTTTTTCTATATACCAATCTCCTTCAAATTCCATAACTTGAGCTACTTCTCCAGCATATACTCCTTCTGGTAATCCATTTTGTGCGTAGAAAAACATATTATCAATTACATCATGTCTTTCTAGAAAGTATCCCCCAAATACCACTAATATAATAAAGCTAGCCAATAAAGAGTATCCTACTTTTTTTTGTACAAAAAAGAATCTCTCTGTGGAAAGAGTTTTTTCTTCTTTTCTTTGTTGGATATGAGAAAAGATATCAAGTTTTTGTTGATCCGAAAGGTGATTCTTTTGTTGCTGCGTAAAATATTCTTGGAGTTTCATATTTGTATAGATAGACAAATCTTGCACTAGTGATTACGATTCATTTCTCTTTTTGTGACAAAAAAAGAAAAAAATCTGACTGTGGTCAGACTTTTTTAATTTATTCTTTAGGATTGATTATTGTTGGTTTTCCTTTGTGGAGGAATTCATTGATTTTTGCTTTGAGAACAGCTCTATATTGTCGGCTATATTGACATACACTAAAGAGAGAAGTTGTTACAAGATAGAGACCAATTGCAGACTGGAAGGTAAATACCATAACTCCCATCATTGCGCTCATTCCAATACTCATAGTTCCCATCATCTTTTGCATATCTGGCATGTTTGCTCCTCCTGGAAGTTTACTAGTCTGTTTAGGTTGGATTAATTGGGTAAGCTGCATTTGTCCATAATTGAGGATTACTACTAGAACTGTTAGGATTCGATTTTTGTTTGCTAAGAGATCTATCCCTAAAAAATTTGTATTAATAACATTCACTTCTCCCACAAACTGGTTCCCAAATCCTCGGAAGAAGCTATAGAGCCAATCCATTGGTACTTCTCCTTGGGCGATATATCTTACTACGGTATATAATCCGATGAATACAGGAAGTTGAATAAGTAATGTCATGCATCATTTGAGGGGTGCTTTCCCCTCTGTTTTAAACAGCTTCATAGTTTCTTCGGAAAGTTTTTGGGGATCATTTTCATGTTTCTTTTGGAGTTCCTCTATTTTCGGTTGGAGATTTGACATTCCTTTTTGCATGTTTGCTCCTGCTGCTGTGGATTTGAAGAGTAATCCTCTTACAAGAAGCGTTAACAAGATAATGGCGATTCCTAGATTTCCGCCGAAAATTACCAAAAAGATAATTAGTACATTAAAAATAGGACGATAGAGGATTTGTGTTAACAGCACCATAAAGATATTCATTGTTTTATTAAGAGTATGATAAAAATTATACTTTCATTACTTCATCAGATTTGTTTTTCACTAATTCATCAACTTTTGTATTCATCTTTTTTGTAAGATCTTCGACACTTGCTTCATTTGCTTTATGCTGATCTTCGGAGATTGTTTTAGTGGTAAGTTGTTGTTTGGTGTCATTCATAGCTTCTTGTCTGATTTTTCTTATGTTTGCCTTGGTTTCTTCTCAGAGAGCTTTTACTTGTTTTACAATTTGTTCTCTTCTTTCTTGGGTAAGAGCTGGAATTCTTACAAAAAGAAACGATCATTGATTATCTACACCCACTCCAAGATCTGCTTCGTAAATGGCGTTGGCGATATGCTTTGCGTTTCCTTTATCCCACGGCTCGATTTTGATGGTGGAATTATCAGAAATTGTGATGAGGGCGATTCCGTTCATTTTCATTATTCCATATTCGGTTTCTACATTGATATTTTCTACAAGTCCAGTTGTGGCTCTTCCTACTTGTAGTCCCTGAAATTCTTTTTCTAGGTAGACGATGGCCTTTTGCATTTGTTGGTCGTATTTTGCTATGTCCATGGAAATAGATTAGTGGGTAAATAGTGCAATTTTTTTTATCCTTCAATGGAGGAACAGGCATTCAGCCATAATAGATAGGGAAAAGTCTGATATTTGCAAGGAGTTTTATTTTATGATTGAAGAATATTTATTCTTTCTTATTTCGAAAGACGTTTGTCTGTAAATTTTTTTAACTGAAAAACTTACAGTTCTTCATATTGATAGAATAGATTTTCTTTCTTAGGGATATTAGAACCACTGGTTGTTACTTTGGTTAAGGATTTTTTTCGAATCTATTGTTATCTCTTTTGTATCTTTTTTCTTTCATCATTTTTTTTCGTTCTTGTTCTATATCTATATTGTGAGCGTTTGCTAAACATATTACAGAAAAGAGAAGGTCAGATATTTCTTCTTCCAATGGGGTGGTTTTTTCTCCTTCTTTTGGTTTCTTTGTTCCATGCAAGTAATTTAGAGCTCTTGCTATTTCTCAAGTTTCTTCTGTTATTTGTGCGAACATTTGGAAGGGTGGTCGGTATTGCGGTTTAAATTGAGAGGTTCGTTCGTTTACCTCTTCTTGCATTTTTGAGACTTCCATGTGAGTATTTGTTATGAATTAAAATAATTTGTTAGTATTCCAACAAGTCCAATCATTGCTCCATTATCAGTAGAATAGACTTTTTTTGTAGGATAGAGAAAGGCTACTTCTTCGTTATGTTCTTTGATATATTCTTCTTGGTTGTGTGTTTCTATTTCTTGGCTGAGATATTCTACAAGTCTATTATTTGCGCTTACTCCTCCGGCGAGGGCAATAGTTTTTGTTCCGTGTTCTTTGCTAGCTTTGAGGAGCCTATTTGCGAGGGTTTCTATAGTGGCTTCTTGAAATTCATAGGCGATATCTGCGATGTCCTGTTGGCTTAGCGTTTTCCCTTCTTTTTTCCTTTTATCCAAAAGGAAAGCAACCTGAGATTTCATCCCAGAGAAGCTGAAAAGGTAGTTTCCTTGCTGGTCTTTTGGGAGGAGAATTCTTTTGAAGTGGAATTCTGGGTTGGGCTTTCCTTGGAGGGCTTGCTGAGAAATTCGAGGTCCGCCTGGATAGGGACCGCCAAGCATTTTTGATACTTTATCGAAAGCTTCTCCTGAGGCATCATCGAGGGTGTAACCGATTTTTTGGATGCGGTATTCGCCGATGGTTTGGGTGTTTATAACCCCCTCTTCCGCTTCGCTCCCTCTCCCCCTATCAGGGGAGTTTTCCTGCTTTGTAACAAGATAGAGGTCGTTATGACCGCCAGAGGCAGTGAGCATGACCATGGGGAGTTGAAGGTCAGATTTTTTTCTTTCTAATAAAATAGAGAAAATATGTCCGTGGATATGGTTGATTTCTTTGACGGGTTTTTGGAACCGTGCTCCGAGGAGTTGGGCGGTGGATTTTCCGACAACGAGGGAGCCAGGAAGTCCGGGATGTGCGGTGACGGAGATGAAATCGACTTTTTCTATCTCTTCAAATCAGATTTCTTGGAGGAGGCGGATGATTTTTTCGCTGTGCAATCTAGAAGCAATTTCGGGTAAGACACCACCAAAAGGCTGATGCTCTTTGATCTGGGAATAGGCGATGAGTTTGTCGACTTGAAAAGTTTCTCCATCGTAGGAAATAATTCCTAGAGAGGTGTCGTCACAGCTGGTTTCTATAGCGAGAGTTTTCATGAAGAACATTTCAGAAGATTAAATGATGATTTCAGATGATTGTTTTATTATTATCTGGGATCTTGTATTTGATATTGGTAAGACCTTGGGTGGGGTATAATTATTTTTAGTTGACTATCTGTTGTTCGTCAGGGTTTCCTATTATTTCTTCAACTGTGAGACCTTTTGCGATTTGTTTGATGGGTTTGAGTGCTGCAAGGAGGATGATTCCATTGAAGAGAACAGCAATAACTATAAAGAGGAAGAAGTTAAGCTCTTGTGATTCTAGATAGTTTTTCAGAAATACCCCAATGATCCCTGCAAGTAAAAGGATTGTGAAGAGGATTCAGCTTTGTTTTTTTTGCATTGTTGGAAGGAGTTTGTGTTTTTTTGCAACAAGGATGGCACCTGCTGTAAAGAGAAGTTCAATAATGATTTGAGTGATTACTCCTCCGAGAAGATTTCGTTTTGGGATAACGATAATTCCCACAATTACTCCGATGATAAGTCCGATGAGATTAATATTGAAGAGGACATTCTGTTTTTCTGTGGCTACGAAGAGGTAATTGAAAACTTGTTTGACGAAACTTAAGACTAAGACGATTCCTAAAAAGGGTAAAATCTGATTAGATCCTCGTGACGTGAGGGATTCCCGGGTTCCGATGAATTCTTTGCTGGAGACGATCCGGATCACTTCTCTTCCAAAGGTGAAAAAGTTGATCGCAATGAGCGTTCCTATTCGTGTCACCATCGTGAGGAGATTTCCAATACTTTTCTTTTTCCCCTCCAGAGAATAGTTTGGTAGTTTGTTGAGGAGAGAATTCCCTAGTGAAGAAGGGATAATGAGGAGCATTTCGATGAGAGAGAGTGCTAATGCTCGAAATCCTACGTATTTAAATCCTGCAGCTGTTGGGAATATCCATCCTAAAAACATTAGTACAATTAGGGTATGGAAACTGCTAAAGAAATAGGAAAATCCATATCTTCGATTTTTCTGTAGGAGATTTTTAGTGAATTGTTTATCAATATCCACTTTGAAAGGGAGAAGATCTTGGGTTCTTTTGTAGATTTCTACATTTTGTCAGAGGGCGCTTGCGACGACAGAAAAGACGACCAGACAAAAGGCGACGATCATTACGCCTGAGATTTCGGTGTTGGAGAAGTCTACTTCTTTGAAAAAAAGATACACCACGGGAAGTAGCACCGCTAATTGAGAAAATCTTGCGATGATAAGGGACCAGCTTAATCTTTTCATTTTCCAGAAAAGCTGAAGCGGAAGCTGCTGAATTCCGACAAACATATTGCTTGCAGAATAGAACATTGCGAGTGGTAATCCTCGGATAATGAAGGGGTTCTCTGTATAGGCAGGGATGAGATAAGCGACCACTATTGCGAGGGTGTAGATAATCGTAATCATGAACACTCTGGTTCCGATGAATTTATGATATTTGGAAATTAATTCTTTGGATTTTTCTCCGAATTGTTGTTTGAGGACGCTGAGCTGTCTCATTGCTATGGTGTATACTCAAAAATCCACGAGTGCTGTTCGTCGGGCGAAGTATCTGAAAATTGTTCCATAATCTCCATATCTGAGTGGTCCGAGATAATAGGAAATAATTTTTACAATCACAAAACCAAAAAGGGCACTCAGTACCCTTCAGAAGAGCTGTCGAGCAGCATCTTTTATGACTAATTTATGATCTTCGGACATTGTACCTGTATTTTAGAATTAGAACTGAAGTCTTCTAATGAGTTTATCGAATCAGCTTTGTTCATAACTTTCCAGTATAGGGAGATGTTTGTTTAGTTCTTCTATAAATTTTTCTAGATTCTCTGTACCATCTTTGATGGTAAAGATTTCTATTTTATTGGTGTGTAGTAGTACAATATTTTTAATAACCTGTGCCTTGGTATTGTATTCTAATAAGAATCCTTTGAAGTTATTTCGTGTATGTACCGTATCCCCTTTTTTTAGTCCAGATTTTTCGATCTTTAGACTTGTTTCTTCATTGGTTTTGGTCAATAAAAAGATGTATCCTCCTACGAAAGCGAAGATAATAACAGCACCAAAAATATTATTCATCATAATAGATCCGAGAATCACTGCTCCAATTACTATTAGAAAAATGAGGTATCGCCACTGAGATCTTTCAAAGTGTTCTCCGTTGTAGATTTTGAGTTCCATGAGAGATGATACGAGAACTAAAGTTAATTGATTGCTTTAATAGTTACGTCAAAAATGAGGTCTTTCCCAGCGAGAAAATGGTTTGCATCAAAGGTAATCTCTTGGTCTGTTTTTTGGGTGATGATTGCGGTAAGATAGGCATTAAGCATGATGGTTGCTCCTTCTTCAAATTCGTTTGCGTTTGGAATTTCGCTAATAGGTACTACGTATACTAATTCTTCCATTCTTTCTCCATATCCTTCCGCTGCTGGGATATTGATACTTTTGGTTTGTCAGAGTTTCATTCCTACTACTCCTTTATCAAATCCCGCAATCATTTGTCCTTCTCCTACTTTAAATTCTAGTCCTTCCGTATAATTTCTTCCTTCTGAGTAGGTTCCACAAGCTCTAGCTACGGATTCTACACTTGTATCAAATACACTTCCGTCAGGGAGTCTTCCAATATAATCTACGGTGATGAGATCACCACTCTTTACTTCTTCTCCATTTCCTTCAAGGTCGGCGGCATCTAAATAGGCCTGTATAGCTTCTGGACAGCTCATAGTGTTTTGTGTATCATTAGATAAAAGGGTTTCTTCTGGGAGGGGAGTTGTTGTCTCTTCTTGTGGAAGATCTTTGTTTGTTCCGCAGGCACTAAGTATTAGGACGCTGCTTATTATAAGCATTACTCAAAGTTTTTTATACATTGTGATAAAAGAAAAAGTTAAAAATTTATTTTGTCTGAGGATTCTATAATTTGCACCATGGCCTCCCTTGGGAGCTGTGTTTTTATTTCTTTCCAGTCGTTTCGAGTTCTTCCTAGTTCTATTTCTCTCTCCTCTGTATTTGTTTCTGATTGGATTAGTAGCTTTCCCTTCGTCTCAGAGATGTTTGTTATACTTTCTTTTGGCAGGAAGATATTATCGGTATTGAGAGAGAATATTACGGATGCCACACTATACTCCATTTGAGTTTCTTCTAGAAGTTCAATCTCTAGACTATAGATTCCTTGCTCATTTGCAATAGGACTCTTTGTGAGGAGGACTCAGCTGTGAGCATTACTTCCATCATAGATGAGTATTTCTTCTTCCGGTTCAACAAGTAGAAACTCTTCGAGACTTAGATTTACTTTAATCGTGGGGGAATGGTTTTTTTGGATGCTAAAGAGAGGAGTTCCTGTATATATTTCTTGTCCCTCTTCTACCAATATTTCTTTTATGATACCGTCACTACTTGCTCTAGCTGTAAGTTTATTATAAAGGTTATATGCTTTTTCGTATGTTAGTCTTTGGAGTTCGAGCTCATGTTGAAGCTGTTGTTGTTTTGCGGAGTTTGTGTTGAGGAGGAGTTCATATTCGATTTTCTTTTTTTCTAGTAGATTTTCTATGGTGTATATTTCTTGTTCTTTATTCTGTGTTTGCGTTTGATACCAAAGTTCTTCAGCCTGAAGCTCTTCATCTGATTTTACTTGGGTGAGAGTAAGGCTTTTTTGGTAGAGTAAAAGAAAATTTTCTTTCTGTCTTTGGAGGAGACGTATTTCTATTATTATCTCACTTATGAACTCTTCTAGTTCTGTAATTTCTGAGCTTTGATATAGGATTAGTTTATTTGTTTCTAGTATGTTTTCTACTTGTTGATATCCCTCAAAGAGTTTTTGGTAGTATTGTTGTAAAAGGGCATTCTCTTCGGAATGAGAGAGGGTCTGGATTGTGGTTAGATACCTCTTTAGTTCTTCATTTGTTTTGAGGATTGCTTCTTTATTCTGGCTCTGAATGCCATAAAACTGGTTGGCATTTATTAGCTTATTGATTGTTTCTTGTGTTTGTTTGACCAGCGTGATTAGTTTTTCCTTTTCATTGGATGATGATCATAGAAGGAGCTCTTTGTTGTTTTGTTCCTCTTTCCTGTTGTTTTCTTTTTCGTTGAGAAGGTTTGCGAGTTCTTGTTCAGCATTTTTGAGCTCTAAAGTAAGGAGAGCGATTTCCTGTTCTCAAAGTTCCTCTGTACGTTTACTATTCTGTTCGTGAAGTGCTAATTCTTGGCTGATAAGGTGGGATTGTTCTTCTCCTTGTTCAAGAGTTGAGCTATATTGTTTGTTGTTCTCTGCTATATTTATGACGGGCTGTCCATTTTTTATTGCAGTTCCTTCTTGAATTCTAACGTATTCAATTTTTCCCTCTACTTCTGCATAGACTATAATCTCTGGATTCTGGATTATCGATCCTATTTTTGCATGGGGAAAAGTTTTAGAGAGTTCTTCGATGCTTTGAAAAGTATTTTCTTCTCCGATTTCTTCTGCTTGTGTTGTTAAATTTTGGTAAAATAAAACTCCACTCCAAAATATTCCAATGACTATTCCAATGACTATTCCAAGGCTGATTCGTAGTATATGAGTTGGTTTTAGTTTTTTCATCCTAAGGATAGTAAAAATGTAACTTAAATGAACCTTAAAAAGAAATCAGTGTTATTGTTGTATGTTGTTTAACATTTCTTGGTAGGTTTGGTTATCAATACTACTAAATATTCCGTCATTTGTTTGTGTCATTTCAAGTTGATCAAGATATATGTTTATTCAAAAGGGTCTTTTTTCAATTTTGAATCCGGCGAGGAGTGCGATGTAGGTTGGAACGGTTCTTTTTTGGAGGCTATGATCATAGATGGTGTCGTAAGGTCCACTGTTGGTTCTTTTCCCTCGAGATTGGTCAAAAAGAAAATTCCCCAATGAATAGATAATATATTTTCCTTTGTACTGTTCAATTTCTCCTGGGACATGCGAATGTCCACCAATGATTAGGTCTGTTCCTGCATCAATGAGCTCATGTGCAAGATTTTTTTGCCCTCTATTAGGATGCAATCTATATTCTGCACCTCGATGAAGGGAAAGAATTTTCGCATCACAGTTTTCCTCGTCCATGATTTGAAGCTGTTCTTTTATTTTTATTGCATTGAGTGCATTTCGTGAAATTTTTCCTTCGCCGACTTTTACATATTGTCCATCGTAGGAGTAGGATTGAAAGCAGAGTTTTATTCAATTTTTTTCTTCACTTCGCATTTGTTCGCTTTCTTCAGGACTTAATCCTGCTCCAATGTGGGCGATGCTATTTTCTTGTAGAATTTCTTGGGTCATTTTTACTCCTTTGTATCCTACGTTGATGATGTGGTTGTTTGCTAGACTTAGGACAAGGCTATTGTTCTTTTTTAGTTGGTTGAGTGTTTCAACGTTTTGAGGATTAGACTGGAAAAGAAATCAGCCTTTTGGGATATCGTTGTCAGGAGTAGTAAAGAGACTTTCTAGGTTAAATAAGAGCGTACACTCTCCCCGATCACAAGTTGAAAATGAGGAAAGAGGGTGATAATTTTCTCCGGTAAAGATGCGATCATATCCTTGGTTTTTGTTGAGATACCCAATATATCTGGAAAGCATAATATCTCCTCCTGCTACTAAGTACGTTGAGGGAGTTATTTTGTTGTTGAATGAGAGTGCAATGTTTGTTCTAGTATTATTTTTGTTTAAGACAAAAGTGCTTCCTAGTAGGAGAAAGCAAGAGAAAATAATAATGCTATAGTTATAAAGATTTTTGGGTAACATATAGGGATTTATGATATTATGATGCAATTTTTCTTGCGAAGTAGGCTTCTTTATTTTCAAAGGTAATTACGACATTTGTTGCTATTCACAATTCTTCTGAGAAGAGTTTTTCAAGTTCTACTTTGTTTTTCTGGATATTGAGTTCTGCTGTCATATTGGTCACTATCAGAGAGATTATGTTGTTTTCGATGGTTTCTATTACAGCATGTTCCTTTAAAAACCCTTGTACCATGGGAGTTGTTGTCTTTGCAATGATGGTATTTAGGAGGGCTATATAGTCTGAGTTGTTTGGTGTTTGTCTTTCTTTTTGTGCGATTTCAGGTTTTGTTGATTCTGCTTTTGTTGGCTCTAGATCCTTCACATTCGTTCAAGATGACAGTATTTTTTCTTCAGCTTTTTTCTTTTCTGTTTCTATAGGAATAGATGGTTGGGATACTTCCTTTCTCCCAAACCCCCTCTGTTCTTTGGACATCTCCTTTTCTCAGGGGAGAACAAAATGTGCCGTGTTAGGATTGAGATATTTATTGAGGGCGATTTTATAGATTACTGCTGGATAAGGGTAGTATCTGATTTGGCGTATGATTTCACCGAATATTTCTGAAACTTGTAGATAAAAATCTGTATCTTCAAGAAGGTGTTTATCAATAAATCCAATGAGTTGTTTTGTAAATTGGTATAAATCAATGCCGTCGTTGCTGATTTGTTCAATACTAGCAAATACTTCTTCTCTCTTTCCTGTTTTGATCGTATCTAAAAAGGATTTAATACTTGCTTCGGAACTTACTCCCAAAAATTTGCTGACATTCTCTTGGGTGATTTCTCACAAGATGCTCACTTGATCAAGATATTTTACGGCATCACGTACACAGCCTTCTGAGATGTTTGCGATAAGTTCAAGAGCTCCTGTATCATATTTGAGTTGTTCTTTGTTACAAATATTTGCGAGATGTTCCGACATTTCATCATTGGGTACTTTTTTGAAATTAAATACCTGACAACGTGAGATGATTGTTTCGGGAACCTTTTGAATTTCTGTAGTTGCTAAAATGAAGCAGACATTTCCTTTGGGTTCTTCAATAGTTTTGAGGAGAGAGTTGAATGCTCATTTAGAAAGCATATGTACTTCGTCTATGACATAGATTTTCTTTTTAAGGTCAGTAGGTGGGTAAAGTGCCTTATCCAAGATTTCACTTCTGATGTTATCTACTCCTGTATGAGAAGCAGCATCAATTTCTACGTAGTCAAGTGTCGTTCCGGTATTGATTGCTTGGCAGTTAGCACATTGGTTGCAAGGATTCCCGTCTTGAGGATTGAGGCAGTTAATGGCCTTTGCTAAAATTCTTGCGGAAGTGGTCTTTCCCGTTCCTCTTGGTCCACAGAGGAGATAATTCTGAAGAGAATCTCTGCTAGATTGCATTTTGGCTTTGAGGATTCAGATGATATGTTGTTGTCCAATCATTTCGTCAAAGGTTTGTGGACGATATTTGTTTGCTAAGGAGAGGGAAACTTGGTTCATAAGGAAGATTACAGAAGATTATAAAAGAGTATTTCAGAGATTTTACTACCACCCGGGGTCTTGTATATGATGTTTATTAGACCCCGGGTGGGATTTTTACAGGTCTTTTTGTTCTTTCTTTGAGCTTAGCCATTCAGACTTTTTTTTCAAATTGAAATCTTTAGAATCTTGGGAAATAATTTAGTTTTATGGGTTCAATGAAAAGATTTAGCTATCTGGATATGGTGAAGGAGCTTTTGAGTGAGAAGGATTTTTTGCGTTTTGAAAAGCTGTATATGAGATCTGTGAAAAAGAGTGTGAAATTGATGAAATCTCGTTTGAGTGAAGAAGTGTTGAGAGAAGAGCTTTGAAAAAGCTGATGGGAGTTGCAAGCTCCAGAATTTTCGTTTGATGGGAGGGTGTATGATGATGTGCTTTTTGTGGAAAAGGAAGATAAACAGAGCTTGGGAAGTCATTTTCTGCATCAGGCGGGGTGTTTGTATGTGCAGGAAATGGCCGCTGGGATGTCAGTGCAGGTGCTTTTCAATTGAGAGATTGCTTCGCAGGCTCGCAATGACCTTGTGGTGTTGGATATGTGTGGAGCTCCTGGAGGGAAGAGTGTGCAAATTGCAGATAGGTTGAAGTCTGTGGATTGTTTCGCAGGTTCGCAATGACAATCCGTTCTCATTGCAAATGAGATGCATCCATGAAGAAGGAAGGCTTTGCAAGCGAATTTGGAGAGATGCGGGTTTGAAAATGTTTTGCTTACAGGATATGATGGGAGGAAGTTTGGAGAACTTTTGTCAGAGCAATGCGACAAGGTACTGCTAGATGCACCGTGTAGTGGAGAGGGAATGCAATATAAATCAGATTTTAAAGTGTATCAATGGAATGAAAAAGTAGTGAGGAAGATTGCTAGTGTGCAGGAGGAACTTTTGGTTTCTGGGTTGCAGGCGTTGAAGGTGTGAGGTGAGCTCGTGTATTCGACTTGCACGACGAATGTGATTGAAAATGAGCTGGTGGTAGCGAAGGTGCTGGAGCGTTTTGGTGATGCGATTGAGCTTTTGGATGTGGAGATAAATCAGAAGTCTGAGTGAATTTCTGAATGGAGGGGAGAGGAAATATTGGATATCGATTTGGCGAAGAAGCTTGCGAGATTTTGGCCTCATGTGCAGGGGACGGGAGGTTTTTTTATTGCAAAATTTAGGAAGGTGAAGAAATTTTTGCAGGAAATGTCTTCAGAAAAGACTGAGATATCTTCATTGGATTCTTCGCATTCGTTCAGAATGACGTGATATGGAGATTTTTCTACTAGTGTGCAGGAGCAGGTATGGAAGTTTTTAGGAGAGGAGTTTTGAATAGAGAAAGATGAATTTGTTTATTTGCAATTTGTGCAGACGAAATATGAGGTGCGCGTGGTGAGTAAATGAGCTCTTCCTTTTTTAGGTCAGCTTTTTGTGGAGAGTGTGGGCTTGCCTATTCTGAAGAAGTTAACTGATGAGAGTTATCTTCCTTTGCTTGGTTTGGCGAAAGTGTTTGGGGGTGTTGCAACAAAGAACATTCTTGATATTGATGATGAACAAGCTAAGTATTTGCTAGAAAAAAAAGATTTGAAAGATGAGAGATTGACTCAATTTGAGGGAAAATTTGTAATTTTAAGGTGGAAAGGAGTTGGACTTGGTTTGGTTTCGGTGCAGTGAGGAATAGGGAAGAATAAGTGTTAGTATAAGATTACAGAAGATTTGGGGGTGATAGAGGCCGAGGTTCTACATAGGATATACATGCAACCCTGGGGGTCAAGTTGATTTGCAGCTGGGTAAAAGTTATATATTTTACTGTATATATCATACTATTTTTTGACAGATGAATTTAGTCAAATAATTACTTGATTTTTATATTGTAAAATGTACTTAGGAGTCAGATTTATCTGATTTTTGGGATGAAGATGGAAGGGGCAACAAAGAAAATATTATATTATTCATTGGATGAAATGATGACATCTGCTAAGCTCAAAGCTTTGAAAACCATTTCCTTGGATCAGGAAAAGGCGGGGAAATTACAGGATTGGATGCAAAAATACCAGATCAAATGAGTGATTCAAGACTCTCAAGAGTTTCCTTGGAAATTTTCTCAAACGGTGCGTAGTCCTTATATTGTGTATGGGATGGGGAATTGGGATTTGCTTCAATCAAAAGTACTTTGAATAGTGTGACCAAGAGCGATTTCTCATTATGCTGATCAAGTGATGGAGGGTCTTTTTCAAAAATTATCCTCTTGTCATGTAGTTACCGTGTCTGGTTTGGCGAGAGGGGTAGATCAAAAGTGTCACGTTTTATCTTTGCAGTATGGAATTCCTACTATCGCGATACTGGGGGGAGGATTGAGATATTACCTTAAAAGAAGTGAAAAAAAACTGATTTCTCAGATTGTAGAAGCGGGTGGGCTGGTGCTTTCAGAATTTCCCTTGGATTTTCAACCCACTACTTGGAGCTTTCCGCAGAGGAATAGGATTATTGCAGGACTCAGTGATGTGGTGTTTGTACCGGAAGCCAAGGAAGGATCCGGGAGTTTGATTACGGTAGACTTTGCTTTACAGATGAAAAAGGAGGTGATGGTCGCTCCGAATCCTCTTTTTTCTCTAAATGGGTGAGGAACTAATCAGCTCATTGCAGATAAAAAAGTGACGATGCTTCATGATTTTGATCAGATTATTTCTTGTTTTCCGCTCAAAACTGATAAGTATCTTCAAACAAACTTAAACGAGAGCATATTGACAGAACAGGAAAAAATTTTGCTGACTTTGGTTCAAGAAAATACTACTCGTGAATTTTCCTCGTGGAGAAGTGAATTCTTTACCGATTTTTGAGTACTTCTTTCAGAACTGACTATACTTGAAATGAAGGGACTGATTGGACAGTCTTCTCCAGGAATTTATTTTGTCAAATAGAAATGTTTGTGTGGGCTTGCAAAACATTTACATATGTATACACTTCTTGATGTTTATTTTATTTTATAAACGATATTTATCCATGAAAAAAATCAATTTCAAAGCGTTTACGCTGGTGGAGATGCTGATTGTAATTGTGATTATTGGTATTTTGATTGCGGCACTCTTACCGAGACTTCAAGGAGCGCAGGGAATGGCTAGAGATACCTCAAGACAAACGGCCGTTTCCCAGCTTCAGACTGCTATTGTTGCTTATCAGTCTCTTAATGGTAAACGACCTGGATCAGGAGATGGATCTTCTACAAACGATTTGCTTGAGCAATTGGTAACTCAGAATATTATGTCTTCTTTACCAACAGATCCTAATCTAGAGAATGAGTTCACGGGAATAAATAACAAATTAATTTCAGGTGGAGGATATTCTTATGGTATTTTTACCAAGAATTCTATTAATAGAGGTGGAATTGTTTTGATGGCTAAAACAGAAACAGCAGGAAAATCTAATTGGGTATGGAATTGAGAAGCTAATTCTGGTCAGCTTCTTCCAGCAAGTAGAGATATGTCAACTATTTATCCTTGTGCTCAAGTTTCTTTGGGAAGCCCTTATAAACCGAGTACTGGGGCTAACCAAGCATGTGTAGCTGAAAACACATCCCAACTTTATTATATAGTTCTCTATTAATAAAAAATATACTTTTTGCTTTTAGATCTCCTTTATCCGCCTTTGGTTAAAGGGGATTTTTTGTATCTTCTTTATTTGCGTTTTTGAAACACCCTAGAGATGTTATTATTTCATTCTTTTTTTTGTTTACATGAATATCGGGAAACCTCTTGTTCATAAGGCTCTATTTTTTGTATGGTATCAGATATTTTATCTTTCTCGTAAAGAATCATTAAATTTTACCAAGGAAGGTTTAGGGTTATCTAATATATAGCTTTTTAAGTAAGACTGAATTATAAGCGAATCTTCTACCTTTGGGCGGAGATTAAATTTACTGGTTATTTGTGCTAATTTTGATTCTTGATTTGATGCTTGGGATGTTCCTTGACCAGAAGGGAGAGATAGATATATTGATACTTCAGATTTCTGGGAAGCTGGAGAGGATGTATTTTCTGGATTCATCTATGCTTTTTCCCGCGATGGTGTTTTTGATATCAGAGAGGATATTATTAGTATCTTGGTCAAAGTCATATCCTTGGATACTGTCGATCTGGGTTGGGATAATGAAGGTTCCGTTTCCTGCTGAGAGATTGGTCGCTTCAAAAGAGTTGCTAGATTGTACAAATTTGATACTATTTTTATCGATACTGAGCACTTCAATTTTATCGGAGGGTCTTTCTTTGATATAGGTGGTAAATGCGTTTAGAATATCGGATCGATAGATATACTTATAATCATAACTTACATAGGCGCTTCCTTTGATAGTTGGACTGTCATCTCAGCTAAGTTGTTCGGTTTCTGTACGATGAAAGGTAGTGGTGGTAATAGCATCAAAGGGAAGGAGTATCGCTTCAGGCACTTGGAAATTTTGTGCTATGATGTTCATTTTTTCTTTGTAGACTTGAGTTGTTAGTTTTTCTGAGAGGGTTTCAATGTCTGTGTCTGTTACTCTTCCGACTGATTCACTTCTTCACCCTTGGAAGTCTTGGATAGCTTCAGCCCAGAGTTCTTTGAGATAGTAGGATTCATTCAGATTTCTGATAAGGAGTTGCGTGTTTTTAGCGATGTTTCCCCTTACTCCGATAATATTTCCTTGTTCATCTTTTTCTTCTGCTTGTACAGTGATGATGACTTCTGCTCGATTATCTTCAGAGCCGGTTCCTATTGCAAATTCTCCAATGGATCTAAAGACGACTCCCCCATCGGTGATGAATCTGGTTCATCCCAAGAAGGAATACGATTTTTCACTTTTATTATAGAGTTTAATTTGCCCTTGAGAAGGGTTGGTGATATGTCTGATATTTGCTGTGGAGATGGTAAGGTCATATTTGTAGGTAAGTGTCCCTGTGTAGTAGGGAATACTGAGATATCTGGACTCTTGGAGAAATCCAGAATTGGTATGGGGGTAGTAGCGGAAATTGTAAATCATGGTGTTTGTTTCTTCTGTGGGATGAATTTTTAGGTTTGCACTTGGGATGATCAGCGAAATTACTACCCGTAATACTATTCCAATAAAGAGTGCTTCTAAAAGAAATATAATCGCAAAGAGGTATTTTTTACTTTCATAGGCATGGAGGTGGAAATTTTTGATATTGAAAAAAAAGAGATAGAAGTAGTTTCCAAGTTTTTCGATGTTTCTTTGTTGGATGTGATTTGTTTTCAGTCAGATCTTCTGGAAATATTCTCTATTGGCTTTATTTTTGGTGGTGAATCTGGTATCTAGTTTCTTGGTATCAATGAGGTCTTTGATTTGTTTCCCTCGCCATTCGTTTTCAAATACTGCGTGTTCGGGATCAATAAAAATCTCTACAGCTCTTCCTGTAGGTATTTTTTCAAGGGTTTTGAATATTTTGTAGAGACTATCTGTTTTTGCGAAGAAGAATTTCATGAACTTACAGCACTAGGTACTAATAAAATCTTTTTTTGGACCATTTATATGCCACGAAGATACACCACAGTACTACGAAGAAAGAAAAATACTGTTTAACATCTAGAGAGATTCCTCAGAGAGAAATGAGTCCGTATCTTGGATAATTTTGATAAAGAAAGCAAATATTGACCAGAATAATTAAGAGGATGAATCATAGCATTCCTAATCCATTTTTTTTGAAGATTATTTTGAGTAGAGTGATTAGGATATGTGCAAATAATGCTCAGATGGAGAGGAATATTCCTACGGGATATACTCCATTGAATTTGGTCAGTTCACTCTCTGGATGCAAGCTTTTGATAGCAAAGATGCTGTCAGTAGCTTTTCCAATTACACTATCTCCTAGAGTTAGGAAGATCCCTAGTATGATTAATGCATTACATATTCCTGAAAAAAAGATATCAGCCCAGATTTTTTTATTTTCTGTTCTCTTGATACTACTAAAGAAATACCCGAGGGACAAAAGGGCAGCAACCATTAATCCTACATAGTGAAAGTCGAAATTGTGTGGGCTAAGAATTTTGATAATATCGTTCCGTCCACCGGGTAGGATGTTTCAGCTATCTAGTACGAAGGAGGTATAACGACCAAGGAGGTAGGAGAGAATGAGAAAGAGGGGTAACCAAGAAAACAATCTAAAGAAGTCTTGATGATTTTTTTTACAGAGTTGATAGCAAGTAATGACAAAGGTTATAATACCTAGCAATATTCCTATTCCTGTCATGGAGATTTGGATACCAAAGAGTTCAATAAAGGGATACATCTCGACGGATAAGAGTAAAAAATCTGAGAAACTATCTCAGATATTGCACTATTTTTGTTTCTCTGATTCCTGTAATTCTAATAATTCCTGGGTAATCAAGTTGTTCTTCTATTTTTGTTCAAATTTCTCCTAAGAGTTTATCTACGTTGAGATCATCAACTTCTTTCGGGTTTACGTAGACCATGATTTCTCTTCCTGCTTGCATAATATGTACTTTCTCTACTCCACTTACTTCGATGATGAGCTTTTCTAACTCACCCATTTTTTCAATAAAGAGTTCTTTGGTATCGAATCTTGCTCCTGGTCTAGAAGCAGAGAGTGCATCAGCCGCAGCAATTACCCAAGAGATAGGATGCGTCATAGGTATATCATAGTGGTGAGATTCGGCAGCATTGATGATTATCGCATCCATCCCTCGTTTTCTAAGTAGATCTGCCCCTAATTTGGTATGAGATTCTCAGGAAGTTGAAAGGATTTTTCCTACATCGTGAAGCAATCCTGCTTTTTTGGACATAATAGGATCTAATCAGAGTTCAATTGCTATTGCTTCTGCGATTTTTGCTACTTCTACTGAGTGATTCCAGAGACTTTGTCCATAACTGAATCTGAGAAAGAATTGTCCAATAGTTTGTACTACTTCTGGTTTCATCATTGGAAGATTGAGGATGTTGAGCGCCTCTTTTCCTTTTTCTGCAAAGGTGTTTTGGAGTTCTTCGATTACTTGGTTGTAGATTTTTTCAATATACATTGGATTGATTCTTCCATCTTTTACTAATTTCTCCAGTGTTTGAGCGGCAATAAATCTTTTTTCATGATCAAAAGAAGAAAGTTTTACGGTTCCGGGGGTGTCATCGATGATGAGTTCCACTCCTGTGGTCTTTTCAAAAAATGAGATATTTCTTCCTTCTCTACCAATAAGTTTCCCTTTGAATTCTTCGTTAGGGAGGTCAACTGTTTTTGTGGTGAATTCTTCAACGCTCTGAGTTGCGACTTTTTGGAGGGAGTTTACTACTACTTTTGCTGCCTCTGTTTCAGCTTCTTCAGCTTTGATGGTTTTATATTTTTCTACAAATCTGTTGATTTCTTCTACATTCTCTTTTTCAATTGCTGCAAAAATTTGTTCTTTAGCTTCTTTTGCAGAGAGTTTTCCTACTTCTTCAAGTTTTTGCATTTGTTGTTTTACAATATCGTCTGCTTGCTGTCTGAGTTCTAGTATTTTTTTCTTTTCTTCCTCTAGTTTTTCGAGTCTTTGATCCATTTTTTCCTCTCTATCTAAAAGACGATTCTGGAGTTCTTCCATCTTTTGGAGTCTTTGTTCTTCAATTTTTTCGGCTTTTTCTTCTGCTTGGTTAATGATTTTTTCTCCTTTTTTCTTTGCTTCTTCTAGTAAATCTTCTTCAATTTCTTTTACTCTTGCGATTCTTTCTTTAAATTTTTTAGCTTTTTCTGTTAGAGTTTTTTTGTACCCAAAAAAACCGGCAGCTCCTCCGAGGAGTACTCCTCCAGTAGTCAGGAGGAGAGTAATTCGTAATGGCATTATTTTAAGTGTTCTTAAGTATAAAATATCTTTTTCTCATTATAGCATTCTTTATAGTGAAAAGATAGAAAAAATGCAATGGGAAAAATTGTACTAGAATTACAGAAAATTTTGTGAAGATGCTCTTTTTTCTTTAGGATAAAATAGTATATTTTGTGGGAATTTACTTTTTATTATTTGCTCGTGGGAACTTATTTGGGACAGAATTTTTTAACAGATAGTAAAATTAGGTATTGGATATGAGATAAAGTTGCTCAAATGTATCAAGAATTTTGAGCGGAAAGTCTTATAGAAATCTGACCTGGGAAGTGATCTTTGACGAAGCTGATTAAAGATGTTTCTTCAGATTTTTGGCTCTTTGAAAAAGATGAAACCTTAAAGGAAAAACTCTGAGAAGTTCTCAAGGATAATCAGAATTATACTATTATTTGGGGTGATGTTTTGGAGGCGGACTTAGCAGCGTTGTCTATTAATCCTGAGCAAGAAAACTTTTCTTCTTCCGAACCCCCCGCCTTCGGCTCCCCCCTTTTTAGGGGGGTAATCCCTGGAAAGACTTTGGTTGTTGGGAATTTACCGTATTATATTACTTCTCCTATTTTGAGGAAATTTTTTTGTTGAGAGATTGCCACGTCGCAAAGCTCCTTGCAATGACGTTTTTTATCAGGGTTATTTATGATTCAGGATGAGGTTGGGCAAAAAATTAGGCATGATGCACAAAAAAAGTCTTATTTGTATTGGCTTTTAAACTATGGATATGAAGTAAGCTATTTAAAAACTGTTCCTGCAAAAGCGTTTACTCCAGCTCCAAAAGTAAGAAGCTGTATGGTGGGACTCTATAAAAAATCTGAATTGCCTCAGATTCCGTTTGATACCTTAGTCAGCTTTTTAGATGATTTTTCTCCATATAGTAGAAAGACCCTTGGGAAAATTATGAAGATGTTAGAAAAAAGAGATATTCATTACGCTCTTCCGGTGGATTTATTGGGGAAGAGATTGGAAGAATTACATTGGAAGGATATGGAAAAAATTCTCTCTTAGATTATTTTGACAGTATTCTTGGTACTATTCTGCTACTGTTTCTTGGGGTAGATTAGTGATGTTTTCTTGTTCTGTATTTCCTTGCTTATTTGCGCTGATTGTTGTTATAATCCAGAATCCTGCAATGAGTAGGAGGGCGAGAAGCAATACGATGTTTTTCAGGAGAGATTTTTTATTTTTAGCTTTATAGATTGCTTTTTCTTCTTCGGGGGTATCTGCAATCCCCTTTTTTAGTTTTCGCTGTTTGAATTCTCAGAGTATGATATCAACGACTTCATCAGGCCTTCTTTCTGATGTATCAATAACAAGATTATAGTTATTGTGGTCTCGAAGATTTATGTCGTAGAGCTTTTGGTATCTTTTTTGATCGTTGAGATTTCTTTTTTGTACCTCTTCAAGTGCTTCTTCGGGAGAGGAGAATTTATCTGTGTCTCTTTTTGCATTCAGAATTCTTTTGCTTCAAATTTCTTCTTCTACATCTAGAAGAACTTTGAAGGCTTTGGGTTGGGCAAAAAATCCCAATCTGCTATCAAGAATTATTTTATCATTGAATTGTAAGCTTTTTTGATACTCTTCATATTTAAGATCAAATTCTTTTGCATTTTCTTGTTTGTCTCCAAGAATATTGAAGTCATAGATATTTATTCCCATGGTGTCTGCTAATTCTCTTTTCATATCTCCAATGGAGATTGTTTTGTATTTTATTTTTTCTGCAAGAAGTTTTGCGATAGTTCCTTTTCCACTTCCTGCTTTTCCTCCTAGGGTGATCAGCATGGTCTTTACGGTCAAGAATAAAGTATTTGTAATCTAAGGATGTTGCTATTTTTTTCAAGGAGGAAAGAGTTTGTTTTTTTACCTTAAATATATATTAAGGAGGGGAGTTTTATTTCTAATGATTTTCTTATGAAGAAATTCTGATTTTTTCTTTCTTTAGGGTTAGTATTTTTGTTTTCGTTTTCGTTTGCTGCAATAGAAGATACGCAGATTGTAGATGAATTAAATAAAAAGCAACAGGAGGAAATGCTTCAGCAGTCACAGGACTTGACGGAAAATTTTACGTTTAATCAAGTGAATTCTTGTGATGCTATGGAGACAGTGTTTAGTGATTTCTTAGAACTCTATAAGAAATATTATCCTAAAAGAGACTACTCTCTTTGGGATATGATTGCTGGTGGTTTCGGAGGGGATTTTGGTGTTGTGATGACGGATACTATGGAAACGGAAAGTGTGTCTGCAACAGTGGAAAATCAAAAGATACTTGTTCCTCAAGTATGAGGTGCTACTGATGACAGTTTTTCTACTACTAATCTCCAAAAAGTAGGGGTAGATGAGCCGGAGATTTTTAAATCAAATGGAAAATATCTGTTTTATTACGTGCAGGATTCTACTAATCAGAAGTATGTTTCTGTTATTAAAGCTCCCACTACGAGTGATTTACAAGATGCAGAGATTGTAAAAAAAATATTAATTCCTACTTCTCTTTCTAATGTGCAACTCTTTTTGCAGGGAGATATTCTTGTTATTTTGGCTTCTAGATATTCAAATATTCAATCTGATGTGTTATGAAGTCAGCATACGGTAGCAATTATCTATGATATTTCTGATCTCAATGATCTTAAGTTGCAAAAAATGGTCGATGTTGTGGGTTCTTTTTCTGACGCAAGAGTGATTGGAGATGACTTGTATTTGATTTCTCAGATTAATCTTAATTGGTATAGCTTCGCTTATGATTTACCGGTTATTAGATTTTCTGATGTAATCCCTCAAACAACTCAGTTAATTTTAGATGAACAGGGAGATAAAGAAGTCCAGCTGGGTTCTAAAGCACTTAGTTATCAGAAGCAAACCTTAAAAGCTCCTTGTAAGGATATTTTTTACCTTCTTCCTACGGAAGAGGCTCTCAAAGAATACGGAGCATTGCCAAATTTTACTCTTGTTTCCAAGATTTCTCTAAGCAACACTTCGCAATCTGTCACTCAAAAAGTGGTTTTTGGAAATACCGATACGGTGCATATGTCTCAGAATTCTCTTTATTTGCCTTCCCCTCTTTATTTTTCTAGTCCGATGAGGTGTTTGGGGTGTTGGTGGCCAAATTATGGTGCTGGTCAAAATACTTTGGTGCATAAAATGAACTTAACAACTAATTTGAACTACGAAGGTTCCAAAATTATTCCTGGTATTCCTCTTTCTCAATATTCTATGGATGAGGATGCAGCAGGAAATTTTAGAATTTTGACTAAGACTTGGAGTCCAAGCTTAGCAACACAGTTCTTTGTGTTTGACAAGAACTTTAGTTTAGCGGGGCAATTACTCAATATTGAGCCAGGAGAAGAATTTAAATCGAGCAGATATATAGGTGATAAACTGTATTTAGTGACCTTTCAACAAATTGATCCGCTTTTTGTGGTAGATATTGCAAATATCAAGAAGCCAACCATTGTTGGAGAGCTTAAGATTCCAGGATATAGTACCTATTTACACCCCTATGAGGGATTACAGGGTGGAATTCAATATTTAATAGGGCTTGGATACTCTACACAGGAAAATCAGCGAGGTGGGGTGACCAATGATAGAGTGAAGCTAGATCTTTATAAGATTGATTTCAATTCTTCTGAAACCGCTCAAACGAAGTGTTCTTCTTTGCTTACTTCTGATGTTGATGCAACTCAAATCTCTCTCTGTCTTTCTTCTTCACAGCCCTGTAGTAATGATCAAATGGTCTATGAAGCGTGTGTACATAGTGTTGATAGTTCAAATATTGCTGTTTCTTTGCTTGCTAGTCATGAGTTTGGTGGAGACCAGAATTATTCTCCTTCTCTTGATAATCCTAGGATGTTTGTGTGGAATAGTGTTAAAAAACAGCTTCAACTTCCTTTAATTGCTTCCGAAAAACAAGAAGTTCCTTATACGGGATATAATGGTGTTGTAATGGTGGAAACTAGGTATGTTCCTTTCTTTGCTGGAGTAAAGGGACTATCTGTCTCTCCTACTCAATGATTCTCTCAATATTTGACTCAGGACTTTCCCGCAATTAGGGAAGGAATGAATAGAAATGGATATTACTCAACCTATGCTTTTAATACCGCTAGAGTTGGATATATTGGAGAGGTGAATTATTTCTTATTGAATGGATTTGTTTCCTTCTTTGATACGAGGAATATTGTGAAGTTAGGTGTTTATTAGCAATACTGTTGGTATAGAAGTATAAAAAAAGCTGACGAACGGCTTAGGTCAATCAGCTTTTGCTATGTTTTTCTATTCACTTTCGTCTTCCTCATCTTCTTCTTGTTCTCTCAGTTTAGCTTTTACTGCGAAGAAGACGATGACTCCACCAATAATTATAATTCCTCCAAAGATGATTCGGAGAATTATTTTTAACCATGTTGGTAATCCTCAATTGTTGCTGGATTCTCCTGAGGTATTTGGTGTAGTAGTGTCTCCAGGAACAAGAAGTGTGTTACAAGCTTCACTTGCAATGTCATAAAAAGCAAAGATCTTACAGAATTCTGGCTGTATAAATGTGGTCATGTCGTTTGCTTGGAATTCGTATTCAGGACCTTTGGATGCGATGAGCGTAATGATAGCGTTTAGGCTTTCTCTTTTTCCCTCTTCATCTAGTCTTTCGCTATTATTTTCAAATTGTGTGAATTCTTCTCTGATCAATGTGCTTAGTCCTGTTGGTAGGATAGTGAGAATAGCTTCCCTTGCTTTTTCGTATTCATTTCCTCCAAGTGCTGATACGGTATCTGCATTGGAGAGACGAGTTATGATGGACTCCAAGAGTGCCTTTTGTTCTGCGTCGATAAGGATTGCCGTTTCGGTAATATGGGTTTGAATACCTACTACATTAGCAGAAGTCTGGTTTTTATCTAAGAGATTTTTTCTTAAAATATCCAAGAGTGTTTTTAAATCTGTATTTCCGATGGTTGTGTCTTCAATTCCATTGATGAGCGTTGTAATGTCTGTATAAAGTGTTTTATTTGTTTCGTCAAGGAGTATCTCGGAAGCCTCAAAACTTACATTAAAGTTTTTGAATACTAATTTACCATTATATTCAAAATATACCCTTCCAATAATGCTTTCCGTTAATGGAGTGTATTTTCGCAGTATGGGAGTGTTACATGGGATATCAAAATCATTTTCTGTTTTCCCATCTCTATCAGAATCTACAGAGATATCGGTATCAATATAACATTGCCCTTCTCCTTCATGATGGAGATAAAAGAGTACACTATCATCCATGCTCTTACTTACGTAGATTTCTGGGTTGCTGTTATTGAGTGTTGTTTCTGGGATGGTGATCAAATTTATTCCATTGGTGATTCTTCCATTACTTTCGTTATTTGAAGTTTGTACTTGATAGTCTCCGCTTACGCTGATTCCCTGTAAAGATTTACTATCAATACTTACTTTATAGTTTCAAAATGCTGGATACTCTTGTACAAATACTTTGTTATTTACAATATCATTGTTACTTAAATTTACGGTTGTATTAGTCACAGGTACGATATGGAGTTTTCTATATTTATTGTTTCCTAATGCGCATTCATTAGCATCAAAACAGATATTTCTTTGTACGATATCTCCAATACTGAGGTCTCTGAAGATTACAATATTCTTGATACTGTTGAAGGTTAGCACGGGTTTTACCCCATTTTTCACGATAATGGTGCTTCCTTCGGCATATCCAGGGAAGCTTCTATATTCTACTTTTACTTTTGGGAGATATCCACTTTCATTGGCTTCGTTGTAAGTGTAACTTACACGGTCATCTTTGGTGATGAGATCGTATTCTCCATCTCCATCAAAATCATAATAGATGGTCCTATTGCTAAAGAAGTCTTCGTTTTCTGTTGTGGCTTTTGCAATTACATCAAAGGTTACGGTATCTCCTACATTAATTACTTGTTTATCTGATCTTAAGGTTACGATTGGAGTATCTGGTCTTGCTGTATTGGGAATAAAAATCATAGGACCGTTTCCGATAATATCTTCACTCTTCTGTCTTCCTTCATCATTGTCATAGAGGGTTACTCCAAACATATACTCTCCTGCAATTCTAGGAATAGTAAAGAATACATAAGAGATGTTACTAGGAGTAATTCTGGTTTCTAGAATCCTATTTGGATTGTCTTTATGATAATAATACCGCCTAAAATAGCTGATTTCTCCGTCAGGATCGCTTGCACCTACTGCGGTTACTTTTATGATTAAATTGCTACTTTCATCTGCCGTAATATCTAAGATATTTTGTACATTATTTTCTTGGAAACCTATTCCTGTATCGTTTCCATACTGAGGAAAGGAGATGGTGAGATTTTTAAGTGTGGGTAATGCATTCACAACCTTAAACCAGATTCTTTCTTCGGACTGTTTTCCAATAGAAGGGTCATCGACCGTTAGATCGATATACTGACATCCTACTTCATTGAATCTATGACTAAAGGTATTTTGTTTGTATACTTCTCCATATTTAGGTTTAAAATAGAATGCTAATCCCTGGCTTGTTCCTTTTGAGTTTACTGATATGCTTGGATCAATGGTAATATTTTGATACCTGTCTATATAGTATGCTTCATATGCTGTTGTTTCTTCGTTTTCTTCTACTTCACAAGTATCAGTAGTCTGGAGAAAATGGGTTCCTGTACTTCTTATTCTGTATGCTGCGACTGGGAATCCACTTTCACCGATAAAGGCTTTTAGACTAATGGTATTACTATTTTCTTCTGCATCTGTTACGGTTACTGAGGTTTGATAGTTTCCGATTTTTCCATAAATGTGTTGCATTTGATTCTCTTGATTAGATCTTGTGTCTCCGTCTCCAAAATTCCGATAATAATTGATGATAGGCTTGTTTGCAGTTACAGAAAAACTTATGTTTCTCCCTCGTGTATTTGCCGCAGGAGAGATGGTTAATTCGGGTCTTAATACTGATTTTACTTCTATAGTTTTTTCAATAGTAGCGCTTTTCCCAAACATATCAGTTGCTATTAATTTAACTATATGCCTGCCCGTTTCGTTGAATTGAACGGTGATAATTTTGTTATTATCCGTTGTTTCTGTGATGAGGGTAGCGTTTGGATTTGAAAACTCCCATTTGTATTCAAGTGAATCAAATTTATTAGTTACATCTATATCAGAAGTGGAGTTTGCATCAAGATAAAATTCTGATGGTTCTGCTCGTTTTTTTGTTGGTGTGATGGTAAATTGTGGAATAGGTGTACTAGATTCTACATATACTTCTTTGGTATCCATGTTACTTTGCCCGAGTTCATCTTCGATAGTCAGTCTTACCAGATAGTTTCCAGGTTGTATAAATTGTTTTTTAATATTTTTTCCTTGGAAGGTATCGGTTTTGTCTCCGTTACTATCAAAGATTTCCCATGTATAAAGCTTGAGACGTGAAGTAAGGGAATAGGAAGAGCTTGCATCAAATGAAAAACTACTTGATGTTGTCCCTTGTTCTGGGGATTGTTTGATTGTTGCTACGGGATCGGATACCGTTAAGCTGAAACTTTCCTTTACGGTGTTATTTTCATTGTCTACAGTGCTTAATGTAATAATATACTCTCCATTCCCATTAAGTGGTACATTGATATTTCATGGATTTCCATATCCTTCTCTATTGTATCTAAATCCATCTCTATTGGTGATTTCCCGTTTGTGAGACTGAATTTTTCTTCCTCCTGTAGGTAATGTTGTTGATCCATCAAATACTACTCCTTTTTGTGCTTCTTGGGTTCAGATTTTTAGTGATACATTTGCATCCATTTTTCTTGTGTTTGCGTATACTACGATATTTGCTGCTTTTGGAGCTATGTTTACACTTAGGCTAGTGGTTCCATCGAGAATTCCTTTGGTGTATTTGTTGGAACTTCTTACGGTTAAATGTACGATGTAGTTTCCTGCTTCGGTAAAGGTGTGATTAATAACATTCCCAATTCCGATCGTTCTGTCTATTCCTTTTTCATCTCTGTAGTATCGGTAATAATTATTGTTGGGAATGGTATCATTTGAAGGATCTTTACTTGCTCTTGCATCAAAGGTAACCGTAAGAGGTGCTGATCCACTATTTGGATTACGACTTGCGTTTGCTACGACAGTGTATTTACTTGCAATTTGTCCTAATACTTGATTTAATGGTCTATAACAGTTTGTCATAAAATTTTGAAAAATGCTTTCTTTATAACTTGTAGATAGTTGGGTAGCAATACTCTCACATTGTTGATATGTTACCTTAAAGGTATATTCTTGTGGGAAGTTTGGGAAAACTACATCAAAGAGCTTTACCAAATCTTTAAAGATGTCTGTTCCAATTGTTTCTCCCATTTTTTGAGAAGCTTCTAGGGTTACGAAGTGTCCTTGAATTTGATCTCGACTTGATTGGATATTGTCATTGGGTTTATATTCACTTGGAATATTTTGAGCCAACGTCATGTTTGAAAATACGATGGAGCTCATTATGCATGTTCCCAGGAATCATACTTTTGTTAGGGTTTTCATTGTTGTTGATGAAAATAAATACCTTATAAGATAAGTATATTATTTTTTATTAAAAAAGTCAAAAAAAGTCTCCTAAAATGCTCTTGTTCTCTTTCTTTTTTCTTGCATTTTTTGAGAGAATAGATGTAGTAGGAGAGCATAAGAGTAGAAAAGAAAAAAAGTAGAAAAGATGAACAGTTTTGATAGATGTTTTTTAGTTTTTTGTAGAAGGTATTTTGAAGCGATATGTAGTACGAAAGGGAAAAAAAGTCTGAATTTTTTCTCATTGGGATGAGGTGAAAGAGTTGGTTTCGGGGTTTTCTGATGCAAAATATAAATCCTTCCCCTCACAGGTATTAGCTGAACAAGCTTTGCAAGAGGGCTATGAGAAATATTATCAAGCAAACCCCAAGAAAAATCTTTGGAAGGAGCAAGATTTGCCGTTTGAAAAATATAGCATTGCAGTAGATGCGGCGTGCAGTGGGAATCCTGGAGAAATGGAGTATAGAGGCGTTGATTTGCAGAGTTGAGAAGAGATTTTTCATCAGCGTTTTGACCTCTGAACGAACAATATTGGAGAATTTTTGGCGATTGTACATGGGATGGTGTGGTTGCAAGAAAGAAGATTAGATAGAGCAATTTATTCGGATTCGAAGATTGCGATGAATTGGGTGAGAGAGGGGAAATGTAAATCTCAACTCAGAAAAAAAGAGCCTAATTTGGCAATTTGGGATGCGGTGGATAGAGCTGAGCATTGGCTTGCAAAGTATGGAATTACGACCACTCTCTTGAAATGGAAGACGGAGGATTGGGGAGAAAATCCTGCTGATTTTGGGAGGAAGTAGGGATAGGTAAATAGAGGAACGGTCACTCAAAACGAAGCGAAGAGTCTTTGTGGAATAAGGGAACCTTTTACCTGGATTCTTCCTCCTTTCAGTTCCGTCTCTCTTCGTTCGTCTTCACTGTCAGTCGTCTGAATGACGCTAGGTTGTCTCTTGCTATGACGAGATGTTGATTTATAATAAATATATTTAATGCAAAAAATATTTTATACGACGATAGCAGAAAAGTTTGTGTATGAAATTCCTAAGATCAAGGGAAGTAGGTTTTTTGGAACTGCGTTTCCTGTAGAGGATAAAGAGCAAGTGGATTTGCAGGTGGCGGAGATGAGGAAGGAGTTTTATGATGCGACTCATCATTGTTATGCCTATAGAGCGGGTATTCATGTGCATGAGGATTTATTTGGAAATATGTTAATTGATCCTCAATTTAAAAGAGCGCATGATGATGGTGAGCCGACTAACACTGCAGGAAAACCCATTTTATCTGTGTTGGAAGGAAGTCAGATTCAGAATATTTTGCTCGTAGTGACGAGGTATTTTGGAGGAACTTTACTTGGTGTGGGAGGACTTATTCAAGCCTATACAGAGGCAGCAAAAGCTACAATTCTGCATGCACCCTTGATCCAAGAGGAGATATTTGATGAATTAGAGGTAAAATATTTGTACGATCAGACTTCTTTGCTTTCTTATCTATTTGAAAAGTATGAGGTGAGGATTATGAGTAATTACTATGCGGATCAACTGAAACAAAAGCTCCAGATCAACCGTGGCTGGTCTGAAGCTTTTAGGAAAGAGCTCTTTGAAAAGAGTAATGGGAGTGTGGTGTGTTAATTATTGAGGGCGATCAACTTTTGTCCATTTTTCAGGGACAGAGGCATCGTTGATTCCAAAGAGAGCGTTTACTTTAATAGCAATGCTGTCATTTGTTTCAAGGATAGCGTATTTTTGGCTTAATTTATCGAAAAAGGTAGTTAGGATTCTGGTTAAGGTTCCTCTCGTTACATTGATATTTTCTTCGGTCTTTTTCATTTTTGCGATAAAACTATCAAATGTTTGAGCTCCATTTGCTGCCATAAGGAGTTTAAGGCCACCTTTTACAAGGAAATTCTGACAATCAACAAATCCCTTGAGAACATCATTACCTGTTTGCATATCAAACTTTAATGACATTCCTGCATTAGGATCAAAGATGATGATTCTTTTTACTTCGCCCTTTGCACTATCAAGGAAGCCACTGATTTGTTTTACAATTCCTTTGATATTATCATGTGCTCCTTCTTGGGCTGCTGCCATAAAGGTGGTGTAAAGTTCGTCATCACTTGGCAAGGTGATAATTTTTTGTGCTACTTCGTTCATGGGTTTTTGTTTATGAGAATAAAAATTCTTACTTGATTATACAGATTTTTCTTCTTTTTGTCAAAAAATAACTGATTTTTCTATTTATATTCACAATCTTGAAGATGGTCGTTCATGATTCCGATGGCTTGGAGATAGGAATAGATGATGGTTGATCCGACAAAATTCATTCCTCTTTTTTTGAGATCTTTGCTGATGATGTCAGAAAGCTGGCTGGTAGTTGGGTAGTCTTCTAATTTTTGGAAATGATTACAAATTTGTTTGCCTTTTGTTCGTCACCAGATGTAGTTATCAAAAGATCCGTATTCTTTTTGGATTGCAATAAAAGATTTTGCGTTTTTGATTGTAGCTTCAATTTTGAGTCTATTTCTGATGATCCCAGGATTGTTCATGAGTTCTAGAGATTTGGATTCGTCGTAGTTCTGAATTTTGTGGTAGTCAAAATTATCAAAAGCTTTCCTAAAGTTTTCTCTTTTTTTGAGAATAGTATTCCGTGAGAGCCCGGCTTGCATTCCCTCTAAGATGAGCATTTCGAAGAGATAGTGTTCATCATGAGAAGGCTTTCCTCGCTCGGTATCGTGGTAGAGAATTTCTTCTGGGGATCTGGCTCGAGGACACCTATGCATGGGATAAGTAGATAAACAGGTAAATAGTTTGGATAGGTGGATAGCTTTAGGCTCTTGGGTAGTTTAGATACTATCTTTTCTTGACTATTTGTCCAGTGTAGTATATTCTTTATAAGTTTTTATTACTTGTTTGTATGTGTTTTTTCTTCTTATCATTCAATAAATAGACAAAGATTTTAGACTAAAGAAAAGCCTTATTCAAAGAATAGGGCTCTTAAAACAGGGAAATCCCGTTATTAAATCTGACAGTATGCAAGTATCATCATAAGGACGATCCACACACAACATGCAATAGCAAATATTTTTTGCATTGTTTTCGATCTATCTTTACTACCAGTAGACAAAGCAGCAACATTAATAACAGTAGCAATAATACCCATACATGCAGCACCAACACTCAAAACAGCAGTAATAATAGCAGTAGCAATAATTGCCCCCGAAACAGCAACACCAGCAATACTATCACGATTCGTTTTTCGCGTTATAAATATTGCGAAGATGCCCATTACCCCAAGTACATACAACCCAGCAACGAGAGCAGTAACTGTATCCAAAACAACAGCAATAATAGCAGTAGCAATAATAGCACCCAAGACAGCAGCAACAGCAACACCAGCAATACTATCACGATTCGTTTTTCGCGTTATAAATATTGCGAAGATGCCCATTACCCCAAGTACATACAACCAAGCAAATTGTTGTTTACCATTTTTTTCAAACGAACTATATGATACAAGTCCGTTATCATTCATTGTTATCATCTCTACTTCAAATCGTGGTGTGTAGTAGAAATGATAGTATGTGCCTTTTATGTGTTTTCTAGAGAGTTCTACCTCCCTCTCTTTTTTAAGAGTGGTGAGCAGTTTCGGATTCTCTTTGATAAATGATGGAACAGTACCATCAAACTGTAAAGACAACTCCTTTAACTCTCCTTTTTCTATGATCATTACCTTGCCTGTGGTAGTATTCTCATAATACTTCTGGGCAGCTACACTATTCGCTCCCAAGGTCATCATTATGATGACCAATGCAATCATCTTTTTCATTTTTTTGTGCTTATTTATGTTTAATTTTTTATTTTCAAACATAATATAGATATTTTATGTATAAATGTCAAGTATATTTTCACTCGAACAAAAAACATGCTATCGCACAAGGATTCTTTATTATTTTTTAGAGAATAGTATCTTATTGATGTATAGATTGTTTTGTTTCACTCGCAATGGCGATTTTACTTACTCAGCATGTTCTTTTTTCGGTCCTCAAGGATTCTGTTGAGGTAGACAATATTGTGGAGTCCCATCAAGATTCCTCCGAGGGCTTCTTTTTCTCTGAGGAGGTGATGAAAGTAGGCTTTAGTCAGATGTTTACAGGCATAGCAATCACAATTATCTGTGAGAGGTGAAAAGTCTCTGGTGTATTTTGCGTTGGTAATTTTGATATTTCCTTCATCAGAAAAGATGATTCCATGTCTTCCTAATCTGGTTGCTGATACGCAGTCAAACATATCGATTCCTTGTTCTATTCCATAGAGGAGATCTTCGGGAGTTCCTATTCCCATGAGGTATCTGGGTTTGTCGCTGGGGAGTTTGGAGGCGGTATAGCTGACGACTTCTTGGACTTTTTCTTTATCTTCTCCGACACTTACTCCACCGATGGCGATTCCGTCTCGTGCGTATTCGGAGAGGGTTTCGATAGATTGGCTTCTAAGATCGAGGTGAGAACCTCCCTGCACGATAGGGAAGAGCACTCCGCGTGCTTGATCGTATTTGGGTTTGAAATGATCGAAGGCTCTTTTGGCTCGGCGATGGGTCATTTCCATTTGTCTTTTTACGGATCCTTTGTCGGCATTACCTGGTGAGCAGACATCAAGCACCATCATGATATCTGATCCAAAATTGATTTGGGTATCTACGACATTTTCTGGAGTGAAAAAGTGTTTGGAGCCGTCATGAGGAGAGGAAAATTTAACTCCGTCTTCGGTCAGCTTTATTTTTACTTGGTGAGGGAAACTAACCCCTCTGTCCTTCGGACTTCCCCCCTCTCAGGGGGAGAATCTTTTCGACAATCAAAGAGAAAATACCTGAAAACCTCCGCTGTCGGTGAGGATGAGTCCGTCTTTTCGGTTTTCGAAGGCGTGTAATCCTCCTGCGTCTCTGATGAGTTCTCTTCCAGGGCGGAGATAGAGGTGGAAGGTGTTTGCGAGGATGAGTTTGATGGGTTCAATGTGGCTGCCGATATATTTGGGATCTCTGAGGAGATCGAGAATCATTCCTTTGATGGTGGCTTTGGTTCCTACCGGCATAAAGATCGGGGTTTGGATGGTTACTCCGTTGAGGGTGATTTCTCCGACTCTGGCATTTCCGCGTTGTTTGAGGATTTTGAAGTTTAGTTTGGACATAAGATTTCAGAAGATTAGATAATAAGATTACAGAAGATTTTATTGACTTGTAGTGTGTAATTTATATATTACTTTTTGTATTGTTTTTCAATATTTTCTATAGGTTGGTTGGCTTGGAAGCAGCCATTCCTTAAAGAGTGCGTAACAGCTCGCCTATAGGGATTTTTTGAGAGTATTTGAGTTTCTATATTTGGAAAGAGGAGTTTTTCTCTATCTAACTGAATAGAAAACTTAGATACTCTCTTTTCTATTACCAAGAATGTCTGGATTGCCTCCCCGCAGCTTTGTGCGGGGTGCGGCGTAAGCTCGCAATGACGTGGTGTTCGTAGTTTTTTTGTCTTATTCTGGGAAAATGGAAATACTATTATTGAAAGGGTGAAAATGAGTTTTTCTAAGATTTTCTATTCCCAAAAAAAGCGGAGTAGGAAAATTTTCTCGGTCAAATCGTTCTCGCTTTTCGCATTTTTCAGGTTCCATAATTTTCACTTCTCCCGTATCGTAGTCGCAGAGTACAAATATGGTGATTCGATGACTATCTGGATGTTTGTCGTTGGTTATCCCTATTACTTTACAGTTTTGTATGCTAATTCCCGCTTCTTCCAACGTTTCTCTTTTGGCTGCTTCAATGATATCTTCATGATATTCTAATTTCCCTCCTGTGAAAGCTCGAGTCCCTTCTCCGAGGGGAGATTTTCTTTTTCAGAGCAGTATTTTATTATCTTTGCGAATGATTGCTGCTACTCCGATTCTAGGGTTGTTGTTTTCCATTCTCTATATGTAGATTTAAAACTTGCCTTTTCTCTAACTTTAAATATATAGAAAGGAGTTTGAGAAACAATTTAAAATTTTATTCTCTGTCTATCCTAGATGTTAGAAGCAATCAAAAAACTGATCTATAGTAAATATGGAGCTAACGATAGAGTCTGACTTTTTTATTCTCTTTTTGATCAAAAGGGTATCCTTTTGGATTCTCATGGGGTGGTAGAGACAGATAAAAATCTTGATGCTCTCATTGATTTGCTCTACACAGGAATGATTAAAAAACAGGAACTTAAAGTGAAGAAAATGGCTTTTGATATTGTATCTGAACTGAAACCTCAGCAGGATGTTGCAGCTTTTTTGCAGCTCTCTCCCAAAGAGTATGGGATTGTGTTGGTAAGCGTAAGTGGTGGGAAAAGTGGAGTATTACTTCCCAATACTGCAGGAATCGAAACCATGCAACAGGCGTTGGCTGCGATTAAAACGAAACATCAGCTTTCTGGGAATGTCTCTATTTCTACCTTTAAGACGGATAGATTGGTGCGAACTAAATAATTTAGTTTTTTTAGGTGTATTAGTATGCAACAGGTGATTTTGATTCATTGAGGAGATTGTTATCGTTCCAATGATGACTTTGCGAAGGCGATAGAAAAATGGGACTATAATCCTTTTGAGGAGAAAAAGATATGGAGATATGCCCTCGGAGAGAAATTTCCTTCGGGTTTTCAATATATTGCTCCTCAAATGCCGAATAAAGATATGGCATCATATAACATTCGAGAAATCTGGTTTGAGAAACTTTTTCCTTATTTAGAGGGAAACCCTATTGTAATTGGTCATTCTTTGGGGGGACTTTTTCTTTCGAAGTATCTTGCAGAAAATACCTTTCCAATGAGCATCAGTCAGCTCTATTTACTTGCAACACCTTCCCCAGACCTCTTTATTCAAGCATGAGAATATCTCGCTGATTTTCCTTATGAAGTTTCTCTTCTTCCTCATCTGGAAAAGCAAGTAGAGCAGATTTTTATTTATCATTCGAAAGACGATTTAGTTCTTCCTTTTATTCATGGAGAAAGATTGGCACAATACCTTCCTTCGGCAAAATTTATGGTATTTGAGGATCGTGGGCATTTTAATCAAGCAGAATTCCCAGAAATAGTAGAAAATATCCTTAGTAACTAGCATTTTTTCTTTGCCTTGAAAAAGCGGTGTATTTTCCCTATACTTAGCTTGTCAATCTCTCAAATCCTTTTCGAGAGAGATTTAGTTCCTAATATATGTAACAATGAGAACTTTCGTTTTGCACCCATAATCAGGATGTATATCAAAAAAAGCTTTTTTGTTAGTCATTGCGAGTGAGCCGAAGGCGAAACGTGGCAATCCAGGCAACGAAGCTAGAAACATTTGGATTGCCACGCTTTGCTCGCGATGACAAATTTACATTGTTACAAAACATATGACCCAAACAAACCCAAATATCAAAGCTGAACCTTTGAGAGTTTTTCTTGTGGATATCGTAGATAAAAGCACTAAAAAAGAAATCCTAGAAGACAGAATGAGAGAGCTCGATAACCTCGTTCAAACCTACGGAGGAGTAGTAATCCTCGAAAAATACCAAAAGAAAGATCGTCCAGATCCCAAAACTTATGTAGGGAAAGGAAAGCTCGAAGAGATAATTGACGATATGCTCAGAATGAACGCCAACCTGCTCATTGTAGGAAATGCGCTCAAACCCGCTCAGATTTATCAGATCAATGAAAAACTTCGCCAAGTCTCTGAAGAACACGGCCTCAAAGAAAAGATGCAGGCACGAGATAGGATCGATCTGATTTTGAAAATCTTCGAAAAAAATGCGACCAGTGGAGAATCGAGATTACAAATCGAGCTCGCAGCAATTAATCATATGGGGCCGAGAATCTACGGAATGGGAATGGAACTTTCCAAACAAGGAGGTGCTGCCTCAGGTGGTGGAGCTGGCGCGACGAGAGGTGCTGGAGAAACCAATACCGAAGTCATGAGACGTCATCTCAAAGAGAAAATTAGAAAAATAGAAAAAAAGCTGATCGAATATGAGAGAATGAGAAAGCTGCATCGTGATGCTCGCAAAAAGAAAGGAATGCCCACGGTGGGAATTGTGGGATATACCAACGCAGGAAAATCTTCTCTGCTGAATGGACTGACCAAAAAAGGTGTCCTCGCAGAAAATAAACTCTTCGCAACCCTCGGAACCAATGTCGGAAATATGTATGTCATCACCGATCCGGTTACCGGAAGGGGGAAGGAAATTCTGCTCAATGATACGATTGGATTTATTCGCGATCTTCCGCCAAAGTTGATCAAATCTTTTTCCTCAACACTCGAAGACAGTATCGAATCAGAGGTCTTGCTCCATGTGATCGACGCGAGTGATCCTTATATTGAAGAGAGAATTAGCGTGGTGCATGAGATCTTAGAAGAAATCTGAGCTCATCAGCCAAAAATTTTGGTCTTCAACAAAATCGATCTGATTGATGAAGAGAGACTTGTTCAGCTTCAGGAAATGTTTGCTGACAATGAGAAGGTCTTTACTTCTGTGAAAGATGGGATAGGACTTGGAGAATTAAGACAACTATTAGTGAGGTATGTGTAAAAGGTGTACAAAAGATATATTAAAACTTCCTAGATTCGTCTAGGATTTTTTTTGTTCATTAATCTTTTGTATCCCCAAACTCCCAATACCACAAACAGCACTACAATCACATACTTTGCAAATAATCCTTTTGCCTGAACAAAAATTGCATACTTCGCTCCCATATTCGACAGCTGATAAATGATTTCCATCAAGAACATCTCCGGACAAGTCCATCCGCTCCGAGGGATAATAGCATACGTCAGCAGAGCAACGAATCCATAGATCGTTACCACAGGAATAATTGGTACGATGATGATATTCAAAAGAATTCCTACTAAATTCACGCCATTCATAAAAAACATTAAAATTGGTGCTGTTCAGAGAGAAGCACCAATGGTTGGAATGAGGTATTCTTTCCAAAATTTCGTTGAGAAAAATCAGTGTCATTGCGAGGAACGAAGCGATAGCTTGTCCCGCAACTGCTGCGGGATGGCAGTTTCTCCTTTTTTCAGACTTTTTTCTTGCTGTTTCCTTGCACTTAATACCTGTGCAAGTTCCTCTTCTCTGGTGTGTTCTTGTATTTTTTCTGACCATTTCTGTATGAGTACAATCCCAATGATTGCTGCAAAACTCAGAGAAAATCCGACATCATATACGAGAGCGAAGGGATTGATTGCAAGAATTACTAGAAAGGCATATTTCATACTTCTTCGGATTGAGATTTCTCTTCCTCGGAAGAGTGCGATAAGTGTTAGACTTCCCATAATGGTTGCTCTGATTACGGAGCTATCTCCCCCACAAATCATTGCATACACAAAAATGAAAAGGAGGATGAGCGCATTTCTGATGTATAAAGGTACCCGTCCCAAGAGAAAAGAAAGTAGAATTACGAGCATAGCGATATTCCCTCCGCTTACTGCGATAATATGCACCAGTCCACTCTCTACAAAAGTGGTATATTGTTCTGCTGGGATGAGAGATTTATCTCCGATGAGCAGGCCAAGTAAGAGTCCTGCATATTGGTTTTCTCAGAAGATTGTGGCTATATGACTTTGGAGATGAGATCTGATCTTCTCTATGAGTCAGAGTTGTTGTCTTTCTGGAAATTGGCCTTGCATTGTCTCTGGATTTTCTGGGTCAATAAGGAGGGCTTGTTTCTGATATAGTGTTCCTTCGAATCCTTTCATAAACATTCGTTTGTCGTAACTGAACTGGTAGTCCCAAAAGGTCTCTGTTCGTGGAAGATCATTCTTTTGTTCAAAAACAGCTTGTTCATCTAGAGGTTTGAGATTTGCAGAAAGGAAAAGTTGATCCCCAATCTGAAATGATTCTTGAGAATTGAGGATATACTTCTTTTTATCTTCTGTCTCAAAGATATATCTTTGGTATTTTTGGGTGTCTCTTATTGTCCCAAATGTATTGATTGTTTTCCATCAAAACGCTTCTTCATTAAACTGCCTATCTTGTCTCCAAAAGTGTGTTAAAAATTCTGGATTCTTTTCTCGGAGATTTCGGCTGACTATGCTACATGCTACTATAATTCCACAAAGTCCGGAGATGAGAACTTTTATGAAGTTGTTTTTTTCTCTTTTTTTCTTGGTGTCTTTCTTCTTTTGTATTTTTAGAAAGAGGACATATCCTCAGAGTATGAGAAAAAGAACCATAACGAGAGCACTACTTCCTCTTAGTGCATCCAAAAAAACGGTATATGTTCGGATAGATGCAGCAAAAGACAGAAGGAACATCTTTTGTGTTTCTAGAAATAAAATTGGATTCTCAATTGTAGATTTTATATTGTGTTGTTCTTTATTATAATGCTATAAGAGTCGGACATCTAGATGTAGCTTTTCGTCCTCCCTACTATCTATGCCTCTGTGAGAGACGCTCTTTAGAGTGATATAAAATATTAGTGATGATGGTCATGTTCCTGTTCTATTATTCAGCTGTCTATATCAGAGAGGGCGATCTGATTTTTGTGACTCTTTGCCAGTACTTCAATCTCTTTCCCAAAAAATTTCAAGGGGTAGAGAAAGTGTAATCTTGCCCCGATTCAGAGTTTTGCGAAATAAAGGAGTTTTACTGTTTTGGCAACTCCTGCTTTTGTCCAGTCAAAGAGTTCAAGTTGAGGAAGATGTTCTTGAAGTTTCGTATAATATTGCATATCTTCTCACATACTACAGGGGAAATAGATGGGTTGAAATTGTGGATGTTTTCTGACGGTTTCTTTTATTTTTTTCAGACTTTCTTCCCAGTCGCAAAGCGGAGAAAGATTGATGAGTAAGTAAGGATCTCTTGTATCTTCTACTTCTCAGCTCTCCAAATAGTCCTTGGTCTCCTCTAGCAAAGGGAGTGAAAGGTCTCCAAAGAGTTCTACTTTGTGTAGTTCGTGTTTGTTGAGATATTTTTTTGTTATATCATAGGAAAATGAATCCCTGAGGATGAGATATTTTGCATGTTGAATGAGATTTTTTTGGAGCTGTTTGGTGAGTGAGCTATGGTCTGTGCCTAATCCTCCTACGAGTACAAATCTTCTCTTTCTGATGCTATCCTCGTAAAGCAGAGGAAGATTTCGTCCGTTGTAGGGGAATTTTCTGTTTTCATCGAGTACTTGTCCACCTCCGAAAATTATTAAATCATATTTGTTTCTTTGGGATCCTAAGGCGATTTGGATTTGTTCTTTAGTGTTGGGCTTTGAAATGCAATTAATTTTTTTGAGTATGGGTGGAAAAAAGTGTTTGTGTTCAATGAGTCGAGACTCCATTCGTTGTGCGTCTCCACAGATGAGGTCAATCTGATTTGGATTGAAACTTTCCTCAATTCGATTAAGTAGTCAAAAAACAATGAGTTCATCCCCCAAATTTTTATATCCATAATATCCTTTGATTAGAATCTTCATTAAAAATGAGCTGCCTAAATATCGGTGACTATAGTGTTTCTTCGCGGAACTACAAGAGCAAGCTTTTGTTATTTCTCACTTTTCTGTAGTTCTTTCCAAAGCTTTTCCTCTTCTTTAGAAAGTTTTTTTGGAATGTTTACTTTGGTTTCGACAAACATATCTCCTTTAGACTTGAAAAGTCCTTTGTCTCAGAATCCCTTTCCTGTGATTCTGATTTTATCTCAGATTTGTGTTCCTTTTGGGATCTTTACTTCCATTTTCCCTTCAGGATGAGGAACGCTGATTTCTCCTCCTAAGACTAGGTCAAAGATACTTACTTCAGTCGTAACATAGAGGTCGTTTTCCTTTCTATGATATTTATTTGTAGGAGTGATACGAATTTTAAGATAGAGATCTCCCGCTGGAGCATCCCCTATTCCTTCATCGCCTTTCCCTGGATATTTGATGTAGGCATCATCTTTGATCCCTGCGGGAACTTTGATTTCGATGGTTTCTTTTTTTGTGTCTAACCCTCAGTTTCCTACAGGTTTTCCGTCTTTAGTGAATATCTTCCCGAATCCTCCACATTCTGGACAGGTGGTTTGTGTTTGAAATGTTCCAAAAGGTGTCTGAGCAGCTTGAGAGACTTTTCCTCTTCCGCCACAATGAGAACAGACTTCTTCTTTTACTCCAGTAATTTTTTGAAGTCTATCATAAGAAATCTTTTTTTCACAACCGAGATAGGACTCTTCAAAGCTGATTTCAATAATTTTTTTGAGATCTTCCCCTTTTGTGGGTCCGCTTCTGCCTCCTCCAAATCAACCACCAAAGATATTCCCAATTAAGTCTCCAATATCAAATTCTGTCGCTCCACCACCGAAGCTCCCAAAGTCGAATCCTCAAAATCCTCCTTGTCCTCAGAATCCTCCACCACCAAATCAACCTTTTCTGTACATATCGTATTGTTGTCTTTTCTTTTCATCAGAAAGCACTCCATGAGCTTCATTTAGCTCTTGAAACTTTGTTTTATCTCCCCCTTCTTTATCAGGATGATATTTGATAGCGAGTTTTCTAAAGGCTTTTTTAATATCTGCAGTGCTTGCATCTTCTGTTACTCAGAGTATATCATAATAATTCTTTTTTGGATCAAAATCCATTGTGGTAGCTTATATATTAAAAATAGCACTTGTTTGTGTTGAGTGATAGTATAGAAAAAAAGGAGGAGAATGCAAGAATTCTTTCTTTTCTGATCTCCTTTTTTCTTTTCTTGATTTTGAAAAGCTAATCTATGATATAGTGCTATCTATCTTTATTTTATATTTTCTGATGAAAAAAGTAGCGATTCTTTATTTAAATACGGGCGGAGGGCATATTGGATATGCGAGAGCTTTAGAAAAAGGAATTAAGAGGAAGAATTCCGACGTTGATGTCGTTTTGATTAATCCTTTAGAGGATCGTTTAGTGCTTAAGACTATTATTGAAGACGGGTTTTCGGTTACGACAAAAAATGATTATACAGGGTATGTGTTTGATGAATTAGCCAAAATCTGGGATTATAAGCTTCCAAGAAAAATTTCGGATACTGTATTTACGTTGACTCTCTATACGTATTTTCAAAGTCTTTTCAAAAAACAGAAGTTTGATTATGTTATTTCTACACATTTCTTTCTTAGTGGACCCGCTTGGTCTTTATTAAAAAAATCACCCTATAGCACATTTTTTCATTTAGTTGCTGATCCTCTGAGCCCTCATGAGATTTGGTTTGACATCAAAGATTGCCACTATATCGTAGAAAGTGAAAAAGTGAAAAATATGGCATTAAAATATGCTATTCCTAAGTCTTTGATTAAAGTTATTCCGATGATCTTGGACGAAAAATTTACTACTACGCTTTCTTTGCCTGAGCAAGAAAGCTTTAAGCGTTCACTTAATCTTTCTGTTAAAGAACAGGTAGTGCTTTTGATTTGAGGATGAGAGGGGATTCCCAATGGGAAAAATATTGTGAAGCAGCTTTTAGCTTACCCTTTTCTTTCCAAGCAGCTGAGGTTTTTTGTTGTATGTGGAAAGAATGAGGAATTATATGCTTCTTTAACAGAACTTCTTGAAGGTCATTCGAAGGCGAAACAATTTGAGATTATCGGGTTTTCCAAGCAGGTCTATGAATTGATGAATATTGCTGATGTGGTTCTCTGTAAGGCTGGTCCTGCAACGGTTTTTGAAGTAATTTCCCAAGGAAAACCGATGATTATTTATAAAAAGTTCTGACCCCAAGAGGAGGGTAATGTGGATTTTGTCTTAGAGCATGGGTGTGGAATTTATGAGTCTAATTCAGCTTTTTTGCCAGGATTAATTGATGGACTTTTACTTAGTGATGCTGCAAGGAAAAGTATGCAAGAAAATATCAAAAAACTGGATTATCATAATGGACTGGATGGTTGTGTTGATTATATTTTTTCTCATTAAGTGTTGCCTTGTTTTTTGCTTGATTTTGGGATTTTCTTCAGTATATACTATCTTACCGCTTAGTGGCACCTTGACAGAGCGGTCTATTGTACAGGTCTGCAAAACCTCGGTTCATGGGTTCGAATCCCATAGGTGCCTAGTTCCTTCTGTCTAGACCGAGAGATATCACCTCTGTTCTGTACAAGAAATCCGAACTTTGTTTCGGTTTTTTTCTTTAAAAAAAGATTGCTAAGTGCAATCTTTGTTATGTTAGTTCATGTCGATTTCTTCTCCAAGTTGTCTTTCAAGTTCGGCGATTCTTTCTTCGAGTTCAGCGCGTCTTTGTTCACGAGCGAGTTCTTCTTCGAGATTTATTTGTTCTTCGAGTGCTTCTTGGTTTATTTGTTCGGATTGTAGTGTTTGCTCAGCTTCTTGTCTTTGTAATTCTGAAGACTCTTTTTGACAGACTGCAGAGGCTTCATTTTGACCGAGCTGTCGGTTATCGAAAAGACAGTCTCTGATTTTGTTTCTGAGTTTTCTTTCATTTGGCTGTTCAAGTGCTGGATACTTTGTTAGTCTCTCTTGTTCAAGTTCGTTAAAGATTTTATCAATCTGTTGATCTTTTTCACAAACAAATGTTTGCTGTGCCTCTGAGTAGAAGATGATGTCGTTTCTGGTGCTACAAAAGGTGTTTACATCGGTTTGGAAGGTATAGTCTTTGGGAAGCGTTATGATAAGTTGAATGGAGGGGTTGTTGTAAGGAACTTTTTCTGAAAAAAGAAGGTTGTTTTTCCGCTCGAGCAGATAGCTTCTGTCAATTTGTTGTTCTATAGTTGGAGTGAGGAAGTTTGCTTCTATTTTCTCTTTGGTTCCCATTTGTAGTGGGAGATAGTTAAGTTTTACTTCTATATTAAATTCATTTCCTTCTTGTATACTGCTGAAGACATCTATTCCCCCTATTCGTCCGTGACTGTTTGGCTCTACAACATCAAGGATCAGATTTTTTGTTGTTGGTTGAAATGAAATGTTTTTAGATATGGTTTCTCTTTGTGATGCTTCAAATGCTATGAACACATTTATCCCTTGTGAGATGAGATAAATTCCACTAAATACCGCAATAACTAATGCTCAAAAGTGGACATATCGGTTGGTGAGAGGTTTTTTGCTGAAGCTAGAAAGAAATGCGATAGTCCAAAACGCTGAAACGAGAATGAGACAAATGAGTGCGAATATGATGAGGACATTTCCCGTAAAGAGAAGTTTGAGAGATTGATTATACATTTCTGGTTCTGATCGCCAAAGGGCTAGTGCGGTGCATAGTCCAAAGATAATCATGATGAGTGCGATAATTGTTCCAATTCTAATTGCTCATCGAATGAGTGTTCATAAGAGTTTTCGTCCTCAGACGATAATTCCTTTAAAGATGCTGAATATTCCATAGAGAAAAAGTCAGATTCCTCCAAAGATTCCTTTTACCCGTTCTGCAGTTTCTTTTCGAGTAGTTTTTCGTCCTTTTAGTAAGAGTTTTACAATGAAGGCTCCTGCATAGATGAGGAATCCCACTCCACTGAAGAAAGTGATTGCTGTAAGAAAGCTGGCTGCGGTAAAAAATAAGATGACCGTGATAAAGAGAATACGTACTATTCGTGTTGGGATTTTGCTTCGCTGTGTGATCCATGTGGATACTCCGAGAAATCGTGCTTTATTTTTTCAGGTTTTCTTTGCTTCTTCGCTGGTGGTATTGAAACTTTCTACGGCTTCGTTTTCGAAGATATCTTCGGGTTCACCGAGGGTATTCACGATCTCTACAAGGTCTTTTTGCTTGATCGGTTCCGGAATATCGAAAAGCTTTTCCAAAAGGTTTTGGTAGATGTCATCAACAATTTCCTGTTGGACGTTGTGAGCTTTTGCGTAGCTTTCAATTCTTTTGAGATATTTTTCAAGGAAGATTTCAGCTTCTTTTTGGATTTCGAAGGATTGTTCTTGAAATTTGAAGGTGCTTGACATGGGAAATAGATAAATAGGTAAAGAGTTGTATAGTTTTGATGGGTGAGGCATTCTGTCATTCAGACGGCTGGAAGTGAAGACGAAGAATGAGACGGAACTGGAAGGAGGAAGAATCTAGGTAAACTAGGATTCCCTTTTTATCTGGATTGCTGTCCGATTTCGTCGAGACGAAGTCGCAAGCTCGCAATGACAGGTATTTGTCATCCTGAGTGTAACGAAGGATCCAAGATTTAGAGGAGTTCTTTTTTTTCTCTGGATTCTTCACTCCGTTCAGAATGACCAGTTATTTACTTAGTTATTGCACTGACGCTTTTGACGAGCTCTTTTCGGACTTTGTCCATAGATTTGAGACTTTCTTTGCCTTTGGAGGTGAGTCTATAATATTTTCTGGGGGGTCATTGTTGCGATTCGACTCGGATATATTCTAGGAGTTTATCTGTTTTGAGTCTAGAGAGGAGGGGATACATCGTTCCTTCTACGACGATCAGATTTGCTTTTTTGAGGGATTTTATGATGTCGTTGGTATAGCTTTCTCCTTTGGCGATGATGGAAAGGATGAGATATTCAAGGATTCCTTTTTTCATCTGGGTGGTTATTTTATCAGCTTCTCACATAGCTTTTCTTATATTATTTGGTAAAATTTTAGTACCTTGTATAACAAGGTAGTATATTTTTTTGATGTAAAATCAAGAGGTTTTACGAATATGTTCGTTATTCCCCTAAAATAACTCCTTATTTATTTAGAGTATCTGCCCTTGTATTTTTTCTCAATACCGATACATATATGTCAAATATCTTCAGATTTATTATTTTCTCATATATTCATGTCTTATTCATCTACTAGTCCATCTCCTAGAAGGGCTATGAAATCACTCGCTTGGTCGAATACGAGAATTACTGTTTTGGAACGATGTGAAAGGAAGTATTATTTTAGTTATTATACTTTTGCTCTCAAACAGGAGTATCCTGAGATTTGGCAGGAAGCTTTGGTATTAAAAGGATTAAAAAGTATTGAGATGTGGATTGGAGAAAAGTCTCACTATCTCTTGTCCGATTATTTACATCTCTTTAAGAGTTGGGTAGCAATTGAAAAAGATGGTGAGGAGGTTAGCGATACTGTTCGTGTACAAGCGATTGAAGAATTGAAAGAAAAGATAAAAGCTGAAATGGAGTCTGAGTTCCAATTTTCCAAAGAAAGGGACTATCGGGATTATCAGGATTTTTTTGGAAAATTTTGATTATCAGAGCATTTTTATGGAGAAGAAGTAGATGCTAAATTGCCCTCTGCAATTGAAAAAGTGTGTGCTAATTTGGATCGTTTTATTGCGAGTAACTGGCATTCTAAGGTACAGGATTATTTCGAAACAGCGAAATCCGTCTATGTAGAGTCTCCAAGAATTCCAGACTTTGAAGCAATGAAAGTACAGGTATCCAAAATTCCTGCTCTAAGGAATGTTTCTGTGATGGCTGCTCCGGATTTTGGTGTGGTTTTTTCGGATACGGATTATGTGATTTTGGATCGAAAGTCTGGGAAGGAAGATGTTTTACAGGAAGGAATCTCTGACCAAATTAAGGTGTATGCACTCAAAATGTTGCTTAAAAAGGGGTATGCAAATCTCAATGGTGTGAGGATTGAGGGACAAGAGGTATATCTCAATACTATGAATAATTATGGGGGAGTATTGATGCAGGATGATATTGATGGAATTGTTACTAAAATAGAAAAGGATGTTGGGTTACAAAAGAAATTTTTAGTGGATGAAGATCCTGTTAGAAATATTCCTGTAGATGCGATGATGTTCACCAAGACGAGTAGTGTGAAGAAGTGTGAGAGTTGTACGTTTAGGAGTGTGTGTGAGAAGTTTAAGGTGTAATTTATTTATATGTTGGATTAGTATGCAAAAGAACTGGATATTTGTATGTTTGGGTTTGGTAGTTGTTTTTATTTTAGGATTGTGGCTTCGTCAATCTTATCCTAATTTTCAAGCATTCCATATTCCTATGGAGTCTCAGGATGCTGATTCTTCTTCTGTGGATGGTAATAGTATGGAGGATTTGGAGTCTTATGCTCAAGAGATACTTGAATTATTGGCAAATCAGGATTTTGATGCTCTCTCCTTACATGTAGGGGAGGGAGGGCTCTACTTACTTCCTTATCCTGTGATTTGGGAGAACCAACCTCAGATTCTTTCTACAGGGGAGCTTCTTTCTCTGGTCGGTTCAGAGGAAGTGTTAACGCGAGGAACTCGAGATGGGAGTGGGCATCCTATTACGGGGACTTTTGCTTGGTATTATGAGAGGTTTGTTTGGAATGCGGATTTTCTCTCTGGAGCTGAAATTCTGAGGGGAGAAAATATTCCAGATTCTCGTGGGAATACCATAGTAGATCTTGGAACAATTTTTCCGGGAGCAGAAGTGATAGAGTATTATTTGCCAGGAATCGATCCTCAGTATGACGGCATTGATTGGCAGAGTTTGTATTTGATTTTTGTTCCTTGAGATACAGGATATTTGCTGAAAGGAATTGCTCATGGAGAGTGGACTATCTAAAAAGACTGGAATTTCTATTTTTTGATTTTTTTTTGTGCTTATTGTCTTTGTTTTCTTTTCATACCTTTTTTTAGGTGTGGGTATTTATTGGTCTGCTTATAGAAAACTACCTTTTCTTTTGTTTCATTTTCTTTCCCATTAGAAGCCACCTTTGAAAAAAAACAACCATTTTTTATAAATTGTGATAAAATTGTATAAAAATCTCTTGATTTTAGTCCTCTATTTTATATATATTGTTCACTGTGAGTGGAAAAGAAGGATGATGTGCGGATATGATGTAGTTGGTGTAGCATAGCAGACTTCAGCTCTGCTTGTACGGGTTCAAGTCCCGTTATCCGCTGTTTACTAATCGTTTGTGGATAATGAAACAAGTAGTTCTCTGATTATTGATAATGGCGTTGGGTAGTGCTTTGATGTACTTCTCTTATCCGCTGATGGAGATGTTTGGGAGGATTCCTTGGGCGGAAAAGAATCTCTGAGGGACAAGAAATGCTTTTCTTTTTTGAGGCTTTCTCTTTGTAGTGATAGGTGGTTTAATTCTCTTTGGAGTTATTCCTACTACGAGTCCTATGGATACGGTTCCCACTTGAATTGTTGGATAATTATTATTTTGCGGGGAGATGGCAGAGCGGTCAATTGCATTTGACTGTAAATCAAACGCCTCACGGCTACGTAGGTTCAAATCCTACTCTCCCCAAGCTTTGGGCTCTTAGCTCATTTGGTAGAGCATCTGCTTTGCACGCAGGGGGTGAGGGGTTCGAATCCCCTAGAGTCCAAATTATTATCTTTGAAAGTTTGTTTTGTTTTAGAATTTGTAGAGCTCCTGTAGTTCAATGGATAGAACAACAGCCTTCTAAGCTGTGGATCCAGGTTCGATCCCTGGCGGGGGTAAGCTCTGTGTTTACGAGTGTGTATAATTTGTCAGAATATGGCTGCTGTCATTCTGAGTGTCTATATTCTGACAATTTGTATAGAAAAGCTGGCGTGCCCAGATGGGCTCTCGTGGTCTAGCGGTTAGGACGCCACCCTCTCACGGTGGAAATCGCGGGTTCGATCCCCGCCGGGAGCGGTTACTTTATTTTTGTTTACTGTTGTATGGTTGGAAATTCTCAGAGTTCTTTTAAGAGACCTACTTCTTCAGGTGGAAATTCTTCTTGAGCGAGGCCTTTTGTGAAGACTGGGGGTATTCAGAGATCTTCTACTCAACCGAGAGAAAGATCAGCCAGCGATCAGTTCAGAGCAAAAATGATCTATATTAATGATCAGATTAAAGCCCCTAATATTATGATCATCAATGATGAGAAACAAAATTTAGGAGTCTTTCCCAGGAGAAGAGCATTAGAGATGGCAGAAGAGTCAGGATTGGATTTGGTGCAAATTAGTTATGATCCTGAAAATATGCAGTCCACGGTTAAACTCACTGATTATGGGAAATATATGTACCAAAAAGGCAAGGAAGACAAAGAAAGAAAAAAACAGCAAAAATGAAGAGATATGAAAGAAATCAAGCTTTCTTATGCTATTGGAGATAATGATCTTGCCCTCAAACTCAAAAAAGCTGAAGAGTTTTTAAAGGATTGAGATAATGTCAAAGTAAGTATTAGATTGAAGTGAAGAGAAAGAATTTATGCTGATAAAGCATTAGAAAAGATTATCTCCGTGAAAGAAAGTTTGTCTGCTTTTGGTAGGTCTCAGTACGATACCCCAAAGAAAGAGGCTCAATGATATAGTATTATTTTATTCGCTAAATAGTGTATCTTAGGATGGCTAACAAGTTGAAAACCCATAGTGGTGTGAAAAAAAGATTTAAAGTTACCGCAAGTGGTAAGGTTATGTCTAAAAAAGAAGGAAACAATCATCTTCAAACCAACAAAGGGAAAACTAATAAAAAATTCTCTTATGGAAAGGAGCTTACTGGAGCATCTGCAAAGGTAGTAAAATCTTTACTTAATTAGTCTGTATACAACAAATGGTTAGAGTTACAAATGGTCTTCAGAGACAGAGAAGACACAAAAAATATATTGCTCAGGCAAAAGGATTTAGACTGGGAAGAAAGAATGTCTATACTCAAGTAAGACAGGCACTTATCAAACAAGGTCAGCACGCTTATGTCAGTAGAAGACTCAAAAAGAGAGACTTCAGAAGACTTTGGATTGAGAGACTTAATGCTGTTTTGAGAGAAAAGGGATCTAAATATTCTGTCTTTATGAATACTCTTTACAAAAAGAACATTCAACTTGATAGAAAGGTGTTGTCTAATATAGCAGTAGCATTCCCTCAGGTATTTGATAAAATTTATCAAGAGGCTACAAAATAGTCGTTCGTGATCAATAGAGAGAGTTTTCTTTGGAAATCCTCTCATAAGCCGAGGTGGTGGAATTGGTAGACACGAAGGACTTAAAATCCTTTGAGGCTTATACCCTCGTGCCGGTTCGATTCCGGTCCTCGGCACTCTAAATATACTCAATGAGCATTGGTTTTAATTATTATATTGCATATTCATGTGATTTACAGTTTGGAGAACAGGTGATTTAAATACTAATGAAAGATTGATTTCTTTCTATAAAAAGGAGCTATGGTCTAGTCATATTCTTGATATTGCTAAAAAGCAGAAGACGTATGGTACTAAGCATTTTAGGAAAACGGTTTCTTATGATTTTCCTTCTAGTAGAAGGTATAAGAGAATGAGAGCTATTGTTTCTGATGCGTATAGAAAGAACAAAAAGAAGTATAACACTTTGGCTCAATTAGGAAAGATTGTGTAATTTGTTGGATTTTTAGTGATATAATGTTTTCATACTATGTATGCAGTTATTAGTTTACAAGGACACCAATATATTGTTTCTGAAGGGACAGAGCTTGTGGTAGATAATCTTTCTCTGGCGGAAGGAGAGAAACTCGATATTGATCAGGTTTTAGCTCTTTTTGATGAGGCAGGTACTACAGTAAAAGTAGGTGCTCCTACAGTAGAAGGTGCTAAAGTTGAAGCAACGGTGGGTACTACTCAGAAAGGAAAGAAGGTACAGGTAGTTAAATTCAAAAGAAAGAATAGATACTTTAGAAATAGAGGATTTAGACCTATAGAGACAATTTTAACTATTAACAAAGTAATAGCTTAATGGCTAAAGCTGGTATTCTTGAATGGGATGGAGAAATTGTTGAAGTTTTGCCTGCAGGGAAATTTAGAGTACAACTCAAAGACACTGATTTGATTATTATGTGTTATAAGGCAGGGAAGATGAAGCAATCTCATATCTCGGTTATCGCTGGTGATTGGGTAAAGGTGGAGGTGAATCAATATGATATGACTCAAGGTCGTATTGTATATAGATATAATCCTGCCGCAGTTAAGGCTGCCCAGGAATCTGGTGAAGATATTGTTATGTATACTCCAAATCGTTCCCAGAGTCGTTCTCCGAACCGTCCTCAGAATCGTTAATAGATCAGAATTGTTATTTATTTACCATAAATGTGTGCTCATGAAAGTTGTGTCTTCATTGAAAAAAAGATGTATGGACTGCCAAATTGTAAAAAGAAAAGGTAGGCTCTATGTGATTTGTAAAAAAAACCCTAGACATAAGTCTAGACAAGGATAATTTTTATATTATTGATACTGAGTTAGTATGTTTAGATTAATGTGACATGTTCTTCCAGATGATAAATCTATTTGGATTGGATTGACAACTATTTATGGGATCGGAAGAGTAAGATCTCAGAAAATCCTTAAAACTGTGGGGATTGACCATATGACAAAGGTTAGAGATTTGACAGAAGATGATCAGAAGAAAATTTCTGATGAACTTAAAAATTTTGTTCTAGAATCTGATCTCAAGAGAGAGGTTGCATCTGCTATCAAAAGACTTAAGGAAATTAAGTGTTATAGAGGGATGAGACATAACCTTGGATTGCCGGTAAGAGGGCAGCTTACTAGAAAGAATGCAAGAACTGCTAAAAAGCTACTTGGTAGATCTAAGGTGAGACCAGTATTGAAAAAATAATTTTATTTTAATGTTTGTTAGAGAATAATGGCACCAAAGGCTAAATCTAAAAAGAAGGATGTGAAAGTTACTTCAGGAATTCTGTATGTACATACTACATCTAATAATACTCTTATCAACTTGGTTGATCCGGAAGGAAACAAAGTTGTTGGTGGAGGAACAGGAAGGGTAGGATATAAAGGAAGTAAGAAATCTACTCCTTATGCTGCGGAAGTTTTAACAAAGCAACTTCTTAAAGAAGCTCAGGGATATGGTCTCAAAGAAATTGGGATTATTTTCAGGGGGACAGGAATGGCTAGAGATGGTATCTTTAAGGCAGTAAATGAGATTGGGGTTATTGATGTACAATATATCAAAGAAAATACTCCAATTCAATTTGGTGGAGTGAAAGGAATCAGACCTAAAAGAAATTAATTTCTTATTTCTATTTATTATTATTGTCTTATACTGATGAAATATACTTGAGCAAAATTGAGATTATGTAGAAGAGAGGGAGTGAATCTTTTTGGTTCTGCTAAATATAATCTCAAGAAGAGAAAAACTACTCCTGGTCAACATGGATCTAATATGCAGAGACATTCTGAATATGGAAAGCTTTTGAGAAATAAGCAACTACTCAAAAGATCTTATCTCATGACAGAGAAACAGTTCTCAAAGATTGTAAAATCTACTGCATCAAAATATGCAAAAAATAATAATGTTAGTCATGACTTTGCGTTGTTTCAATTCTTGGAAAGAAGAATGGATGTACTTATCTTGAGATCTGGTTTGGCACAAACGATTATGCAGGCGAGGCAAATGGTGGTACATGGACACTTCCAGTTAAATGGAGTAAAACATAATGTTCCTTCTACTTTTCTCAAGGCAGGTGATAAAATCACTTTGAGAGAGGGATTGAAAAATTCACCTTTATATGCACAGTCTGCAAAATCTACGGTAAAAGTTCCTTCTTGGATCAAGGTAGATAAAAATGCTTATGCAGTAGAGGTTCTTGCTCTTCCACAAAAGGGGGAAATAGAGACACACGCTGATCTCTTGAAAGTGATTGAATTCTATGCGAGAGCATAATAAGAATCTGATTTCTTTCGATGATATATAACAAAAATTTATTTATTTTTTCTCACACTCTATGCTAGACATCCAAAATTTCATAGGAGCACCAAAGATTATGGCTTCGGATATTGATTCTTGCACTACTAGATTTGAGTTGAAAAATCTTCCAAGAGGATTTGGACACACAATCGGGAACGCAATGAGAAGAATTATCTTGGCATATAACCTTGGAGGAGCTGTCACGGGAATTAAGATTAAAGGGGTACCTCATGAATATCATGTGATTGACGGAGTGAAAGAAAATGTAGTAACAATTCTTTTGAATCTCAAGAAACTTCGCTTTTCTGTAGATGAAAAGCAAGATACTCTTCAATGGGTGTCTCAGAGATTTAAAGGTATTGGTATTTATACTGCAGCTTCTTTAAAGTTGCCAGCAGGAATAGAATTATTGAATCCAGAAGAATTCCTCTTTGAGATTACGGATGCTTCTGTAGAAGTGAATATGGATATTAGAGTTGAAAAGGGATATGGCTATTATAGCTTAGAATATCTTAGAGCGAGATCCAAGAAAGAAGAAGGTACTGAAGTTGGACTAATGCTTATTGATAATGATTTCAGATTAGTTGAATATGTGACTTATGATGTTGAGGAAGTAATTGAGGACTTTACTGGTAGTACCAAGGATTCATTGACTATTGAGATCAAAACAAGGTATGAAAATGTTTCACCAAAAGAGGTGTTAATGTTTGCTGGAGAGGCGCTTGCTTCTTATGCAAAACTTTTCATCTTTGATGATATCTATGTAGATAGGTCTGTCTTTGTAGAATATGATGATTTAGCAGTAGAAAAAGAGGTATCACTCGAAGAGGTAAGTGTGAAGACGATGCCTATTGATGCTCTTCCTCTCAGTGAAAGAACAAGGAATGCCTTGATCAAGAACAATATTCTCTATGTGGAGGATCTGGAAAAGAAAAAGAAGACGGAACTTCTTTTGATGAAAGGAGTTGGTAAAAAGGCTATTGATGAAATTAATGCAGCACTTGGAAATATTGGAAAAATGTTAATTGGGTAATCTTTGTTATTTGAATTTATACTTTATCTTATTGGAACAATGCAACACAGAAAAAATAAGTTGTTGGAAATTAACACGGGGGCAAAAAGCAAAAATGTGTATATTAGACAACTCCTTACTAATTTAGTAAGAAATGGGAAAACTACTACTACTGCTAAGAGAGCTCAGGTTCTTAAAGCGTATGCTGATGCTTTTTTTGCTAGATTGGTTGCCAATACTGCGACTTATTCAGAAAAAGATGCTCTTAGAGAGAATATCAGATTTATAAAATCTGAAATCTTTGGAGAAGCAGAAGGGAAAAAAGTTATTAATGAACTTCTTCCGAAGTTTGTAGAATCTGGTAAAAAATCGGGATTTGTTAGTTCTTATAAGTTAGGGTACAGATTGGGAGATGGGGCTGAAAAAATCTTATTAAAATTGTCGTAGTTATATATTTAGGTATATCTTTTTAATTAATAGTATTAGAGTAAGATGGAGTTTACTAATAGAGATCTCAATAAGACGATCTGGGTAAAGCAAACCGATCAAGAAAACAACAGGGTTTGGTATAAAGTTGATGCTACAGGGAAGACTTTGGGAAGATTGGCAGTGGATATTTCAAAAAAACTTATGGGGAAAGATAAGTCTTATTATTCTGATTTTTGGGATGCTGGTAGTTTCGTTATTGTAGAAAATATTGAACATATTGCAGTGACGGGAAATAAATTACAGGATAAGGTATACTATTCCTATAGTGGATATAAGGGAAACCTTAAAAGTATTACTTTGGGGGAATTGATGAAAAAGAACCCTTCAAAGGCAATCTGGTATGCTGTTAGAGGAATGCTTCCAAAAAATAAACTGAGAGATGCAAGAATGAAAAGACTTAAGATCATTAAAGGTACAACTACTAAATATGATAATTTTAAACCTGTTAACTTGTATAAATAATGGCAAATAAGGAATACAATTATGCGATTGGTAGAAGAAAATCTACTACTGCAGTAGTAAAACTTTACTCTAAGGGAAGCGGAACTTTCGTAGTAAAGACGTCAAGTGGGAAAGAAATAAGTCTCAAGGAATATTTTGGAGGGAATGAATACCTTTACCAAAATGCTATTGCTCCTTTTGAAGTAATTGCTCCCGATGCTATGAAGAAATTTGATGCTCATATTAGGATTACTGGAGGAGGTATTGCTGGGCAAGCTGATGCTGTGAAACTCGGATTTGCTAGAGCATTGATTGATTGGAATAGCGATCTTAGACCTACGCTTAAACCTTATGGATTGCTCAAAAGAGATCCAAGAATTAAGGAAAGAAAGAAACCAGGTCTCAAGAAAGCGAGGAAAGCACCTACGTGGTCAAAGAGATAATTATTTTCTCAGATGTTTGAAAAAATTCACAAGGCTATTGTGAATTTTTTCTTTTGGACTCGTTTTATTCTCTTGAAATTTTATTTGAAAAGTATATATTCAGGCATAGATACTCATCTGAGTATAGGAGAGTGAGGTTTCATCCTCAGTATTCTTAGATATCTGTTTTCAGGTATGTACTAATGATATTTTCTCCAGGAGACGAGTCTTAGTTAGATGATTCTATCAAATCATTTAATTACCACTCGGAACTCCGTTCCGAGTAAAACGCCCCTTTTTTGTGAGGGGCGTTCCAACGATTGAAATTTTTTTTAAAAGGGAAGATCATCTTTATCATCCTCTCGTCGATTCTCTGAATTATTTATATTAAGAGGCTCTTCTTCCTTTTTGTCTTCTGTTTCTAGTTTTTTCTGGTTCATTTGCCGTGTTGGGTAATCTTCTCGTTTTCCCATGTTTTGGTCAAATAATTCTTTGAATTCTTTTGGGATTCTTTCCTCTCCATATACTCTTTTAATGCGACTATATGTTCCTTTTAGAGTCGCTTTGATTTTTTCAATACTTTGTAGGTCAGCTTCATGATTATTACCTAATTTGAATTTTCTTGCATAATATGAATTATTCTTTAATTCATCTATTCCTTTTTCGAATAGCTCTCTAAATAATCTTTTATATTGTCCTTGTTTCTGTTTATTTAGACTTTTATTTCCCTTTTCATCAAAACAAATTCCATTAATTTCCCTTTCGTTGTTACTCTGAGGGGTCCGCACTTTAATTTTTTTTTGATTAATGGTTCGTCCTTCTTGTCAAATAATTTTTATAAGTTCATCTTTAATATAATCAATACGTCGATTAGAATATTCAATTCTTTGTTTGTAGGTATTGATGACACCAATGTAATCATATTTCTCCTCTTCTGTAAAAAGGGGAGAATTTTGTATTAGTTCGTTAACCTTTTTTATTTGTTTGTTGATATATTTACGTTCATGGTTGTCAGTTACAATGAACCTCTCATTTGGAAAACTCTCCATGAGATTTTGAAATTTCTGTTTATTTTCATCATTAAGTATTTCGATGTATTTATCGATTTTTTCTTGTAGTACGTCTCTGGTTATATAGTGTCTGAAGCTGATGGTAAGGTCGTCAGCATATCTTGAGTATATAGCGTGAGAAGAAATTAATTCGGGAAGTTTTTTTTCTATTTTGTTATCAAATCCTTTCATAACAATATTTTGGATTTGATTACTCGTTGACGCTCATTGAGGAAGTTCATTTTCACTTACACAAAGGTGGGTAATAGCTTTAAGAAATAATTCTTTATTTGTTGTAGTTTCTAACAAAGGACATCGGATATCTAGTGCTTTTCCTAATGCTCATTCTAAATTTTTATATACTCTCTGGGTATCAATAGATGGATAGGAGTTCTTAATATCTAGGGTTATTAGATAAGGGTTATATCTGTGTTGTTCTGCACCTTTTTCCGGAGAATCCCCAGCCGTCCCAGCAGTAGAGGATAAGGAAACTGGAATGTACATTAGATATTTTCTAATGGTTTCTTGAATCTTCTTTAGAGCAGGAGTTGGTTCGCGAAGTTCTCTTAGCTTGTTATTTACTTTTTTTTGATACTTTTTGTAACCAAATGTTATTTTTGGTCGGTACTTTTGTTCTGATAGCTCTTTATTCCTAGATTCAAGTATTTCAATTAACTCTTTTTTTGAGCATTTACAAAATTTAGCTAAACTCTCTAAGACAATATTATCTTCTTTAGCAAGCTCTTGTAATAGTTTGTCTGATAGGATGCATCATTCTTCCATGGATATAGGAAATGAGTTAAAGGTTCTAAAATCTGAAGTTCATTTGATTTTTGCTTATTTCTTCCTTTTTAAGATTGATGCTATTTTTATCACAGATTTCTATTATTTTATTGTAGAGGGTTGTGTTGTTTTCATTGTCTAGTATTGATAGAATATCTATAATATCTTTTTTATTTAAACAAACCCCATTTAAAGCAGAAAAATCTCCTCATTTCATTTCTTCCAGATATTCAATTTTTCGTTCTTGCCATGTTTTAGTGTTTTTAGATTCCTTGTGTTGGTTTTGATTTTGTCGAGCCTCTTCAAACTCTTTTTTGTTGCATATTTCTCTAAGCCTTTGCATCATTTCTTCTGCTTTTGAAAGGTTGCTCATTTGGATTTTTTTTATACAATTACTGATATATTCTATTCTTTCTTCTCTGATTGTTTCTTCCATTTCTACAGTTAAAGAGCCTCCATTAAGAGCTTCTTGAATACTTAGTCCTCAACGTTGAACCCGAAAACGATTATTATATTTATTGAATGTTTCAAGTCACAGTTCTTTTAGTCTTTCTTGAGATTCTGTCTCGAACATTCTACGTAAATTGTTTCTTACTTTATCATTGTGTTCTCTTATTCTTTGTATGATTTCTGTGTCGTTTTCTTTTTTGTATGTGAATGTATTACATTTTGCTAGGATGTGTTTGAGTAGCTTACTTTTGTATTCTTCAGAAGTTTCGGGATGTTGAAGTAAAATCTCAACAATTTCTTCGCTAGAAAGTCTTGTGTCTCGGAGATTGGAAAAATTTCCTTGTTGAAATTCTTTGAGAAGATATTCTTCAAGGTGCTTACTAGGTTTTTTATTTTCGGGGGACTGCATAGTATAATAGCGTGTATATAATATGTTCTTTCTTTATATTTATTATATATCATAATGTCAATCTTATTTTTCTTATTTTTCTTATTTGTCATCTCTGTGAATTTTTCTTTAACTTTTCTTGTGAATATAAAGAAAATAACTATCCTCAGGTAGATTTATCTTTTAATTTGAGTTTTTTATGAAAAAGGATTTAGTATTTTTTGGAATTCAGGGATCTGGGAAAGGAACCCAGGCAGATTTGTTTCTGGAAAAGTACTCAGAATATAAATATCTGGAACCAGGGCAGATTTTTAGAGCTTTGAGTTCTAATGATAATATTATCTCACAGCATATCAAAGATCGTATGGCGCAGGGAAAAATGCTTGATGATAATTTAGCATTTGATTTATTTAACATGTATGGACATCTTTTGGGTGACGATGATCATATGCTTACCGATGGATTTCCAAGGTCATTGCCTCAGATGTATTATTTTTTGAGTAGAGAGGCAAAATATCATAGAGATTTTTTGGCGGTAAATTTTTCTCTCTCTAGAGAAAAGGCGATTGAAAGAATTTTGAAGAGGGCGAAAGAACAGGGACGTGTAGATGATGTTGAAGAGAGTATCTTGAAAAGATTAGATGTTTTTGAGAAGGAAACACAGCCTGTGATTGATTATTTTGAACATATTGGGAAACTTATCATTATTGATGCAGATCAGTCTATTGAAGTAATTCAACAAGAATTATTGGAGAAATTAGCAGAAAGAGATGCGCTTTAGAGAAAATAAAGATAAAGAGAGTAAAAGTAGAAAAGGATAAAAGATATATTTTTCTCTTTTAAATGTTATGTCTCGCTTGTCTTGTGTGTTAAGTTGTTTTGTTTTGTAGTATGTTCTGATGGTTGTTAGGAGTATTTTGCGGTGCTTTTTGTTGTTTGGTTTGGTGCTTTGAGGTTGCTCTTCTGTTGAAGAAGAGATTTTCTTGGACACTTGATCTGTGCAAGAAACCATTTTTGAGGTTCCTTTTGAGGAAGAGGTGATTAATTATGTACAATTAGCGGATGATGATGTTCAGAAATTTGTTTCTGCTGGGCAGGGACTTTGAGATGCACAGTATGCGCCAGAGGATTTGGTGAGTATTCCTTCTTCAGAGCATTTGAAAGCGGGGAGCAATCATCGTTTGAGAGAAGAGGCTGCTGGTGCTTTGGACCAGCTTTCTTTAGCTTTTTTTGAGGAATTTCAAAAACCATTAGTTGTTGTGAGTGCGTATAGATCCTATTCCTATCAGAAAAATACTATTTCAGAGAGCTGTAAGCAGAGTGGATATTGTGCGAGGGAAGGGGAATCGGAGCATCAGCTTGGATTGGCGCTGGATCTCTGGGAGACGACGAATGAAGAGAAATTTTTGGCGAAGTATCAGGAATATTATGACTGGTTAGCGGAGCATGCGCATATGTATGGATTTCATCAGAGTTATCAGAAAGGGAGAGAAGTGGATGGATATTTTATTGAGCCTTGGCATTGGAGGTATTTGGGAGTTGAGTTGGCGAGTGAGCTGTATGAAAAGAGTATTACCTTTGCTGAGTATGTGGGGTATGGAGCATTGTAAAAATGCTCTTTTTTTATCTCTGGATTATATTATTCTGGATTGCTTCGCTACGCTCGCAATGGCAAGGTGTTAATGGATCCTTCACTGCGTTCAGAATGACAAGGTGTTATGACGCTAGGCTTTTTGGATTGCTTTGCTGCGCTTGAAATGATGAGACGCTTTCTAGATTACTGCATCGCTTTGTTCCTTGCAATGATAGGTTGTTATAGTCGATGGATTTTTTCTGGGAAGAGGCATTTTTTGTCTCGGAGTGGTTTGCTGGTGTCGGGATATCCTAGCGCGATGATATTGAAGACTTCGATGCCTGCTGGGAGATTGAAGTGTTCTTTTATTGCTTTTATTGCACTTTCTTCCTCTGGATAGACGCCTACTCGCACGCCTCCTATGCCTTTCTCATGTGCGGAGAGGAGGATATTTTGTGTACAAGCTCCCATGTCTTGCTGGATGAAGTTGGGAGATTTTAACTTGAAAGTATTGAATGCTCCGATGATGAGTTTATTTGCTTGAGGGAGCATTTTCCCGTATTGGAGGATGCCTGCGAGGAAGTCTTTCTCTTTCTGTTTTTCGATGACGAAGAATTCTCGTGCTTGTTGATTATGAGCAGAAGGAGCATGCATTCAACATTCGATGATTTCTTGAAGGTCGCTTTTGGAGATTTCTTGGTCGGTATATGCTCTGATGGATCTGCGGGAATTGATGGAATTGGTGAGGGACATGGGAGAGAGGAGAAAGGGATAAAAGAAGGAAAGTCTACAGTTTTTGTCATCCTGAGTGAAACGAAGGATCCAGGTTTACAAGGATTCCTTTTTTACTGGATTCTTCACTACGTTCAGAATGACAGAATGTTTTTTTGGATTGCTTCACTATGTTCGCAATGACGAGGTGTTGATGGATTCTTCACTTTGTTCAGAATGACGATGTGGTGTTATGCTAAGGTTTTTTGATAGGAAAAAAAGCTGATTTTGAGGTCAGCCTTTTTTATTGTTTGTTGAAATTAAATGTTTTGCATTTCTGCTTGAAGAGCTTCAATTTGTGCTTGGAGCTCTGCTCTCCTTTGAGCTTCTAGATCAATAGGTGTGATAGTTTCTTCTCCAGATTGAGATAGTCCTCCAATTTGTTGTGTTAGTCTTTCATAAGCAGCTTGGATTTGTTGACTGAGTATTTCTTGTCCAGCGAGCAACTGATTAAGCGTGTCGTTAACGGTATTTTCTGTTGGAAGATTAGATATTTCTGTAGTTGTTTCTTCTATAGGAGTTGTGATACATGCGAGCTCAGCAGCTGTACATAAATTTGGAGATTTGCTGAAATCTGAAACCGCTTTTTCTGAGATTTCACTTACAATTGCTTTTGGTAGAATCACTTCGAGATATGACTGTGAAAATTGTGGAGTTACAAAATTTCCGAATCCTGACACAACGAGAAATGCCACAAGTGCTATGATCCAGAAGAGTGTTGTCCAAAGAAATGTTTTCATGGTTTTGTTTGTAAAAGACTAAAAGTCAGATGAGTTTTATAGAGATGAAGTGTCTATCTCTCCGAATATTTTGCTAAAATCTTCGGGGATTGGCGCAGTAACTGAGAGAGGAAATCCTTCATGATCTATGAAGCTATACTGATAACAATGTAATAATTGTCTAGAAATATGCAAGAGTTTATTTCCCTTTCTATTGATGGCAGGATTTCCATAAATGAGATCGCCGATTACTGGATAGTTTTCACTAGAGAGATGAATTCTAATTTGGTGCATTCTTCCTGTATGGAGTTTTACTTTTACTAGGCTGATTTGTCCAAGTTCCGGGTGATGGATAGTCTTAATTTTAAAACATTCTGTTTTAGAGTCTTGTCAGTCTTTGCTTACCTTCATCTGAGCACGATCAAATTTACTATTATAGTTTTTTTCAATTGCCTTATCGATTATGAGATGTTTTGGTGGATTCCCTGCCACGATGGTGAGGTAGGTTTTGTCTATTTCTCTGTCTCTGATGATTTCATTGATATACTGTAGTGCTTCGTAGTTTTTTGCTCCAATAAGGACTCCCGAGGTGTCTTTGTCTAGTCTATATCCAAAGGAGGGTTTAAAAGTACCTTTCTTTAGTTCTTGTGCGTAAAATTCTAAGTAGTCATTCATGGATAAGTCGTTTCGGTGTTTGTTTGATTCGTGAAGTACAACTCCTGCGGGTTTATTGAAGACTACTCGATTTTTATCTTCGTAGATAATCATAGGTTGGATTTTTTCTTTTGTGAGTTTATTCAGTTTTCTTTCTTTGGTGGTGATGAGGGCTGAGGGATCTTTCTTTCCGAGTAGCGTTTCTCCAATTTCTATTTCATCTCCAATCTTCAGTCTGTATTCTTCTTTGCTTTTCTTGCCATTTACTTTGATATCTCCTTTTCTGATTCGGGAATAAATATCGGAAAGTTTCACTTCTGGGTAGGCTTTACATCGTTTTCTAAGGAATCTGTCAAACCTTTGGTTTGCGGTATTTTCATCAATAAAGATATGCATCATTGAAAGAGCAAGGGACTAAAATCTGAATATTGTGGCAGGGTGTTCTTTTAGAAGTAGAAGTTTCCTTGGAGCCACTGTCCAATGGTGAAAGTAATATCATTAAATCCGAATCTCCGTTCTGGTAATCCAATATTGATGAGGAGGGTGTTCACAAGAAAGACGGATACAGCATACATTATGATGGCAATCATCAGTGCTATCGCAATTTTTTGGAGCTTTTTGAATGAGCTTTCATTAGGTTTGAAAACTAGCGTGATGATTCCATAAAAGAGAAAATATAGTACCCCAAGTACTACTCCGAAGGCGACGAGAGAAAATATTGTAAGAAGCATATGCTAATATTACGATAAGGATAAACCCTTGGGGGGATTATAGTAAAACTCCTGGGAAAAGCAAACAGAGTTCCTTAAAGAGACTGGGTTAAGTTCCCTTGAATTTTTTTGGTGAATGTATAGTATGTGGTTTGCGTTTATAAGTGGCGATCGTAGCTCAGTTGGTTAGAGCGTCGGGTTGTGGTTCCGAATGTCGCGGGTTCGACTCCCGTCGATCGCCCCATATGCATTAAATTTATACAGAAATATGCGTTTCCTTTAAGAATAACTTGGTGAAATCCAAGTTATTTTTAATAAATAGATTTTTCGGTAAATACAGTTAATTATGAAGGATCATTTGTAGTTCTTCTTTTTCCCATAAAATTCAAGAGGAGAAATCTTATTTTATCCAAGCTTTTACAATTCTGATATTAAAATGGAAGGTTTTTACCTCTTCGAAGTCTAGCCAGTCTCAGAATTCCTTTCTAAGGATGTCTACTTGCCAGGTCATCATTTCCAGGAACATCGTAATTTCTCTAATCAGCTTTTTTTCTTTAAATTCTTTAATCTGCTGAAACATCTTTCTACAGAGTTCTAGTCCGTCTTCTCCACCTACGAAGGCGAGCCTCGGTTCTCGTTTTTGGACGTTTTCTAGTGCGTTATTATCGAAGGTGTCATCAGGAATGTAGGGAAAATTGGAGACAAGGGTGATGGGAGATTCCTTCATGATAGGATAGCTTTCAATGAAGGCGGCAAGGTTTGATTGGATGAATCTGGTGTCGTAGTTTTGCGAACCCCCCGCTTCGCTTCCCCCCTTCATAAGGGGGGTAGATATGAGAGTATCGTAGTTTTTTTTCGCGACGATGAGTGCTTCTGCAGAAATATCGGTTAAGAATACTTCGCGATAAGCATCCGGATTTTGGAGAAGGATAGAGATCCCTAGGACTCCAGATCCTGTTCAGATATCGAGAAGAACCCTAAAATCAGATTTCTTTTGTTCAGTTTCTTTTTTTTGTCGTTCTTTTGTGAATTCTGTGACTGCGGTAATCATATATTCAGTTTCTGGTCTGGGGATAATAGTGTTTTCATCCACGTAAAAAGGTATTCCGAAGAAATCTACATGTCCCAAAATGTATTCAAGGGGTTTTTTATCAATGGTGCAGGAATTGTAGTTGTTGATAATTTCTGTTGATTCCTGTGTTGTAAGCCCTCTTTCAAGTTGCACCCGCATTTCTTCTCTGGTAATGTTGAGGGTATGTCGGATGAATTTTTCGAGGACGAATTTCTGTTTATAGTCAGGATTTTGGAGGAGTTCTTGCAGGGTCATAGACGAATAGTCTTGTAGAAGTAAAGGAAATTTTTATGCTGTGCATACTATAGGTATTGGTCTGTTTTTTTCAATCAGCTTTTAGTGTTTCTTGTATCGCTTCTTGTCATTGCGAACGAAGTGAAGCAATCCAGATGGAGAAAAACTCTTTATTCAAGTTCCGGGGTCTTGCCCCCGGACGACAAACTACTTTTGTTAAGGAGAGATTGCCACGTCGCTTTGCTCCTCGCAATGACGATAGCCAAAAAGATCATGAGATTTTAATAATGCTAAGTTGAATATTGCTTTCGAGCTGGATATACGAAAACTTCTCAGTCTTACGCTTTCGAAGTTTTTGGTCAGATTTGTTGTTCTTTGGATTGACTACGGATGCAAACCATAAAATCTCAAACTATCGCTTTATACATATCTTATTGATAATATACCATGAAGACAAAGTTTAAAAAAGTAAAAACTGAACATCATATTTTGCCAGAATTTCAAGGTTTTCTTTTAGAGATTGAGCAACATGAAAAGATAACGAGAATTATTCCTGGGAGGATTTCTAGGCAACAAAAAGGATCCTCAGAGAGGAGGTTTAGCATTTCTTATCCCACAGCGACGGGAATCAAGTGCATTATGTCCAAAGGATCTACTGCTCAGGAGTTGTTTGTGATCTGTAGTGAGAAAGATAAAGAACTTATTTCGGAATTCTTACTCTGAAAATTGGAATAAAAAAAAGCCTTGATAGATTATATCATGACTCCTTTTGTATAATTTAAATTAGTAGTATTTTACCTTATCTTTTCTAAGCTGCTTTTTATTTTTATGCTCAACAGCAACTCTTCTTCGATCTTTTCTTTCTTTGGTAAGAATTTTAAAATTGTTTCATAAATGTTTTTATTTCTTTTTTCTTCAATTTCCTTTGTTGTAAATAGAATGCTATCATTTATGTTGCTTTTCTCCTCTATGATAGAAGAAATTTTTTTAAGGCATTCTCCAATCTCCTCTCTACTGGGAATACCAATAATATTGGCAAGGTGGGGAGAATTTTTTTCGCTCTGCAATCCTTTTAGAACTCTTTTCCCGTAAATAATGTCAGTTCCTCTTAGGAGAATATTGATTTCTTCCGGACAATCTAGACTTACCCCTTCCCTATCGTTTTCTTCTCCCTCTACTTCATAGTAATAGAAGGGGATGCCTGTTACCTTATTTTCTTCTACCTTTGTGAGGAAGAAAAAACATTTTTTTACTACTGTGTCTACAAAGTTTATTACAACAATAGTATCTTCTTCTAATTTTTTTTTAATTTTCTTCATATCTTTAATCTTTTTTATTAATTTTTCATATTTTTTTATATCAACTTTATATATTAATCCCTAACGAAGTCAATTGTTTTATCTGCATTGAAAAAGTTTTCTGAATCACTAGGATGGAGTTGCTTTATTGAATAGAAGTAAAGATATGCAAATTATAGGGGCAATTTTGCTCTGTATTTGATTAGGATATTTCTGGATTTGGTTGATGCAGCACCTTTTTCTTGAAAACAAAAAGCTTTTCTCTCGAAAATTGCTTGGTTCAAGTCTTCTTTTGGTGGCATCACTTTTTTGTTTTGAGTATATTTTTGCTTATTTTTTCCCAAGTTTGGCTGGTGGAGTGATTAGTCTTCCTTGGTTTTTTTCTTTTTTGCTCTATTGTGGTTTGATCTTTTTACTCTTGATGCTTTTTACTCAAAGTTATAAACATAAACAAATCTGGTTTTTATTATTGGTATGGATACTCCTTTTTGTGGTAGTAGGAATATTGGGATTCCAAGTAGGACTACAGACGGTTTTACTCTATTATTTAGTGGCTGCTTATGCGGAAGAGTTTCTTAAGATAGGATCCACAGAAAATGCTGTGAGTCAGACGGATTTTTACTCTTCTGATCTGCTTTTTTTCTCGGTATTTGTCGCATTAGGATTCAGTATTGTAGAAAATTTTTTCTACATAGGGCAACAAGTTCTCGGTAGTGAGGCACAAGGTATCCTTTCTTTAGCTTTTGGAAGGGGGATGTTTTCTTCACTATTGCACATTGTAGCGACAGGATTGATCGCTTTATTACTCTTCAAATGGTATCAAAAATCAGAATTGCAATCCCTCTCTTTCTTCCAAAAATCGTTGCGTGTAATACTTTGTTTGTTAGTTGGAGTCCTCCTTCACTTTTGTTACAATCTTGCTTTGCAATATGGTCAACTTTGGATATACGTGGTGTTGGTGGTGGGAGGATATTTTCTTCTGACCTATTTGATGTTCTTATCTGATAGTTTATATAAGAGTGATACCTAGTTTTATATTTTATTAGGAGATGCAATATCTTTTTACGGTAATTATTGTCATTATCATAGCAATATTTGGATTATGGCTCTTCAAAAAACTCTGAATCCTAGATAAACCGGGGAATGACCTTAAAAATACTAGGAAACCTGTTCCAACTTTACAGGGAGTGTTCGTCTATCTTGCTTTGCTTATAGTATTAGGAATTGTGTATCCAGAGATGTTTTCTTCTTCCTTGGTGCAAGGATTTTTGGTAGGAGGAACGATTATTGTTTTCAGTGAGTTATTAGCTGAGTTAGAATATATGGGAAGAATTACTTTCAAATTTCCACCGATTGCGAGGTTTATAATCCAGATTTTAGCGAGTTGTTTAGCGCTGTATATTGCAGGAATTGCGGAGTATGAGTTTGTGATTAAAGATATGGTTTTTGTCTTGCCACAGTGGTTATTGTATATTGCGTTTGCGCTTTGGTCGGTATTTGTGATTAATGCAGTAAATCGAATTGACGGAATTTATGCACAGGGAAACTGAATGCTAACAATTGGATTCTTTACGGTATTTGCTTTGATTCAGTGGGTAGTGCTTCCCTATTATACAGAATTCCCCAATCTTGAAACCCTGTTGATAGTAAAACAATTAGCTCTAATTCTAGCAATTATTTCTTTGGTGTATACGGTGGTTGAAATTAAACCCTTTGGGTTAATTAGAGATGTAGGAACCATGTTTCTTTGATTTGGACTTGCTTATTTAGCGGTTGTGGGAGGGGCGAAAATCTGAACGATCATTGTGGCTCTTTCTCTTGTGATTTTTGATGCGATTTGGATTATTTTTTATAGGATATTTATTCTTAAAAAGAATCCTATGAAAGGTGATTATACTCATATTCATCATCGTTTACTCGGACTGGGATGGACGAGAGGCGAAGTAAGAGCTTTCGTGTGGATTTTTTCACTTCTGATGATGGTGCTTATGTTAATGCAAGGAGCAAATAGATGGAATAAAGTGATTATTTTTGTGATAATGGCGGTGTTGTTTTTTGGGGTGAATGCATATTTGTTTTTGTATAAAAAATTACCCTGTGGATTACCTGAAAAGAAGGAATAATCCTTATAGATAGGTATACAAAAAACCTCAAGCTATTACTTGGGTTTTTTGTAGGTATTTCTTATTTTAGAGTTTCTCACTGGTTCTCATTAGCATCAGCATGACATATCCTCTAATTTCTTTTGTTGAAGGATTAGAAATATTATTCATCACTCCCAACTCCTTCAATGCTGCAAGGTGCTTCTCATAGTATACTCCCAGAGGATTGTTATTCTTCTCTCCCCGGATAATTCTTGATAATACCGTTCCAAACTCTGCCCTCGACATACTAGCATCAGGATTGAATTTTTCTACTCCTACTCCCATAATTCCTAACTGACAAGAAGTAATCATCCATTCTGAGAGATCTCCATATCCTTGGATATCTGGATAATGACAATTCGCATTAGTATTTGGTGTCTTTCAGAGCTGTACAATTGCGAAGGAAGAAAGCATTTTTGCTGCTTGAGCCCTAGTAAGCTCTCAGTAGAGATCTGCTGTTTCTATAGTATTTACCGTAGTGATTCCATTATTGTATGCAAAGACATATGCATTACTTAATTCCTCCCCAAAGGTTTTCTGCATTTGAGATGTAACACTTACTTGTTTCGTAATTTCCGTAGTGGTAGTTGGTTTTGCTGTTGTTTCTATTTTTGTTTCTTCTGTAGCGTTGCTTCCTGTATTTGTTGTCGTTGCTTCTTTAACAGGTTCTTGGATAGTTGTGCTGTTACTACTTCAACCACCTCAACCTCATCATCCTCAACCACCACCTCAACCTCATCATCCTCAACCTCATGAGCTCTCCCTAATGATTGTTATATTTTTTGTGTTGCTGTTTCCTGCAAGGTCTGTTGCTTGTAGCGTAATAAGATTAGTTCCTATAGATAGAGTAATGGATCTACTTCGCTGTCCATTTGCATTTGGAGTAATTGTAATCCCATTAATAAGGAATTGTTCAAGATGTTCTTCTATAATATTCCCTGTTAAAGTTATTGATGAGCTGGTAGTTTTAAATCCATTACTATGGGAAGTTATACTAATGTCAGGTGTGGTTGTATCAAGAATAATCTCCCCTTCTCCTGTGAGGAGTAGTATTTCTCCTGAATAGAGCTGTCGTTGGATAGTTTTTAGTCCATCTCCGTTGGATAACAGAATATCAATACTATTCCTTCAACTCTCTATAACTTCTCCTGAGAGCGGGCTTATAATATCTCCTGATAATATGAAATAAAGGCTTTGATTGTTGCTTATTTCTCCACTTATTCGTGTTCAGGAACTATAAGTCCCCATTACTTTTACATTATTATCACAAACAGGCAAATCATACAAATCCGCTGCAAGAATTATTTCTTGGATGTTTCCTACTCGATCTTGGAGGTATCCTGTAATACTGTATGCTCCTGTAGTATAGCTATTTATTTCTGTTCGAATTTCTCCTCCATCAAAACTATAAGCTTTCCCTGTGAGCTGGAGATCATCTTCTCCGCTAAAGGTATAGGTAAACGTTCCATCTTCACAAAAGTTACTGGTATCAATTCCTGTAGAAGTAATAGTGGGAGGAATGGTGTCTAAGAGTTGTAATGCTTTGTAGAGATTCAGCTTTTTATTCCCTGCTATATCTCTTCCTTCGGCGTAGGGAGTTACGGTGTCTGCTCCACTAAATATTGCCTGTTTTATTTCTAGTGCAGAGAGCTCTGGTCTATAATTTCGTAAAAGGCTGAATGCTCCTACTACATGGGGTGTGGCCATAGAGGTCCCTTGCATATAATCATAGGATCCACTTAAGGTGGTACTATAAATCCATACTCCAGGAGCAGAAATATTTACGGTGTTTCCATAGTGTGAAAACCAAGCTAGTTTATTTGTACTGTCATGAGCAGCTACACAGATAATATTTTCGTTGTTTATGTTGAAATTGCATGGATACATTGGTGTTGTCGTATTGTCGTTTCCTCCGTTTCCTGCTGCTGCAATAAATATCCCTCCCGTATCGGTGAATCTTTTGATGGCACCAGATAAGTTTGAGTCATAAGCGGGTCCTCCTCGGCTCGCATTGATGATATGTGCTCCATTGTGCCTAGCAAAATCAATTCCTTTTACAAGGTTTGATGTTAGCATCAGTGAAACGTTTCCTGTGATCGTATATCCTCCCTTGATTGCCATAATTTTTGTAGTAGGATTTACTCCTACTATTCCTATTTCATTATTCATCATTGCACTAATGGTCCCTGCTATATGTGTTCCATGACTATTGTATGCTGCAACATTCATCTCTCAGGTCTTGTTATAATAGTATGCGAGGTAGGTTGGTAAGGGATCTTTGTTTCTTTCTATTGGACTTACAGTATACTGTATTTCCCCCCCAGATAGGTAAAATCCAGAGAAAAAAAAGCTTGCTCCATGGATACAGTCTCCTCGCACTCCTCCTGATTCGTTTAAGCAACTACTTCCCTCCCGCATTTGTCCACTAAGTTCAGGGTGACGATAGTCTACTCCCAGATCAATGACTGCAATGATGCTTCCTGTAGTATTTTCTCTTCCGCTAAATAACGCTATCGTCTCTGGTCGTTGTATATTTTCTAATCACCGCAGCTTCCCACTATTGTAATCAGGATCATTAATGTTGAGCATAGGATAATATATATAATTTGGCTGGACATGGGTTACTTTAGGGTCCTGAGAAAGTGTTGTGATAAGCTCTTCGGTAGTCTCTCATTCTTTCCCGGTAATGAGTACTGTTTTTGTTCCATTTTCTGTAGCGACGACGTCTAAGGTGTTATAATTAAAAATACCGGTTGTTCCCATTCCTAGGGTGTTCATAAGTTTGTCATAGCTGCTCTCTTCGTAGCTTACCAAGACCTCACCTTCTATATAATTTTGAGCCAAACTTACGGAAAAACCTCCTCCTATTGTACATAGGGCAAGAAAAACTATGTATCTTTTCATGTATCTTTTGGGTGTAGCATAATAAAGTCTTATCTTCCGATGTTTTTTCATCTAAATGATGAGATACAGATTTTTCTTTCTTTATCAAGTTCATTTCTTTTTTTCTTCTCCCTTGTGTTTGTGGTATTTTGGTAGAGCTATTTTACCATGAAGTACCCTTTTTCATAAGAAATCCCCTTAGTGACCAAGAGAAAAAAATCTTTGAAAAAGACTTGAAATGAGATGGCGATTATTTATCATGATCCCTGCAACGTTGGAGAAATGACAGCGTGAGCGAGTGGATGGTATTTAACAATAGTATAATATATTACATAATTTTCGAAAGAAAATAAATCTTTTTAAAAGCAATGAATGGATGCCTTGGGTAAAAAAGAGGATGAAGGACGTGACAGGCTGCGAAAAGTCTCGATGAGGTGCCAATAACCGCTTGGAGTCGAGAATGTCCGAATGGGGAAACCTAGCTGCTATAAGTGGCTGCCGTATGGCCAATACTTGGTGAAGTGAAATATCTCAGTAACCAAAGGAAAAGAAATCGTAATGAGATTCCCTTAGTAGTGACGAGCGAACAGGGAAGAGCCCAAACCGGATTAGTGTAAGATTCTAGTCGTTGCTAATCACGGTGTTGTAGGGCTATGTTGAAACAGCTAGAACTGTTTCGAGAGTATGATCTATTGATAGAAGAACTACTTAGAAGGTAGACCACAGAGGGTTTAAGTCCCGTATTTAAAATTGATAGAGACTCTTCATAGTACCTGAGTAGTGTCGGACACGAGAAATCCGGCATGAATCTGCCCAGACCATTGGGTAAGGCTAAATACTTTTTTACACCGATAGCGTATAGTACCGTGAGGGAAAGGTGAAAAGAACCCCTGGTAGGGGAGTGAAATAGATTCTGAAATTCATTGCTTACAATTGAGTGGGAGCCTTAGGGTGACCACGTACCTATTGACGAATGGGTCAGCGAGTTATTGGTGCTAGCAAGGTTAAGGCAGTTATAGCCGGAGCCGTAGGGAAACCGAGTCTGAATAGGGCGACTGAGTTAGTATTAATAGGCCCGAAGCGTTATGAGCTAGGCATGGGCAGGTTGAAGAGTTGGGAAACTGACTTGGAGGACCGAACGGGTTGGAGCTGCAAATCCTTCCGATGACCTGTGTCTAGGAGTGAAAAGCTCATCGAATAACGTAATAGCTGGTTCTCTCCGAAATGCATTAGGGTGCAGCCTACAATCAAGATCTTACAGAGGTAGAGCTCTGATAAGGCTAGGGGTGTCGAGAGACATTACCAAACCTTGTTAAACTTCAAATGCTGTAAGGAATATTGTAGAGTGAGACTACGGGGGCAAGCTTCGTAGTCAAAAGGATAACAGTCCAGACTTCTAATTAAGGTCCCTAAATTATAGCTAAGTGGTAAAGGAGGTGTTTTTACTTTGACATCCAGGAGGTTTGCTTAGAAGCAGCAATCCTTTAAAGAAAGCGTAACAGCTCACTGGACAAGTGAAGATGCGCCGAAGATGTAACGGGGCTAAGCTATATACCGAAATTGAAGGCCTACACATTTTAGTGTAGTGCGGTAGGAGAGTGTTCTTTCAGGATGAAGCGTAACTGTGAGGTTGCGTGGACTAGAAAGAAGTAAAAATGCTGACATGAGTAACGACGCAAAGCGAAAATCTTTGCTGCCGAAAACCTAAGAATTCCTACGCAACGTTCATCGTCGTAGGGTTAGTCGAGACCTAAGGTGATACCTGAAAAGGTACATCGATGGATAACTGGTTAATATTCCAGTACTTATATATTCAGTGATGTGGTAACGCATTGGGATTTGTGAGAGCTTGTTAAGGATATGAGTCGAAAGAATAAGGTTATTCTAACTTGTTAGAATGGTGGTTGTAGGAAAATCCGCAATCATTGATACTGAGCTTGATCGGGATTGGGCCTTCGGGCTTTGAAATTCTCATCGTTCTGGTGCCGAGAAAACCCACTAAACTTATGGATATATAACTCGTATTGAGATCAGACACTTGTAGGTTGGTAGAGTATACCTAGGCAATCGAGATAACTAATGGATAAGGAACTAGGCAAAATAGCGGGCGTACTTTCGAAATAAGCCCTGCCCTGCAGAAATGTAGGGCTGCAACAAAAGACGTGGGGGGAACTGTTTATCACAAACACAGCTTGCTGCTAACTCGCAAGAGGATGTATAGCAAGTGATGCCTGTCCAATGCCAGAATGTTATGCTCTCTTGTGCAAGCTCGAGAGTTAAGCACTGGTGAATGACGGCCGTAACTATGACGGTCCTAAGGTAGCGAAATTCCTTGTCAGGTAAGTTCTGACGCGCATGAATGGCATAATCATCCCCATACTGTCTTGTCCTTAGACTCGGTGAAATTACATTCCCGGTAAAAATGCCGGGTAGTTGCAGTTAGACGGAAAGACCCTGTGAAGCTTTACTGTAGATTGATATTGGGGTGTAGTATGTGTTGCTCAGTATAAGTGGGAGGCTTTGATGTTTCGACTTCGGTCGGGGCGGAGCCAATAATGAGATACCACTCAACGCATATAGCATCTCTAACCCCTAGTTTGGGGAACAGTGTCAGTTGGACAGTTTACCTGGGGCTGGTGCCTCCTAAAATGTAACGGAGGCGTGCAAAGGTTTGCTTGTCACGGATGGAAACCGTGGTGGACGTGTATTCGCATAAGCAAGCTTGACTGTGAGACTGACAGGTCGAACAGATACGAAAGTAGGCGAAAGTGATCCGGATCTTCCATATGGAAGGGGATCCGCTCAACGGATAAAAGTTACTCCGGGGATAACAGGCTAATGGAATCTAAGCGTTCATAGCGACGATTCCGTTTGGCACCTCGATGTCGACTCGTCGCATCCTGGGGCTGTAGAAGGTCCCAAGGGTTGGGTTGTTCACCCATTAAAGCGGGACGCGAGTTGGGTTCAGAACGTCGTGAGACAGTTCGGTCCCTATCTACTGCAACCGTAAGAAATTTGAGAGATGCTGTCCCTAGTACGAGAGGACCGGGATGGACAAGCCTCTGGTAGTACCAGTTGTCATACCAATGGCACCGCTGGATAGCTATGCTTGGAAAAGGTAACCGCTGAAAGCATCTAAGTGGGAAACTTGTCTCAAGATTAGATTTCTCTTCCTTCGGGAAATAAGACCTCCGCGAGACTAGCGGTTTGATAGACGTCATGTGTAAGCGTGGTAACATGTTTAGCAGAGATGTACTAATCGGTCGAATGGGTTTATTTCTTTTGAAAATATGTAATATATTATACTATTGTGAATATCGGAGTTCTTGTCGATTGACTTGTATTTTATAGGGAGAACCTTATATTCTACTTCAGTCTTTTGGTGTCTTTGGTACATACAAACGGTGGTACTGATGCGGATAGTGGAAACACCTGTTCCCATTCCGAATACAGCAGTTAAGCATTATCCGGTCAATGATACTGGTCCTAGTAGGGCTGGGAAAGTAGATTAGTGCTACCATTTGTATGGGCGAGAGTCTATGCAAGAAGTGATCTTTAATAGTACAAGAAAGAATTAGAGCTAAAGATGTATACTTTTTTTGAAGAGTTTGACCCTGGCTCAGGATGAACGCTAGCGGAACGCCTAACACATGCAAGTCGAACGAATTCTGCGTTGTAGCAATACATAGTAGAATTAGTGGCAAACGAGCGAGTAACGCGTGTCTAACTTGCCCTCGAGATGAGAATAACTACAGAGATGTAGCTAATCCTCAATATGCTCACGATGGTGAAATCCCAATGTGAGGAAAGATTTATCGCTCGGGGAGAGGGATGCGTCCTATCAGGTAGTTGGTTGAGGTAATGGCTCACCAAGCCTATGACGGGTAGCCGGTCTGAGATGATGTCCGGCCGCGATGGGACTGAGAAACGGCCCATACTCCTACGGGAGGCAGCAGTGGGGAATCTTGCACAATGGACGAAAGTCTGATGCAGCGATCCCGCGTGAAGGATGAAGCATTACGGTGTGTAAACTTCTTTTTTGGTGGAAGACGAATGACGGTACACCAAGAATAAGAGACGGCTAACTACGTGCCAGCAGCCGCGGTAATACGTAGGTCTCAAGCGTTATCCGGATTTACTGGGCGTAAAGTATCCGTAGCCTGATATGCAAGTCTGTTTTCAAATCCCACGACTCAATCGTGGAAAGGGAGTGGATACTACATATCTAGAACTAATCAGAGGTTAGTGGAATTTCCGGTGGAGCGGTGAAATGCGTTGATATCGGAAAGAACGCCGAAAGCGAAAGCAGCTAACTATGATATGTTGACGGTGAGGGATGAAAGTTTGGGTAGCAAACGGGATTAGATACCCCGGTAGTCCAAACCGTAAATGATGCTTGCTAGGTGTTTTGACCCTTGTGGTCGGAGTGCCGTAATCTAACGAGTTAAGCAAGTCGCCTGGGTAGTATATTCGCAAGAATGAAACTCAAAGGGATAGGCGGGGGAACACACAAGCAGTGGATTATCTAGATTAATTGGATAATAAGCCAAAAATCTTACCTAGAATTGACATGTATTGTGTCGTATATGAAAGTATACTATTTCGAGCAATCGGAAGCTTTACACAGATGGTGCATGGTCGTCGTCAGCTCGTGCCGCAAGGTGTCTAGTTAAGTCTGGAAACGAGCGCAACCCTCATTGTTAGTTATAATGTCTAACAAGACTGCCTGGGTAACCAGGAGGAAGGAGAGGATGACGTCAGATCCTCATGCCTCTTACATCTAGGGCTTCATAGATAATACAATGGGTAGCAACAGCGAGAAGCAAGACCGCGAGGTGGAGCAAATCTTTAAACCTACCCCTAGTTCGGATTGTAGTCTGAAACTCGACTACATGAAGTTGGAATTGCTAGTAATGGCAGGTCACCGATACTGCCGTGAATATGTCCCTGTTCCTTGCACTCACCGCCCGTCAAACCATGGGAGCTGAGGTTCTTTGAAGACTTACAATGTGGGTTAAGGAGAAAATTAGTGACTGGGGTTAAGTCGTAACAAGGCATCCCTACCGGAAGGTGGGGATAGACTACCATCCTACAACTTATAATGACAAAAAAAACAAACCTTCTCTCGAGGTTATCGAGAGAGTTGCATCTGATGCTCTTTTTCTTTCTTGTACTAGTGAAGTAAAAAAATCTGATTCCTTGGTGGAGTCAGATTTTTTACTGTTCTTAATTTATTTTACTTTTTATTTTTTAGGTGAAGAATGTTGGATTGATGATTTTCAATATCACTCCTGCCATCCCTAGGAGAGCTAGTGCTGCTGCTACTTTGAAAATTCGATCTTTTCCTTTTTTAAAGTTTCCACTATCTACTCCTCCCATGGTCATCATGATTCCTGCAACAATGATGAGAAGAAAAGAAACAATTAGAATAAATGAAGTTGCGATTTGCATAAGTCCACTCATTAACTTTTCAAAGGCGTTGAGCTGAGTGACTGTTGTTCAACTACTATTACTCTTTCCCATGGTAATACAATTTCCTATGAAAGGAACGTCTGTGTTTAACTTTATTCCACAACAAACATCTTTACATGAATCACAGGTATTCGTTTTTGCATTTCGCTGATAATCAGCCATTTTTTTACATTGATCTTTTGTTGTTCCCTCTCCTTCGTTTCACTCGGCTAGCGAGATAGATGGTACTATAATGCATCAACATAGTAGAAGTATGAGTAATTTCTTTATTTTCATTACCTAATATGCAAGAGGATAAATCTTATTTAAGTATATTCAGATTTTTCTTTTTTTGCAAATTTGGAGAGGTTTTCTTTTATTTTTCTCCTTTTTTCTGTTTTACAAAGTTCTTGCAATTATTCTAGATTCTCGTATAGTAAGTGCAGTTTTTAGTTTCTTTGTATGATTATGACCATTGCTGTAAAAAAAACTTCGAGAGGAATATTTATTACCGATCGTTTTGTGTTTAACCCTACGGAGATTCAGGTAGGAATCATTAATCTCAAGGCTATTGCAGGTGAAGCAATGGCATATGATAGAAGTCATTTGCTTTGTATCGATTTCCCTGGAGATTATGATATTGGTGGGACTTGGATTCAGGCTTTTTTGGGAAAAGGAGATAGGCTTAATTATCTTATCTCTTATCAAGAAGAGGAAAAAGAATATACATTCTGAATTATTCAGTCCCAAGAAATCCTTGAACTTGATGAGTTTTCTGGTATGGATGTTTGGTTTTTTTATGAGGACTCTATCAATAAGAAATTAGATCAAATGGAAATTGATGGTGAAAGAGTAGATTTTGATCATTTACCTTTAGAAGATTAGTTTTATTTTGTCTTATTTTTCATGAAAAGAATATCGTTTTTTGGAATAGTGGCTTTTAGTTTGATTCTTACTGCTTGTGGGAAGAATGGAGAACTTAGCTTTGAGGAGGCGAGGGATATTTCTCTCAATTCTGCTACGTATTTTACTGATCTTTTATTTGCATCAGAAGGGGCAAGAGAGCAAAATTTAGCTTTAGCTACTAGTTTTTCTTCTGATGATGCTTCTTATTTTGATGTGGATGTTTCTCTGTTTTCTCAGCAGGATTTGGCAGCAGAAACTTCAAAATATCTTATAGATTTTGTTTTAGGAGGGAGTTTAGATGCAGTGGATGTTCAGACTTCTGGATTAGTTGAACTTTTATTGGATCCGGAAACTGTATATCTTAATGTGGCACAATTGGGTGTGGATAGCAGTGACCCTTCCATGGCTATGCTTTCTATGATGCTTTGAGGGATTCAAGGGAAATGGTTGTCTTTTCCGTTCTCTGGACAGGTAGGTACCTTATCCGGGGTAAATGATTATCTTTCTTCTCTTTCTGAATTCAATATTCAACAAAAGGATCTCTATATTCCTTTAGCATATGCTCCTTATGAAGGGAAGTTTGCACAATTTCATGGATATCCTGCGCATAAATTTGCTTTTGATCAGCTTGCTTTACAGGAAACCGTGAATCTTGTGATAGAAGAGATTTCGAGGATAGAACAAGAAACGTTGCTTTCTTTGGAAGATGCTACTCTTTCTGGAGAGGAACTTACTTCTTCTTTGGTAAGTGGTGATATTCAGATCCCTGAAATAGAGGGATATTTTGTAGTACTCGATTCAGATACGGTTGTTCTTGTGATGGATGAGTTTTCTGTCTTTGTTAAGGATGTAGAAGTAAACAGTTCGTATCGATATGGTGGAGGAGAGGGTTTTTTTATGGAAGTTTTTGATTCTGAGAATGATTCTACCGTTTTGACTCTTACTTTTCAACCTAGCAAGAGGAAAGGTTATGAACTTTCTCTTGTATTGGAGAATACTCTTTCTCTTCAGGGGACTGTAGACTTTAGTCCAAAGAAGTCAGCCTTTTCTTTGTCTTTTGATCTAGTATTAGAGCTTATGGCTGTAGATGAGCTTGGACAGGAAAATTTTTCTTTCCCTTTGAAAGGTTCCTGGGAGTATAAAACGATTAAGTCTTTCTCTTTTGAGAAGCCGACTGATGTATTGGATGTGAGTGAGATGATGGCTGGTTTAGCAGGAGTTGGTGATTTTGGCTATGAGGATGAGCTCTCTGCGGATTATGGAGATTTAGATCTCTCTTATGAGGAGTTAGAATAACCTGTTTAGTATACGAAAAATCAGAGTTGAGGCTCTGATTTTTTTATGATTTAATGCGGAAGGTATGGTATTGGATCAGTATGTATTTTGCAATCAATCCCTTCCCTATCTTGGATCTCATCCAAGTTGTTGAGTGAGGGTATCTTGAACATCCACTTTGTTTTGCTATTCCCTTAGTTGTTGAGTATTCCTGATGTCTATTTGAGATTTTTCTTTTCGTAATTTCTCTGGGAGCTTCTTTCCTTGTTTTTTAAGTGTTAATACTACATGGTTGTTGCTCTTAAGATGGAGACGAACAAAATGTTTTATGAAGTTAATAAAAAAAGATTGCTAAAGATATTTAGCAATCCTATTAATAAGAGACATACCTAGTATGGTTTTATAGTCTCAACTACCGTTTCAGTAAATTCTTCGACGATGACCGTAAAATTATCCTGTCCATCTGTATTATCTACAGAAGCGTCAATAATAAATTGGTATACCTTATTGGCCTCTATTGCCCGGTTGATCTCGATGTGATTCGAGCTATATCCAGGTATCTGAACAGGAACGGTACTGTTTACAGTCGTATTCCTAATATACAGAAGGTACCATTCATTGTTGTGTACCAGGCCGTAAAATTGCCCCGTCCCATAAAATTTAGGAGCACCGGTAACCCATTCATTATTCAAAACCATTATGGCCGAGTAGGGATTCTTTACAGTAACCTCGCCTGCAACAACAACGGAGTAATTGATAGTATTCTTTCCGTAGAAATATAATGTGTTGGTTGACTGAGGTAATTGCCCTATGGCATCGGTCCACGTATACCATGCTCCTTCTTTTTCGTAATTAGTCACGTATACTGTGTAATCCAATTTAGGAATGGTAATGGTGTTATTTCCAGGGCTGACCGTCAATGTCACCACTAATTGGCCCTGGGTATACTCGCCCTTGTTTTCATTGCTAATGAAGTACGCGGTGTAGGATGATGGGTATACATGCTGATACTCCGTCGTTGAACTTCTCATCAAATTTTCATTCACTTTGATTATCGATTTCATGTCCAACTGAACGGTTACATTTTCGATTTCAATGTACTCGTAATAATTTTTTGTGCACGATGTCAACGCGATAGCGAAGACGGCTAAAACTGCTAAGATTTTTCTCATTTTTCTTTGTTTTTATGTGTTTATTGCTTACTTTTTTGTTTAACGTCTGTTTTTCAGCTTATTCAGACCTTTTATCTTTTTGTTTATTTTATCTCCTTTTTTATTTTTTTATTTGAGTATATATATCTTTTGACTTTAATAAGTCAAATGATTTTTTAGAAATCTGCTTATGGGGATCTTGTAGTATTATTCCTGTGTGTATAATGAGTTATCCACTATTTATGAAGCAGAATGTATAGATTTTCTTATGCGGCTAATCCTGAGTATTCTATCACACTTTCTTTTGGTCCTAATTTAGGAGTTAGGATAAAATATTCGGCATACAGAAAATCAGAGTGGTGGCTCTGATTTTTTTGTTTAGAATAATTTATCCTGTTGCTCTATATTCTTGTTGACTTGAATTATTATGTAGTTTGATCCTGTTTTTATTTGAGGAAACAAATTGAGGGTCTTTTGATATTCATGTACTTCCTGTTAATCTATGTTTGTCTGGTAAAGCACGATGTCTTTTAAGTTGTCTTTCAATGTCTATCATACTTGCATTTACAAACTCTGAACTACGATATAATTGTTTTTTGTAACTTCGTTCTTCTTTACCCATGTTTTCCGGTCTTGTATCATCCTCTTCATCATGATCCTCTTCTCCAAATTCTCCAAAGATATTACTTTTCCCCGCCATTTGCACCAGATCATATTCTTTGTTATTAACTAGAAGACCAGCTTCTACTGATGTATAATCAGCTCCCTTAAATGTTTCGGAAATAAAATCATCTTTTACTATTTTATCTAAATTCTCTAAAAACTTTTCATAAAAACTTTCTAATACATTATCTAGTTCTGGTGGAGGGAGCCCATTCCCATTTGCTAATACTTGTCCCTTTATTGCGTACCAGGACGCCTGTTTCCAATCGTCATTGTTTACTTCTCAAGATTTGAATTTGAGGTTTTCTGTTGTCCCATCTTTCCTTTTCTTTTTAAACGTTGGTAGTTCTATAGCAACAGGTCATCATTGCTTCTTTATTTCAGTTTTATATCTATGAGCCGTTTTTAATAATTTTACTAGAAGTTCTTTATCAATGTTTGGAAATCGATTGAGGTATTGTGTCATAGCTGTTTCTACATTACTTGATTTTAGGTCTGTATTTACTTTATTCCAGAATCCTCTCGCGGCCTCTACTTTATTTGGGTCATCTGGATAACTGAATTCTCCATACTGGTATTTCATTCTTTTTTCTACAATACTTTTGGACGCTAATAGTCCTACATCATTTGCTAGATTATCGTTATCTAAAATATCCTTATCTGTTTCCTCCATACTGGAATCAAAAAGTTTTTTCTGAAATTTCTCTATGGTTTTATTGTCTTTCCCCTCTTTTGATCGATCTTGTGTTGCAAGTTCTCCTCCTGGGGAACAAAACTTTTCAAAATCTTCATAATTTGTCCCTTGATTCCACCACTTCCCTATAGCCTTGTTAAGAATCCCTATTTGTGTATTTTTAGATGTTGGGTTAAAATTATCCAAAGTATACGGAGAACTTATTTTCTCCTCCTTTTTTAGTTTTTTGATATCATCATCCTCCTCCAAAATCTGATTTATTTCTCTTTCGAAGTTTCCTTTTGTAATTTCATTTAGTAAAGCTTTTGTGTATTCTGGGTGTTTAAAATTTTTTGCTAGAAATCCTGGAGCAAAGTTAAAACTTTTTGCCATAGTATAAAATCGTTTATGTGTTGCCTTGTCTCCATAAGTATTAAGTGCTCCACTTACTAATACGCTAATCATACATTGTTTAAATACTTTTTTTTGTCCATCAGTTTCTGCTAGCGTCCCCATCTTTTTAAGATTTGCCATGGCAACCACAAATCTTCCTGATTTTATTTTGTCAAAATCATTTTTCGCCACGTCAAAATTATCGTGATTAATCTTTCCATATGCTTCTTCTATTGCATTTTTATTGTTCCAACTACTTCGTGCATCCTGTAATTCTCCGGCAAATTTTCCAGAGAGTCTATTTTTAGAAGGATTATCAATATAACCAGGTTTCCCATCGGGATATTTTCCTCTACTTTCAATAGATCCAAATGACCGTTGTTGTCCTCAAGGGATCCCATTTATGGTATTTGTGATGTAAAGCATTTCACATTTTGATAGGAGATCTATGAGTTGATCTTCATTGTCTGGTTCATCATTGAGTTTTGTTAGGAGTTGTTGTTTTTGTTTAATGAAATTATCATAGTGTTCTTTTCCTAAGAGTTTCTTTACCCAGAGTCCACTGTTTTCGTATTCACTGAGTGTTCTATAGGGACTTTTTCCTGCCTTGATATTTACGAGAAGTAAGGCTGCTGCTCTATAGAGTTCAGGTGGTTCAAATCCCTCATCATTCTCTGTAAGGAATTGTCTATAACTTTTCCCTCCAAACAATGTATGTACAAAATCAGGACTTTCCTCAAACATATCGGCAAATCTTGGGTCAGCTTCGATGATTTTTTTCCAATATTCAATCTTTTTTCGGATATTATTATCTTTTTCGTTGAAGCGTTCCATTTGAAGTCCTCCTATTGAGTCTCTAACTGATGGAATCCATCCAAGGGTTTTTGATACTATGTTGTAAAGACCAGCGTCGTCAATTAATCGGTCATTAAATCTTTCTTCTTGATCTTTCTGATATGCGCTGAATTTATCGCTAATCTTCTTTCGCTCTCCTTTAAATACATTTTTGATTGTCCCAAAACTAGCTCGAAACCGGTTTCTGTTTTTTTTATTGTAGATGGTTTTTGCTTTTTCATCATTCCTTTCCTGGGCTTCTTCTGCTTCAGATTTTTTTTGGGCCTTGAGTTTTTTATCAGCAATAAAGAGCAAAAAGTTATTATAATCTAATTCTTTTGATCGTTTTTTATATTTTTTATCTCCCTTTTCTTTCCCATCCATGAAACCACCACATTCTACCTTGAATGTTTTTTTCCCTGGAGAATACTCTACTTTATAAATGATGTTTTGTTTGCTTGGTTTCCCTCCATCGTAACTTAAATCTTGATATCAAAAGTATTGAACTACTTCTTTTTCTCCTTTCCCCCCTTCTTCATTTGCAAACTCATTTAACCATCCCTTTTTCCCATCATCTCGTTTTAGCGCATCAAAGGCTGAAAGACCTTTTCATAGAAATCCCACCTCTTTTAATTTTTTAAGATGATCACCAGGGTTGTTTGAGTCTTTTGGGTCTGGAAGTTTAAGAAGGGTTCCAATTTTCTTGAGACGGGCTAAAGATTCTGGATTAAGAGGAAATTTTTTTTTGTTCCCTTCAAGAGTAGGTAGTGAAAGCGCAGATCCTTTAAATCTTACTTCAAATCGTCCCTCCTCTTCATTAACTTCTTCAATATTTAGTTCTGCCCAATCTTGTGCTCCTACTTCAAAAGGAGGTAGTCCAGATCCCCCTAATGCAAGCATTAACTTTGTTCCACGGCGGAGTCAAGGATATTTTTCCTTTCCGTCTTTAGAAAATTTGTATCCTTCTACTTTTTCCCATGCTTCATAAAATTCATTTTTTTGAGTTTCATCGTTTTCGTTATTTTTGCTTGTAGGTATAGTTTCTTTTAATTGTTTTTCATGCTGCGTAGTCTCTATTTTTTCCATTCCATAAGCCCCAAGGAGGAGACTGATGAATTTCCCAATTTTTTCTCCTTCAAGTGTTGCTTTTCAGTTTTGTATTACCTCTCCTTCTTCATTCCCAATCCCATTTTGTTTAATCATCTCTATTATAACTTTTTTATTATTTTCTGAAAATTCTCCTCAAATTCCATCAATATCAATTTCAAATTCAAAGGGAAAATTATCTTTTTCTCGATTTTCTAGTTTCTTGTATTTGGGATTGGCTCCAGACTTTAACTTTTTATTTACAGGGATAGTCATCCCTGCAATATTAATTTCTTTTTTTGTTGGATCTAGGAGGTCTTTCAAAAATTGTTTTAAATTTTCTTGTCCTCCGATTAGGTATTCTGCTAATCCATTTTCTATAGCTACTTCAGTTCTTTGTTCTAATGTGAGATTGAAAAAGATTTGTAATTGTTCTTCAGTTAGTTTGCTATAGTCAAAGTTATTCTCCCACAATATTTGTAAAACCTGAGCAAGATCCTCATCAGATTCTTCTATTTTTCTTCTGTATGCTTGTCGATAGGCTTCCTCAATTTGTTGCTCTATCATTTTCTTTTCTTCAAATCCCTTCGCCTTAATAAGACTCTTTTCTAGGTCTTTTAAGGTATTGTCTAATCCCTCATTTTCTTCTCTAAGTTCTCTGGGTTTATAGGGGAACTTTTTGGTTATAGAGCCTAGAATTGGGAATGTATTCCCAATAGACTCGCTGATGTTTTTTTCTGTTTCCATTAGTGTTTCTCCGTATTTTTGTAGTCCTGATGTCATTTCGCGAGAAACTAGAACATCCATTGCCTTTTTAAGTTCAGGATCTGAAAGATTATTAATCTTTTTTTCGTCAATTTTTCCTTCTTTCTTTAGAAAGTCTATAATGGCTTGATTATTAACACTAATATTTTCAATTTTTATATTTCCTATTTCTTTTTCATATTCGTTTAAAAAATATTTAATTTCTCCACATATGTGTATTAGGTCATCTTTTTTTCTTATTCTACTTTTTAGTTCTTCGTTTAATTTTGTAGGTAATAGGATATTCATTTTGTTTAAGAAAATTTTACAGAGATATTTTTCGATTTCCTTCCCTATTTCTCAGCAGTTTTGTAAATCATCTGATATTGCTTGTACAGAAAATGTCCCTTCTCCTTCAAGTAAGCTTTTGAGTGAAAGTTCTTCTTTTTTGATATGGTCAAATTTAATCTTTCCCCCTCTTTTTTCTAATTCTTCTTCTATAGCTGTTAGTAGCCCTCTTCCTTCCGAAAATTCTAGAGTAGAAAGAAAATTAGAAAAACTTTCTCTATGAGGTTGTTGCATAAAATTATTTACTAGAGCATTAAGAATACTTTGGGCTTCTGTATCTTTTGCTAGTTTATCACGAACACTTAGCAGTTTCTTTTGATCTTCTTCATTTAGCCCGTCATAGAGGTTTACCATAATTTCTCTTTCTTGGAGATAAATACCTTATTGTAAGTATATCTAAATTCTTCTAAAAGTTCTAAATTTTATATATTAAGTTCTTTTCTTACTCTTCCCTTTTTTGTTATTTATTATAAAGTATGCCATTTATTAACATAACATTACTTTTTGTAATGTCAAGTCTTTTTTGTCTTGGTACTCTTTGCTTTTCTCAAGTAAAAAAACCTGAATCGAAATTCAGGCTTTTCTGTTTATTTGGCATTTTGGATCCTTCGTTTCACTCAGGATGACAGTTTACTGCTTTGTGCAATTATCCATGTTTCAAAGCGGCGTGTGCTGCTGCTAATCTTGCGATAGGCACTCTATAGGGACTACAGCTCACATAGGTTAATCCTACTCTGTGACAGAAGTCGATAGATGCAGGATCTCCTCCATGTTCTCCACAGATACCAAGTTTGATATCTGCTCTGGTTTGTCTTCCTTTTTCTACAGCTATTTTTACCAATTGTCCAATTCCTTCTTCATCAATACTTTGGAAAGGATCTTTTTCAAAGATACCATCTTCGAGATATGCTTTAATAAATTTTCCTGCATCATCTCTGGAGAACCCCATTCCCATTTGGGTAAGATCATTAGTTCCAAAGGAGAAGAATTCTGCACTTTTTGCGATTTCATCAGCAGTCAATGCTCCTCTTGGTACTTCGATCATTGTTCAGAGTTTATATTCTACTTCGATTCCGTATTTTTCCATGGTCTTTTTAGCGGTTTCTACTACTACTTCTTTATTGAAATCAAGTTCTGTTTTAAATCCTACGAGAGGGATCATGATTTCTGGTCTTGCGTCTACTCCTTCTTTTTTGAGTTCACAAGCTGCAGAGATAACTGCTTCAGCTTGCATTTCAGCGATTTCTGGGTAGGTGATTGCTAATCTACATCCTCTGTGTCCAAGCATAGGATTGAATTCGTGAAGTGCATTGATTTTTTCTTTTACTTTTTCTATGCTTACTCCGAGTTCGTTAGCTACGGCCTGAATATCTTTGTCTTCTGTTGGAAGGAATTCGTGAAGGGGAGGGTCTAGAAATCTGATTGTTACTGGCTGTCCTTCAAGTGTTTTCATAAGTTCATAGAAGTCAGATTTTTGGAAAGGGAGGATTTTTGCTAGTGCCTTTTTTCTTCCTTGCACATCATCAGCCAGGATCATCTCTCTCACTGCAAGGATTCTATCTTCAGCAAAGAACATGTGTTCCGTTCTACAGAGTCCAATTCCTTCAGCTCCGAATTTTTTTGCTTGGATAGCATCTCTAGGAGTATCGGCATTAGTTCTTACTCAGAGTTTTCTAAAGCTATCTGCTAGCTTCATCAATTCTTCAAAATCTCCACTTAGTTCAGGATCTGCTACTGCGATTTTTCCTGCAAATACTTCTCCAGTAGAACCATCAAGTGTGATTTCATCTCCTTCTTTGAAAGTTTTCCCTTTTATTGATAGTGTTTTAGCTTTTTCATCAATGACTAACTCTCCAGCACCTGCAACACAGCATTTCCCCATTCCTCTTGCAACTACTGCAGCATGAGAAGTCATTCCCCCTCTGGCAGTTAAGATTCCTTGTGCAGCTACCATTCCTTGGATATCTTCTGGTGAAGTTTCTACTCTTACGAGTACCACTTTCTTTCCTTGTTCATTCCATTCGTGTGCGTCTTCTGCTTTGAAGACAATTTGTCCTACTGCAGCACCTGGTGAAGCAGGAAGTCCTATTGTTAATGTTTCTCCAGTTTTTTTTGCGTTGTTATCAAGTTGTGGATGAAGAAGAGCATCCAGTTGATTGGGCTGTACTCTGAGTACTGCTGTTTTTTCATTAATTAACCCTTCATGAAGCATATCAATAGCGATCTTTACTGCAGCCGCAGCTGTTCTCTTTCCACTTCTGGTTTGAAGGATATAGAGTTTTCCTTCTTGGATGGTGAATTCCATATCTTGCATGTCTGCGTAGTGTTGTTCTAGTTTTTTGTAGATAGCTACCAATTCTGTATAACATTCCGGCATTACCTCGTTGAGTGTTTGAATTTCTGCTGGAGTTCTCACTCCTGCCACTACATCTTCTCCTTGTGCATTCATCAAGTACTCTCCATAAAATTTATTTTCTCCCGTAGAGGGGTTTCTTGTGAAACATACTCCTGTTCCAGACGTTTCTCCCATATTTCCAAATACCATTGATTGCACATTTACCGCAGTTCCTAGCAGCCCTCTGATATCATTTAGTCTTCTATAGATGATCGCTCTTTCATTATTCCATGAATTAAATACTGCATCAACAGCCATAGCAAGCTGTTCTCTTCCATTATTTGGAAAGAGTTTCCCAGTAGCATTTTGTACCACTTCTTTGTAAAGTCTCACTACTTCTTTCAGATCTTCTGCATCAAGTTCAGTGTCAAGTTTTACTCCCTTCTTATTTTTTACAGATTGAAGAGCATGTTCAAAGTCGTGGTAAGGTACTTCCATTACTACATCTCCAAACATTTGGATGAATCTTCTGTAGGAATCCCACGCGAATCTTTCGTTTTCTGTCTTGGTAGCGAGTCCTACTACGGATGCATCATTAAGTCCGAGATTCAATACAGTGTCCATCATTCCAGGAAGTGAAGCTGCTGCTCCTGATCTTACTGAAACGAGTAAAGGATCGTTTGCGTCTCCAAGTTTTTTTCCACTTTTTTCTTCCAAATGTTGGAGCTGAGCTTCGATTTGATCTTTTACCTCCTGTGGGTAAGTTTTATTGTTTTTGTAGTACATATCACAGGTTTCTGTGGTAATAGTAAACCCAGCAGGAATAGGTAATCCGAGCGACACCATTTCTGCCATGTTTGCTCCTTTTCCTCCAACAATGTCTTTGCTTACTCCTTTTGCTTCTTCAAAAGAGTAGACATACTTTTTGTTTCCAAGTTCTGACATACGCATATCAAATGATAAATAAAATAAGCAATATCTCCTCATTTTGAGGACGTTTTGCAGTGTTATCCATTATTAAGATATTGTCTTCTTATTTCAAGGCGAAAGAAGCCAGAATTTACTGTCTTTTTTTCTGTAACTTCTTAATCCTAATTATTCTTTGAAATATTTTGTCTATAAAAAATCTCTTGCATTTATTTAGAAGATGTCTATAAAGTGCTCTGCACGGAGTAAAAAGTATGGGCGTGTAGCTCAGGCGGTTAGAGCGCACCTCTGATAAGGGTGAGGTCGATGGTTCGAGTCCATCCACGCCCACCATACTGTGCCAAGGTAGCTCAGTGGTAGAGCAGAGGCCTGAAAAGCCTTGTGTCGGCAGTTCAATTCTGCCTCTTGGCACCATTGCATAAAAATTATATCGGGGATTAGCTCAGATGGCTAGAGTGCTTGGTTTGGGACCAAGAGGTCGCGAGTTCGAGTCCCGCATCCCCGAGTCTATACAGTGTTAAGTGTTGTTTGGAGATATATCATCTTTTTTGGAAGGTATGATGTCTCTAAACAGGATTTCTTAAGCGATACGATAGCCTTTGAGCTATAGTGGGCAGGAAGTCTGAGTTTTTTTTACCCTGAGGACTAAAGACAAAATTCTCTTGACTTTACTGGGGAGATTTGTACATTGAAGAGGTATAAAATATTTTTAATTATTAATATGTATACAAGTATGGCAACTAAACCACACGTTAATGTTGGTACTATTGGTCACGTTGATCATGGTAAAACTACTTTGACTGCTGCTTTAACAACAGTTTGTGCTACAAAAGGATTTGCTCAAGCTGCTGCTTATGATCAAATTGATAATGCACCAGAAGAAAAGGCGAGAGGAATTACTATCGCTACTAGACACGTTGAATATGAAACGGATGCTAGACACTATGCTCATATTGATTGTCCAGGACATGCTGATTATGTTAAAAACATGATTGTAGGTGCTGCACAGATGGATGGAGCTATTCTTGTTGTGGCTGGTACTGATGGTCCTATGCCTCAGACTAGAGAACACGTTCTTTTGGCAAAACAAGTAAATGTTCCAAAGATTGTAGTGTTTATGAATAAATGTGATATGGTAGATGATGCAGATATGCTTGATCTTGTAGAAGAAGAGGTTAGAGATCTTCTTGAGAGAAATGGTTTTGATAGAGATTGTCCTATTATTAGGGGATCTGCTCTTAAAGCTGTAGAAAATGCTTCTGATGCTGAGGGATCTGCAAAATGTATTTGGGAGCTTCTTGGAGCGTTGGATACTTATATCCCTGTTCCTGAAAGAGATTCAGTTAAACCTTTCCTTATGCCCGTTGAAGATGTATTTTCTATTAAAGGTAGAGGAACTGTTGCAACAGGTAGAATTGAAAGAGGTATTGTTAAGATTAATGAAGAAGTTGAATTGATTGGTCTTGGTGCTGAACCTCAAAAAACAGTGATTACTGGAGTAGAAATGTTCCACAAACAATTTGATCAAGCAGAAGCTGGTATGAATGTTGGACTTCTTCTTAGAGGTATTGACAAAGAGTCTATCGAAAGAGGACAGGTGCTTTGTAAACCAGGTACTGTAAAGACGTTCAATAAGTTTGAAGCTGAGGTATATGTTCTTAAAAAAGAAGAAGGAGGAAGACATACTCCATTCATGTCTGGATATAGACCACAGTTCTTCCTTAGAACTACTGATGTTACAGGAAATATTGAATTAGCTCCTGGTGTAGAAATGATTATGCCTGGTGATAATGCTAAAATTATTGTAGATCTTATCTATCCAGTTGCTATGGAAGATGGACTTAGATTTGCGATTAGAGAAGGAGGTAGAACAGTGGGAGCTTGAGTTGTTACAAAAGTTCTTTCTTAGTTCATCTTAACTTTACTTATAACATAGAGGTTGTGGTATTCCCCGCTCGTTCTTGGTAATGAGTGGGGAATCATCTACCTTGAAAAAGATATTCTTTATTTATAATGCAAGAGATTGATAATGTCAGCTGCAAAAAAAGATCAAAATCCAAAATTAAGAATCAAGCTTAAAAGCTATGATGTTAGAATGTTGGAATCTTCTGTTGGAAAAGTAATAAGTCTTCTGATTAAATCGGGGGCTGAGGTTAAAGGACCTATTCCTTTACCAAAAAAGAGAAAGGTCTATACTGTTTTGAGATCCAATTTTAAGTTTAAGAGCTCTAGAGAACAATTTGAGAGAATTTCTTATACAAGAATGATTGATGTTACTGAGACTGGGGCAAAAACAGTGGAGTATTTGCAAAACTTATCGATACCTGTAGGTATTTTGGTGGATGTTAAGGTATTTTAAGTATATTTTACCTTAGAGACATTGAAAGAATAATCTGATTTTAATTGATTTCAACTATTTGAAATATGCATACAAAAGGAGGTCTTGTGGTTTCAAAAAAGGAGATGACAAAGGTGCGGGTTGATGGAAAATTGCTTCCTGTTACTTTGGTTGAGGTTTTACCACAAAAGGTCTTGAGATACAAGACAACTGAAAATGATGGATATCAGGCGGTGGTAGTTGGTGTTGGAGAAAAAGAGACTAAGAAAGAGAAGGGACAAAAGTTGGCTTATGATCTTCAAACAGAATTCTTCGTTGATGATAGTTTTGTTACTGCAAACGAGATAGGTAAAGTTCTTGATGTTTCTTTTCTTGAAGGAATAACTACAGTTGAAGTAAAAGGAACTTCAAAAGGAAAGGGATTTCAAGGTGCTATCAAGAGATTTCATCTTAAAGGAGGTCCGAAGACACATGGTTCTAAATTTCATAGACATGTAGGTTCTATGGGGAATAGAAAGCCAAGAAGAACTATGAAAAACCATCCTCATGCGGGACATATGGGTGATGAAGCTATCACTCTCAAGAAGATTCAGCTTTTGGATACTATCCAAAGAGATTCTGAGCAACTTCTTGTGGTAAGGGGTTCTCTTCCTGGTGGAAGAAATTCAAAGCTCAAATTCATTATTGAATAACTTTTAATGACTAAAGTATTGATACAAGATGACATATTCTGTTGATGTGTACAATAAAGAAGGAAAGGTAGTTTCAAAACTTGAACTCAATAAAGAACTTTTCTCAGAGGAAAAGATCAATAAAACATTGATTCAAGAATTCTATCTCCTTCAGCTGGCGAATGCTCGTGTAGCGATTGCTTCTACCAAGGATAGATCGGAGGTTGCTGGTTCTGGGAGAAAGCTCTACAGACAAAAAGGTACGGGAAATGCAAGAGTTGGAGATAAAAATTCTCCTGTAAGGAGACATGGTGGAGTTGCATTTGGTCCTACTTCTGAGAGAAACTTTGAGAAAAATATGACGAAGAAAGCGAGAAAACTTGCTCTTAATAGTATTATCTCTCTTAAAGCTCAATCAGAGGCTCTCTGTGGATTACAGTTGCCTACGATGGAACCAAAAACTAAGGATGCATTGAATATTCTTGCTAATCTTGGTTTGCAGGGTCAAAAGGTGCTTTTGGTACTTAGCGAAAAGACGGAAGGTATTGTTAAATCCTTTAGAAATATAGAGAAGGTGAAATATATCTTGGTAGATTATCTTAATCCTCGTGATGTATTGAATGCTGATAAGGTGGTGTTTGTGGAAGGCGCTTTGTATCAGATTAATAAAGCGTAGTAATTCAGAATTTATGTTTTTTTGTAAGACAAATGACTTTTAGACAAAAATTACAGAGAAGAGCAATTAAAAACGTAACTCCAAAAGCGTTACAGAGTTTTTCTCCCTATGATATTATTCTTGCTCCTGTTTTGACAGAAAAAGCATACGGGCAACAAGAATCTACACATAAATATACCTTCAAGGTACATAAAAGTGCGAATAAGACTGATGTAAAGCAGGCGGTGGCATACTTATATAAGGTGACTCCTGTGGATGTAAACATTGTTAATGTTCCTTTCAAAGGGAGATCTCAGAGAAAATTAGTAAGAGCGGATTATAAGAAGGCAATCGTTACTCTTGCTGAAAAAGATAAGATTGAGGTTGGGTTGTAACATTTATATTAGACTTTATAAAAACTTTACTACTTAAGATTTGTATGCAAGATGGCGTTGAAAAAATATAAGCCGTACACTCCTTCGAGAAGATGGATGGTTGGATATGACTTTAGTGATATTACTAAAACAAGTCCAGAAAAATCCTTAACGGTATCTCTTGGAAGAACAGGAGGTAGAAATAATCAGGGAAGAACTACTTCTAGATGGATGGGAGGAGGACACAAGAAACTTTATAGATTAGTGGACTTCAAAGGGTATGATAAGGCTGGTATTCCTGCAAAGGTTGCTAGTATTGAATATGATCCTTACAGAACTTCTAGAATTGCTCTGCTTAATTATGCTGATGGGGAAAAGAGATATGTATTGGCATGGAAGGGTATTACTGTAGGTGATGAAGTAATGTCGGGAGAAACTTCTCCTATTACTCCGGGAAACAGAAAGCAACTCAAAGATATTCCCGAAGGTGTACAGGTACACTGTTTAGAGGTTACTCCTTTCTCAAAAGGAAAAATCATCAAAACAGCAGGATCTTCAGCGTTGATCTCAGGTAGAGATGAAGCGGAAGGATTGGTATTTATCAAGATGCCTTCAGGAGAAGTAAGAAAATTTAATCAAGACTGTTGGGCTACTATTGGAGTGATTGGAAATGAACAACATAAAAATGTAGTAATCGGAAAAGCTGGAAGACAAAGATGGCTTGGTAAAAAACCAAGAGTGCTTGGAAAGAACATGAACCCGGTAGATCATCCTCATGGAGGAGGTGAGGCTCACTCGCCAATTGGATCCAAGAGAGGTCAAAAATCATTCTCAGGTAAAAGAGTTTCTGCTGGTATGAAGACAAGACAAAATAAGAAATGGTCTACAAAGTTTATTGTTTCTAGAAGAAAAAAATAAGAAATCAGATTTGTTACTTATATTTTATCTAAGTTATTGGCTATTAGATGGCAAGATCGCTAAAAAAAGGGTTCTATGTGAACGAAAAGATTCTACACAAAGTGACCAAAATGAATGCTAGTGGAGATAAAAAAATTATCAAAGTTTGGGATAGAGCATGTCATATTATTCCAGAGATGGTTGGATTTACCTTTGCTGTACACAATGGAAAACAATTTGTGAGTGTATATGTGACGGAAGATATGTTGGGGCACAGACTCGGGGAATTTGTTTTGACAAGAACATTTAAGGGACATCCTTTTTAGTCCACTTTGACTATTGTTGAAGTTGGGAATATTATTTAACTATTTACGTAGGTACTACTTATGAGTAATCAAGTTACTGCTACATTGAAATATGCATTGATGTCAGACAAGAAGATAAGTCTGATCGCAGATCTCGTTAGAGGTAAAAAGGTAAAAGAGGCGTTTGTTCTCTTGGAGCATATGCCCAAGAAAGGAGCAAGAACTCTTCACAAACTTCTAAAATCTGCTACTGCGAATGCTGTGCAAAATAATGGGCTTTCTCTAGATGATCTTTATATTGAGAGAATTGAAGTAGGAAGAGGTCCAAAAATCAAAAGAATCAGATTTGTGTCTAGATCTAGGATCAGTCACTATGAAAAATATAGGGCATATGTAAAAGTTGTTTTAAATACTAAGTAAATTTCCTTATGTGACAAAAAGTAAATCCAATAGGAATGAGAGTTGGAATAATGAAGTCATGGCCATCTGAATGGTTTGCTAAAACTAAAAGGCAGGGTTCTGATTTTGTTGTGGAAGATATTGCTATTAGAAAGTTTATTGATGAAACTTTTCCAAGATCTGGTATTTCTAAAGTAATTATTAGAAAAACAGCAAAGGAAGGTGAGATTATTCTTTTCGCTACCAAAGTCGGAGTTATTATGGGAAAAGGTGGAGAAAAAATTAAGAGTGTTGAAAAACAGCTTAAGGATCGCTTTGATAAGGATTTCAAAATCAATATTAAAGAAGTAAAAACTCCAGAGCTTTCTGCAAGAGTAATGGCTGAATTTATTGCAACTCAGATTGAAGGAAGAATGCCTTATAGGAGAGTTATTAAACAAACTCTTTCTAAGGTGATGGAAAAAGGAGCTGATGGTATCAAGGTTCAGATTGGAGGAAGACTGAATGGAACGGATATTGCTAGAAGTGAACATTTCATTGATGGTAGAGTGTCTCTTCAGACGTTTAGATCTGATATTGATTATCATTATCTTCAGGCGATGACAAAGTATGGGGTGCTTGGGGTTAAAGTATGGATTCAAAAAGGGACTCAGTATGCTCCTAGAAAAAAATCCGCAAAAAAGCAGATTTTGGACTAATATATCAATATAGAATACGGTTTTTTAACTATTTGTATCAAGAGAGATGTTATTGACACCAAAAAGATGGAAATATAGAAAGCAATTTAGAACTCACCTCAAGGGGAAATCTACGAGAGGATCGGTGGTGGCTTTCGGAGAATATGGTCTTAAGGCTACGACAAGTGAAATGATTACCAATAAACAAATAGAAGCAGCTAGAAAGGTAATCGTAAGGCATACAAGGAAGGTTGGTCAGCTTTGGATTAGAATTTTTCCAGATAAACCTATTACAAGAAAAGGTCTAGAAATGCCCATGGGATCCGGAAAGGGTGATGTGGATATTTACGCAGCTCCTGTGAGAAAGGGTAGAATTCTTTTTGAAGTGTCAGGTTTGTCAGAAGAAGCAGCGCAGCAGATTCTTACTAGTGCGGGTAAGAAATTGCCTGTAGGAGTAAGGGTTGTGGCTAAGTGAGAGGTAAAATAATTTCTCTAATTGATATTTAACATTTAAAATGTTTACTAATGAAAGGTACTAAATCATTTATGCAGAGCATTAAAGATAAATCTCCAAAAGAACTTGTTTCTATGAGAAAAAAGCTTAGAGAGGAACTCTTTGCATTAAAAATGAAGAACGCAATTCGTGGACTTAAAGAGACTCATCAGATTGGGGATCTAAGAGTGAAGATTGCTAGAATCAATACTGTTTTAAAATCTAAAGTTTCAAACTAATGACTATCATAGGAGAGAAAAACATCAAAGAACTCATTGGTGAGGTGGTAAGCGATAAGATGTCCAAAACATGTGTAGTTATGGTGAAAAGTGTAAAGGTACATCCTATCTATAAAAAGAGATTTGTAGTGAAGAAAAAATACTATGCTCATGATGAGAATCTTCAGGTTAAACTAGGAGATAAGGTAAAGATCAGATCTATAAGTCCTCTTAGTAAACTTAAAAAATGGAAAGTGGTAGAAATTGTATAGTTTTTTAATTGACTGTGTAACTTAAGAGTATGCTTAAACAAGAATCGATGGTGGTTATTGCTGATAATACCCAGGCTAAAAAAGCAAAAATCATCAGAATTATTAAAGGATCTACAGCAAGGACTGCTACTGTAGGAGATAGGGTTGTGGTTACCATTAAGGAAACTTCACCGACTTCTTCTATTAAAAAGGGACAGGTAGTTCCTGCAGTAATTGTAAGAGTAAGAAAAGAAATTGGAAGACCAGATGGAACGTATGTGAGATTTGGAGATAACGCTGTGGTGCTTCTTACTAAAGATGCGAAAGGAAATATGAATCCTATTGGTAAAAGAGTTTTTGGACCTGTGGCGAGAGAACTTAGGGATATAGGATGGAGAAATATTACTAATATGGCTGAAGAAGTAGTGTAATATCTTTCTTATGAGATTAAAATTTGTTTATATTTACTATCATTATTCGAATGAAAAAACTTAGAAAGGCAGATCCTGTGGTGGTTATCGCAGGAAAGCATACAGGAAGTGTATCAACTATTCAGAGAGTTTCTGGAGACTTTGTATACCTCAAGGATGTTAATGTAGTGAAAAAAGCAAAAAAGGGAGAAGGTTTTGTAAAAAAGACTTTGCCTCTTCATGTGTCAAGTATTGCTTACTACCTTAAAAATGAGAAAGTTCCTACTAAAATCGCAATCAAGGTAGATGCAAAAGGTAAGAAGCAAAGAGTTGCTAAAAAAACAGGTAAAACTCTCGACTAATTTTTATACGATGTTTCAATCTAAGGATGAAAAAAGCTGAATTATTCCAGAAAATCAAGGATAAGCTTCAATTAACTAATGTTAATGAGACACCAAAAGTAGACAAGGTAATTGTTTCTATGGGTATTGGTTCTTTGGTTACAAGAAAAGGACATAAGGATTTTGAAGAATTTGAGAAGAATCTCAAGATTATTACTGGACAAAAACCAAGACTTTGTATTTCCAAAAAATCTATCTCAAACTTTAAGCTTAGAGAAGGGATGCCGGTAATGCTTCAGGTAACCCTTAGAAAAGAGAGAGCTGCAGATTTTTTGGAGAGAGTAGCTAAATTGGTATTGCCAAGAATTAGAGATTTCAGCGGTATTTCTCGCAAGAACTTTGATCATGGTGGGAATCTTAACTTTGGGATTACTAACTATGCATTGTTTCCAGAATTTGGAGTAGATGCGGTAAGTATTCCTATGGGAATCCAGATTACGGTAGTTACCAGTGCAGGTAGTCCGGAAAAATCTCAGGCATTCTTGGAAGAACTAGGGTTTATCTTCAAATAGTATATTTATTTTTTCTCAATGTTATTATGGCAAGAGCTGCATTAAAGTCAAAACAAGCTAAGATGTATGAAAAAAGATTTACCAAGGGAGAGACCTTAAAACAACCTACAAAATATTACAATAGATGTAGAGTGTGTGGTAGATCAAAAGCATATCTCAGAGACTTTGGTCTTTGTAGAGTGTGTCTGAGAAAATATGCGAGAGAAGGATTGATTATGGGTCTCAAAAAGGCAAGTTGGTAATCAGTTTTCTCTAGATGGTTTCATTTTTATTTTATGAATGTTATTTGATAATGAGTTATGTAAATGCACCAATCCACGATCTCTTGATAAGGATTAAAAATGCATATATGGCAAGGAAAACGACTGTAGAAGGTGTAGTTTTTTCTAAGTTTAAGATCAATGTTCTGGATCTTCTAAAAGAATATAATTTTATTAAGGATTATAAGATTATAGAGGATGGAGCTAAAAAAACTATCACGATTTCTTTGAAAGTTGTTAAAGATCCTGTAAATGATATTCCTGAAGTAAAATTCTATTCAAAACCGTCAAGACCTTGGTATGTAGGGTATAAGGAATTGCATAGCGTTGCAGGTGGAAAGGGAATTGGAATTATTTCTACAAATCAGGGACTTTTGCCAGTACATGTTGCAAAACAAAAAAAACTTTGAGGAGAATTAATTGCTGAAATATACTAGTCTCGCCTTTGTCGATACTGTAGAAATCTAAGCATTTTATCTATATGTTACATTATATTATGTCTAAAATTGGAAGAAAAGTTATTGTAGTTCCTGAAGGAGTAGAAGTCGTTATTACAGGAGCTCATGTTGCCGTAAAAGGTGCAAAAGGTTCTCTTGAATGGACGGTTCCTGCTGGGGTGTCTGTGAAGATGGAAGGAAATGAGATCACTACTTCTATTACTAATGATGAACACAAAAATCTTTGGGGACTCTCTAGAACACTTATCAATAATATGATTATTGGGGTGAAGGAAGGATACGAAAAGAAGTTGCTTATTATTGGAGTTGGATTTGGGGCACAAGTATCTGGGAATCAAGTAGTATTTTCCCTTGGGTATGCTCATAAAGTTAACTTTCCTATTCCTCAAGGAATTGAAGTAAAAGCAGAACAAGATCCAAAAGGTAATACCGTGCTTACTATCTCAGGATATAATAAAGAATTGGTAGGAGAGGTAGCTGCAAAAATGAGGCTTCTCAGAAAACCAGAACCTTATAAAGGGAAGGGAATCAGATACTTTGACGAATTTGTTAAACTTAAAGCTGGTAAATCTGCTAAAAAATAGTACTCCTAAGATACACTTTCAGATTTAAATTCTATTGATTGTATACTAATGACTTATCTAAAAAATAAATTGCTTGAGAAACAGAGAAAATATCTCAGAAGAAAGCAAAGAGTAAACACGCAAATTAAACTTACTCATCCTGAATATAGAGCTGTTATTTCCAAATCTAATCTTTATGTTAGTGTGGAAGTGATTGCTGCTAATGGAAATACTTTAGCTTCTTGTTCTGATAAAGGAGTGGCGGGTGCTACTAAGACAGAAAGAGCTCACAATGCAGGACTTACTTTTGCTGAAACTCTTAAGTCAAAAAAGATTGATAAAGTGACTTTTGATAGAAATGGATACTTATATCATGGAAGAGTGAAAGCATTTGCAGAGGGACTTAGACAGGGAGGAATTGTGTTATAATTTCAAAATTTGCTTTGATACATTTATTACTTAATTATTTGTCAGTATGACGCCAGAAAAAGTTGTAGAGGAAATCAATGAAACTGTTGTTGAGGAAACTACTACTCCAGAATCTAGTTCTGAACAAGCTCCTAGAGCAGAAAACTCTGAGAGAAATGATAGAAGACCTAGAGGAAGAGGAGACAGAAATAATAGAGATAGAAACAACAGAGAAAAGCCTAAAAAAGAGTTTGACGAACTTCTCCTTGAGGTTAGAAGGGTAACGAGAGTTACTACGGGAGGAAGAAGAATGTCTTTTAGGGCTACTATTCTTGTTGGAAATAGAAAAGGGAAAATTGGACTTGGAGTAGCAAAAGGAAATGATGTTGCAGGTGCAGTATCAAAGGCTACCAATGAAGCTTACAAGGCAATGTTCCTTGTACCTATTACCAAAGGAGACACCGTTCCTTATATCTTGAATTATAAGTATAAAGCATCAAGAGTGAGATTGCTTCCAGCATCTGAGGGTACTGGACTTAAGGCGGGTTCTTCTATTAGATCGGTGCTTGAACTTGCAGGATATTCAAATATCCTTTCCAAGATGATTGGTTCAAATAATAAGCTTAATAATGCTTTGGCTACTATTAAGGCGCTTGCTTCTTATAAGCATGCTGATCACTTCTCTTCACTTCGTGTTGTAAAAGAAGAAGTAGTAGAAGAAAAGAAAGCTGAGAAGACTGTTTCAGAAGTTGCTGCTAAGAAAGAAGAAGCTCCAAAGAAAGCAGCTCCTAAAAAAACTCCTGCAAAAGAAACTACAAAAGCAGCTCCTGTAAAGGAGGAGGTAGTAGAGAAGAAGGCTGTAGTAGAAAAAAAAGCTCCAGTTAAAAAGGCGGCTCCAAAGAAAGCAGCAGAAAAGGCAAAAAAAGCTGAATAAGTATTACATTTTAATTATATTATATTGCTAGAGATGAAATTGCACGCATTGCAAAGATCTAAAGGATTCAAAGATAAAGCTAGAAGACTTGGAAGAGGAGATGCTACCAAGGGTAATTATTCTGGTAAAGGGCATAAAGGTCAGAAAGCTAGAAGTGGTTCATCTGTGAGACCATTCTTTGAAGGAGGTCAGACTTCTGTTGTTCAGAGAATGCCTAAAGCAAAAGGATTTAAAAGATACTATAAGCTTGTAGATACTTATGCAGTAGTGAATGTTTCTGCTCTGGAAAAAGATGAGAGAATCACTACAGAAGTAAGTAAGGCTCTTCTTAAGCAGGTGGGTCTAATTAAAAAAGAAACAGATTTGGTAAAAATTCTTGGGAATGGTGAGCTTAGTAAATCACTTTCTTTCGTAGGTATTGAAAAGTTTACAAAGTCTGCTGTAGAAAAGATAGAAAAGGCTTGAGGGAAAACTTCTTAACTCATAAATAAAAAAAGGGACACGAGCATCGTGTCCGTTTGACTTTATGTTTATCATTATCACTGCTAATGAACAAATTCGTTAAAAAAATGAAAGAAGTCTTGGGGAACAAGACTATTATGAAGAAGATTGGATTCACCTTGGCGATGCTTGCATTGTATAGGCTTCTGATTTTTGTTCCTATTCCTTTTGTGGATATCTCTGTATTGATGTCTAGTACCTTTGATGCAGGAGCAGCTGGAGGATTTGGATATATGATTATGCTGATGGGAGGTGCGTTAAGTCAATTAGCGATCGTTTCTATAGGAGTTTCTCCTTATATTACCTCATCCATTATTATGCAGCTGTTGAGTTCTGTGGTTCCTCATTTGGAACAGCTTACAGAACAAGGAGAAGTTGGACAAAATAAGATTAGTCAATATACGAGATATCTTACTTTCCCTATGGCATTTCTTCAGGGAATAGGAATGGTATTTATTATGAATTCTATGTTGGGAGGTGCAGCGATTGATACAGGGTCTTGGGCTATTGTTCTGCTTTCTGCTTTCATTCTTTCTGTGGGTTCTATGCTCTTGATGTGGGTTGGTGAGATGATTACCGAGAAAGGAGTTACCAATGGAATCTCAATGCTTATCTTCGCATCTATCGTGTCAGGAATTGTGAGTCAAGTATATACCAGTTTAACTACAGGTTCTAGTATTGTGGGAGTGCTTCTCTTTATGGTGGCTATCGTACTAGTGCTCGTGTTATTATCGATCTTTATCCTAAAATCTACGAAGGAGATCCCTGTGATTTATGCGAGACAAGGTAAGGTACAGCAATCCTCTATTTTGCCGATTCCATTGAATCCTGTAGGAATGATTCCTATTATCTTTGCAATGGCGTTTGTATCGTTCCCATATTTGCTAGCTCAGCTTATTACTCAGTTTCAACCGGCAAATGCTAAATTGGTATCTATTGCTAACTGGATAGAGCTCAATCTGAATATTTATGCTGCTCAGCCAGGATTGATAGCAATATTCTTTTATGTCGTCTTTGTCGTTGCCTTTACTTTCCTTTATACCTTGATTACTTTTTCTCCGGATAGAATCTCTGATAACATTCAGAAAAAAGGAGGATTTATCCCAGGGATTAGACCAGGGAAGGCTACAGCAACCTATATTAATGGTGTATTGATGCATCTTTGTTTCTGGGGAGGTTTAGGATTGGCATTGATTGCTATCTATACCTATGCACTCAATTGGATTCCTTTCCTTACGGATATTGCTTCTTCTCTCTGAGGAATGCCGGTAGTCGTTGCGGGATCAGGAATTATTATTATTGTGGGTGTAGTGCAGGATTTGATGAATAAGATTGATACGGATTTAGTGATGGCAAAGTATGAAAAGTATTAAAATATTCTGTATTATATAGTAAGAAGAAGCTGACTCTGAGGAGTCAGTTTTTTTCGTTCGACTTGCAATTCTTCCTTAAATTACTATAGAGTAATTGCTTATATACCAAAATGTCGCAAGGATAGTATCCACGCGTGATTTTAACTACTCACTTATATAACTTAGAGAAATGACATCATAGTCGTGGATACTAAGTTGTATGATTGTTAAAATCGCGATGAGGTATATAAGCACCACTTCTATGGTGTCTTTTTTCGTTATAAAAAGATATCGGTGGTGCTTTTAACTTTTATTCTATAAGAATGAAGAAATTTCTTTTTTGGTTGATAGGAGGGGTACTATCATTTTTTTTCCTTGGAGTGGAAGGAGTAGGTGCACAGTACACAGAACCCTTTCGCATTCTTTTTATAGGAAATTCTTTTTCCCAAGATGCTACTGAGTATTTACAGAATATTGCAAATTCAGCTGGTATCCCAATAGAAGTAGGGAATCTTTCCATTGGAGGAGCTGATCTGCAAACTCATTGGAATAACGCAAATGGGAATACTGCTGCCTATATCTATTACAAGTGGGATGAAAGTGGAAGCAAAACCACACAAAGCTCAGCAACCCTTTTATCTGGTATTTTAGACGAGGAACGAAATGCTATTGCATTACAACAAGTATCTGGAAAGTCTGGTTTATCTGGTACTTATGAGCCTTTTTTGAGTGGTTTGATTGATTATATTCAAAGTAATGCTCCTACCGCAGAAATAGTCTGGCATATGACCTGGGCATATGCATCAAATAGTAATCGTTCATTATTTCCTAACTATAATAATGACCAAATAACAATGTATAATGCTATCCTAGATACCGTACAAACTATGGTAGTCACGCCCTACGATTTGAAAGTTATCCCTAACGCCACTACTATTCAAAATGCTAGAGCATCAACATACCTAAGTGAGGTTGGCAATGAATTAACAAGAGACGGCTATCATTTAAATCTAAATATGGGAAGGCGATTAAGTGCTTTAACGGTATTTTGAAAGCTGATCGCACCAGCAGTTAATTCTTCTTTGGATGAAGTCAGTTTTTATCCTAGTGGAGTTTCAGAAAAGTTCTGAATACTGGGAAAGGCATCAGTACAAGCTGCATTAAGTTCTCCTTACAGCATTAGTGATATGACGGAGGCTGATGAAGAATATGCCACTCCAAAACTTGGTACTTCTCTTTTCACTTTTAGTTCTAATGAAACAGAAGCTGGATATTATTTCGTTGAATCAGGTGTTCTTGTTGAAGTTGATAATACTAGCAATCAGTCATTTATTCGTCTTAGAAGATTATTATATCCCATAGGATTTCTGCTAAACGATTTTCAGATGGGAGATGTTATTTTTGCCACAGAAAATATAGAATTCAGACCCGTCATGAGAAGAATTAGTAACGGACTATGGTATAGAGGAGAATATCAGCAGATTTTTGAATTTACCTGAGGGGTATTTGATCAATACGATGCTCTCATTCTGAATATGAGAAAAATCTGAGCAACAAGTAGTGCTTTGGTTACCCCTGATTATATTGAAGAAGTCTCATCAGGAGTATCTTTTTTAGGGACAACAGTCACAGGTGCAATGAGCTACAGCACTACAGAAGATACCACAGGAAGTGTAGTTGCTACTCTTACTTTAAATAGGCAATGAACCATTATTAATAATGAAGGGAATAGTGAATATACTTTTACGGGAAATGGGAATTTTGTGTTTGAATTTGAAGATGCTTTTGGAAATACCGGAAACACAATTGCTGCTGTACATCGAATACTAGATGACTGTGAGATAGATTATTCAGCAAGTAGATATGACGGAACTTGTGGGACACCACCTACCAATCCTGCTCCTCCTTCTGGTGGATGATCTTCTAGTAAAGATACTTGTCTAAATGGAGATTTTAGTTCAAGTTACTATGATGGAAGCTGTGGAACTATCCCCCTTACGAAGGGGGAGGACGAGCAGAGCGAGTCAGGGGGTTCGGATACACAAGAAACTATTGAATGAACCTCCCCTACCCCTCCTTCAGAAGGAGGGTCGTATGAAGAGACTTCAAATGAAGTGCTCTCTGCTTATGACCGAGCATATGCTCATGACATTACCACCCTTGCACCCATAGCTAACGCTACTCCAGAGGGAGAGGTAATTAGAGGGCATATGGCTAAAATGGTAGTAAACTATGCACTCAACGTCCTCTGATGGACACTCCCAGAAAAAGTTCCTAGCTCTTGTGGCTGGAAAGATGGAGGAAATGCCCGGGAGAGCGAAGAAATCAAAGACTATGCGATCAAAGCATGTTCCCTTGGACTCATGGGAATCGATATCGACTACTTCCAGCCAAATAAAGTAGTAACGAGAGCTCAGTTTGGAACCATCCTTTCTAGACTATTATGGCAGACTACCTATGCAGGAGGGACGCCGTATTATGCGAAGCATCTCGCAGCACTCAAAGAAAATGGAATTATGACACAGATTGACAGCCCAGAACAGAGAAATGAACTGAGACAGCGAGTGTGGCTCATGCTCATGAGAAGTCAGGGTAATTAATAGTAAATTATTAAAAAATAGGGAGCTAGCTTTTTCTCCCTATTTTGTTTTTTCTTGTCTTTTTATTCGTCTCTGAGGGGTCCTATGGCCTTATCAATAAAAAGAATCCCGTTGATATGATCAATTTCATGTTGTGCGACGATAGCATTATATCCTGTTAGCTTTTCTATATGTTCCTTCCCTTTGCTGTCCTGATATTTTACGGTAACTGAGCTATATCTCTTCACATCTCCAAAGATCCCCGGTAGAGAAAGGCAGGCTTCTTCTCCTAGAAGAGTATTTTGGGTATGTTTAATGATTTCTGGATTGATCATAATATATTCTCCGACAATCCTCCTTTTTTTTTTGTTACTGGGGTATTCTCGTTTAGTAACTGCAATAACGCGGATAGTTTCTCCAATTTGTGGTGCTGCAAGTCCTACTCAATTGTATTCGTACATTAGTGCTAAGAGGGTATCACAAAATTCTTCTAGTTCCGTATCAAATTTTGTGACAGGACTACAGTTGGTTCTGAGGAGAGGATTATCAGCTCCAAGTACCAAAGGATAGAAAGCAGACATCTTTTTCATGATTTGTCTAGTACTAAAGTGAGGAAATTGTTGACCGTGCCTCTTGGAACGAATATACTTATTTATTACTTGAAAATCAATCTCAAAAAATTACACTTTACCCTGCAAACTGTTCAACTGCGCGCAATATGAGTATTCATATTGGGTTGTGGAGGGATGGCAGAGCGGTTGAACGCGGCAGTCTTGAAAACTGTTGTCCGAGTTATCGGACCGTGGGTTCGAATCCCACTCCCTCCGCCATTTATGTATTATTTCTATATGACTAGAAATCGTAAAACGAGTAAGATTAAGATTATTTCTACGGGTTTATTCTTAGTATTATTTGTAATAACTATTGTATTTGCTGATAGATTCACCTCTTCAGCTAATGATATGCAATATGTTAATCCTGCATTTGTTGGCGATAGCAGAAATGATGTCGCAATTAATATGAATGCAATGAGTGTGGATTTTAACGAATGAGACGATACTGCTGTTGTTTACTATATTGTTCAAGAAGGTGATACCCTTGAATCTATAGCTAAAGAATTTGGTACAACTGTTTCTAACCTCAAAAAGGTGAATAGTATCAAAACCATAAAGGCGGGTCAAAAAATTATTGTAACTGATGAAGAAAATGGACTTCTCTACCAAGTAAGAGAAGCACAAAATATTAAGGTATTTGCCAATAAGTACTGACTCAATTTAGAAGACTTGATGACTCTGAATTATATTCAGGATGATACAGAGGTACTTTATCCTGGACAGGAAATTTTTATTAATATCTCTGAACAGGCAGCGAATACTATTCCAGGATTTATTGATAAAGCTCAACCAGATTTATCTCCTGTGGTAGTAAAAACTCCGACTAAGACTACAACTACGACAACAAAGACGACAACTACGACTACGAAAACTACTTCTAGCTCTACTAGCACTGCTACCACGACTACTACGGCAACTGCTGCTGCAAGTTCAAGCAAGAAAGTCTTATCTAGATGGACCTTTAATCAGAATATTAATAACGGATTCTATCGTGGATACTGTACTTGGTATGTAGCTACTCAGATGCCATCAATCTTCCCTTATGATGAAACAGGAACTAAACAGACAAGACCATTTGGAGGAAATGCAAAAGATTGGTATGCAAATGCTAAAAAAGCTGGATATAGTGTGGGACAGACTCCGAAGGTAGGTTCTATCATTGTATATAATCCTTTGAGAAGTTCTGCAGGTCATGTAGGTATTGTAAGAGGATATGATGCATCTACTGGAGAATTGACCATTGAAGATATGAACTATGAATCAAAATTTGTGGTGACTAAGAGAATTGATAGTGCAAGTAATAGTAAGATTATAGGATATATCTATCCATAGACGGTTTATCTTCTCCTTTTATTTCAAGAAAATCATTTGTTTTTAAAGCCTTAATAGCTATAAAACAGATGATTTTTTTTATTCAAATTGTTCTTTTATGAAAACTAATCGTACTGTCTTCTCTTATCATACTGTTTCCTCTAAATATCGTCCCTCTGGGAAAACTTTTTGAACATCTAAAAAAAATATTTGGAAGATTCTTGGGATTTCTTTGGTCTCATTGGTATTGTTGGGAATCCTCGGATTAGCAATCTGGATGCAGATTAATGTATTTAATAATTTGCAAGATGTGAGTAGTGTAAAGGATATGCAGTTTTCTCAGTCTACTATTATTACGGATAGAAATGGGGTAGAACTCTATAAGCTTTTTGAGGAGAATAGAGAATATGTGGATATCTCTTTAGTAAATCAATATATGATTGATGCTGTTGTTGCTCTTGAAGATCAGCGTTATTGGGAACATGAAGGATTGGATCCTTGGGGAATCTTTAGAGCTGCTGTAACAGGAAGAGGAGGAGCGTCCACTATTCCTCAGCAATTGATGACGAATGTTTTTAAGCTTAAGGCCGGACTTGGAGCGAGCATTCCAGAAAGAGTAAGTTATAAACTCCGTCAGATTGTACTTTCAAAGAGACTGAATTCTGTACTTCAGCAACAGATTAAAAATGAAACTCCTTCTCTCTCTAGTGATGAGGTGAAAAGAGAGATGAAACTTAAGACACTTGAACTCTATCTGAATTATATTCCTTTTTCAAATAATGCTTTTGGAATTGAGGCGGCAGCAAAGACGTATTTTGGAGTTCCTGCTTCTGAACTTTCTGCAATGCAATCAGCTGTGCTTGCCTCCATTCCTAATGGTCCTACCAAATATAATCCTTTGTCTGATTCGGGAAGAAAGAATCTGATGGGATACTTTGTGATTACTGATGCAGCAGGGAAGGAATATCCTTTTGAAAGTAGCCTTAAGAATTCTATCCTTATTAAATTTTCTGATGCGGTTCAAAATTCTGATCTTGCTTCCAAGAATTCAGGAGGGGCTTTTGTTAAATTTGTCCTTGGGCTTGGATCTTTTCAAGTGATTGATGAAGGAAAGGAATACTATGTGAAATATATTAATGGGAGAAAGGATATTACCCTTGGAAGGATGTTTGAGGATGGATATATTACTGATGAGGAACTCAAAACTGCTTTTATTCAGAGTTTAGATGTGCAATTTAAGTCCTGAGCATTTTCTATTAAGGCTCCTCATTTTGTCTTCTGGATTAAAGAAGAATTAGAAAAGCTCTATGGAGTTGATGAAGTTGCTTCCAAAGGACTTATTGTGAAGACAACACTTGATTATACGATTCAACAGAGTGCGGAAGCTGCATTAAAAGATAATGTGAGAACGCTCTATGCTAACGGTGCTAATAATAGTTCTATGGTCTATGTAGATACGGATAGTGGAGATATTTTGGCTTATGTGGGTTCTATTGATTATTTCAATGAAGAGATTGAAGGACAGAACGATATGGTAAGAAATAAGAGACAATCTTGATCCTCTATTAAGCCTCTTATCTATTCCCTTGGATTTCAGCAGTTACCGTTGACGATAGATACGCCGATTTATGATATCCCTTTTAAGGTAGGACAGGACGAACCAAGTAATGCAGATAGTAAATTTTCGGGAGTCTTGCCCCTTCGTTTGGCTCTGGGAATGAGTAGAAATATTCCTGCAGTAAAGATGTATTTGGCGGTAGGGGGTGAAGATGTTGCTAAACCCTATTTGCAGAGTCTTGGAATGTCAGGGATTCTGGATAGTATTCACTATGGATATCCTTTGGCACTTGGTGCTGGAGAGACGACGATGCTTGAACTAGCGAGTGCTTACTCTCATTTGACAACAGAAACTCCGGGAGAACTTAATCCTATTTTGGAGATTAAGGCTAATGACGGTTCTCTTCTTTATCAGAAAGAGGTACAAGAAAAGGAAGAAATTATTCCGGCGGGGATTAAGTATCTGATGTGGAAGATCCTTTCTGAACCAAATAATAGACTAGCAGGTTGGGTAACTAAGTTTAATGTATCGGGACTAACTTATGCTCTCAAGACAGGAACTTCTAATGTGAAAACCGATAGAGGAAACCGTCCTAGGGATGGATGGATGGCTGCTTATATGCCAGATAGATTGGTGTTGATGCGAGCAGGAAATGCTAATGCATCTCCGATGCAGGCAAATGCTTTTGGAGGTACCATTCAAGCAGATCCTATCAAAAACTTCTTAAAGTCTTTATTAGATAATAATTATCTTTCTAATAGAGAGATGACAAATGTGGAGACTTCTACTTTGAGCATCTCTAAAGTTACTGGAAAGATTCCAGCAGATAATACTCCTGCGGATTTAGTGACTTCTACTATGGCGTATATTAATTCTGTTCCAGGAACGGTAGATACTCCTGTGTTAGAGATTGAGTACGATGCTTTGTGTTTGGGATTGTCAAGTCCTTTGACTCCTCCTGCAGAAATTAAGAAAGGATATGTAACTCAGGTTACTTCCTTTATGCCAGGAGGAAATGATCTTGAAGATATTAAAGCCTATCTCTTGGCATCTTCCCAGCTTTCTATGACGGGATTTGAGACGACCACCCCAGCTCCTTTCAATATTCTCTTGGAATCTCCAAAAGAGTATTGTGAATTTAGAGAACCAGCTATCAGTGATGCTACACAGATTCAAATTATTGATCCTCAGGATGATCAAAGAATTTCTCCTAAGCCAGAAGTGATGTATTCAGTAAAGAGTGATGGTAATCTAAAATCATTATCTATTTTATTGGATGATACGGTGGTTTACACTAAAACTTATGTTTTTAATGCGACAGAAGATCTTGGAACAGCTACTTTAGATCTGACGTCCTTCACTCCAGGGAAACATACTTTGACGGTTCAGGCTATCAATACCAAAGGATCTATGAATAGGACTTCTTATACTACAACTTTAGTTTCTAGTGATAAAGAAGCTCCGTATTTGGTGAAGGAACAATCAAGTAAAAAAACTGATGGAAGTTATGTCTTGGTATTTGATGATGAACTTTCCGCAATCCTTGGAGGAAGTATTAGTGTGGAAGGGGAGGTTATTCATAGTTTTGAGGGAAGATTGGCAAGCTTTTCTACTGCTGCTGAGAGTGTCGAAATTAGCGTAAAAGATGCTTATGATAATGTTTTAAGTCAGACTTTGGATTTGTCTGAGTTATAGAAATGAGTTATTAATGAAAAATCTCTCTGATTAGGAGAGATTTTTAGTTTTGGAGGGGAAATTTCTCTGCAATGAGGAGGGAATTTCTTGCCTCTCTGCTTTTTGGGGTGAAACTCCCGTCTTTATCAAGGTAGCTACATTCTTTGAGGGAAAATCCAGAAAAATCTGTCAGCTTCTTTAGTTCTTTGAGACTAAAGAGGTGGTAATATCTTGTTGAGGTTTTTCCTTTATTGGTTCGAGGGACGAGAATGTTTCTCCAATCTGCCTTCCCTAAAGTGAGGAGATACTTCCCGATGGCATTGAGGAGAGGTTTCCGGTGTTTCTTTGCGAACCATTCCGATAATGCTCGATTGGTCATTACTACAAGTCCTTCATACTTGAGAGTTCTATAAAAGTGTTTCATAAGAAAGAGTCTTTCTTTGTAGCTAGGAATGTGTTGGAAGCTTGAGGTTCCGATGATGAGATCAAAGGATTCTTGTTTGAGGAGAGGAAGAAATTTGCTTATATCCTCTGCGATGAATTCTAAGTTTGGATTATCTTGTTGTGCATATTTGATGAGTTCTTTGGAGAGGTCTACCCCCTGGTATTTGAAGTTTCCTGTATAGTGTTCCGAGAGATAACTTGCGAATCTTCCGCTTCCACATCCGAATTCTAAAATTCTAATTTCTCTTCCTTGAAAGTGTTGTTGGATATAATTTACTAATGTCTCTCCCTCTTTCCAATATTTCTTTCTTGTTTGATGATACTTTTTTGCCTCTTGATCATAGAAAATCTTTAAATCTGTCTTTATTGATTGTTTTGTTAGAGAAATATCTGTTTTCTGCTCTTTTGGGCTAGATTTATGAAAATCCTTACTAGGAGACCTAATATTTCTCCTGGTTGATCGTCAGCTTTTTTTTTCTTTCTCTCCTTTCATGAATGATAGGGGGTTTAGAGTAAAGATTGGGTTTGAAGGGTTTCTTGATTCAGACTTTTTTCTCTGAGGTTAGCATATTCAATGAAGGTTGGGATATCGTAGAGATATTCTTGTTCGTCAATATAGATCTTCTTGAAATACAGGAAGTACATGAAGAGGAGGGCTGTCATTCTTACGTCGTTTTTACAGTATTTCTTAATTTCATTGAGGATATCTTCTTCTCCTGTTTGTTTTCGTTGATTTCGCATGGTTTCTACATCTGCACCGGATTCTAGTGTTTTACTGATACCAATAAGAGCTTCCGAGAGTTTGTTGAGTCCGATTCTTTTTTTGGTCATTTGTTGGATGAAGACGTAGAGGTCAATACTTTTTGCATTTAGGGCATCAATATCTGTTTGTGATCCTCCCGCATTATATACGGAGACGGGATTATCAAACCAGATTTGATTGAATCCTACAATATATCCATCAAAGGTCAGCATCTTTTCTACGAATTCATTGAGATTTTCTTTGAGAATACATTCATAGTGCATGCTTCCATCGTTGAGCTCTTCCATGGAATAGCCGATATAAAACTCTGTATCTTCAAGGCGATCTCCGATCATTGAGGTTTCGATGTCATATACGAGATATTTTTTTCCCAAGATATGCGAGAATCCTCCGGATTTGAAGGCTTCCATGAGAATCTGTTCGATAGATTTCTGTCAGATTTGTCTTTGTTTTTTGATGACAAACTTTTTGACGAGATCGTTGAGGCCTCATTTGTGGTCGGCAGGTATCTGTACTTGGATCTTGTCGACTTCATCAGTGAGGGAAAAGGTGTTGTTCTCAAGTGCTACTTTGAATGCTACATTCCCTCTTTCAAAGTAGAAGACTTCATTCCCTTCTCTAAACGCAAACTTAAAAAAATCGTTTACCCCTTGGCATCTCTCTTGTTGAATATATTTGTAGAGATGGGGAATAAAATTATTTTGAATAGTGCTGAGTTCTTCAAGGGAAAATCTTTTATACATACGTTGTCTAGAAATAAACGCTTGCTCTACTTCTATACAAAGCTTAAAAAAAAACAAGTCTGAATGGGGAAGAGATACATAGGTTGATAGAGAAACAGGAGGATAGTTTTGATAGGTGTAGCTCTTGTTTTGTATTTCTTTTGTGATAAGTGGTTGCAATTTATATAGGGAATTGCTATACTGCTTTCACTTGGAGGCCCCCTAGTTCAATGGATAGAATAGGCCCGTCCTAAGGGTTAGACGCTGGTTCGATTCCGGCGGGGGCTAGGTGATTAGCTATATTCCAGATATACAACTATGCTATAGAAAAAAAGATAACCATAGAAATTGTTTTGGTTATCTTTTTTGATTTTATTTCTTCTTCATTTCCTCTTCTTTTCTCTTCTTTTTACGGTGTCGATTTTTGATTTGAGCGATAGTCCACAAGATAATTACCACAGCCATTACTGGATATATCTTAAGTGGGAAGTAGAGTGCTGCAACAATTCCTCCTGTGATGAAATAGATGTAGCTGCATCTTTGGATTCTTTTCCGCCAAATTCCTAGTTTCTTTTGTGAGAAGGTATTAGAAGTCAGAAAGAGGATCAGTGCGGTAATTTCGCTAAGTCTTGGGATGATTCCTTTGAGGCTGGTTCGATTATTAGGGTGTAGATATGTAGAGAAGCTATTATTGAGTATTCGTCCACCGATGAGGTTGGTTAAAATGATTCCTGCTGAAAGGATCCCAAAGGCTTTTCTGAGGCTTATAAGTTTTCTAAACAATCAGATTTTTGGAAAGAGATCAGCTAGCGGTCTAATTGCCATTACAAATACTACACTCCACCGGGAGAGATCGAAGAGAAATCCCATAAAATTTTGCATAAAAAGGAAATTCCCATAGAGGTTATTGGTGAGTGCATTGTAGAGCCAAGTCATAGGTACTGCCCAGAGGGCTATCCATAAGACGATGGTTTCGATGTGTTTTATGCTGGGGATATCTCCTTTAATGACTACTTTTTCCCATCGAGATGCTTTTTTCTGGGTTATTCCCTTTTCTTCTCCTGTTGTATTTTTTATGGAAGCATTACTAAATTTTTCTGAGAAAATTAGACTTTGGGGATGTTTTTGCTTTTGTAATGCCTGTTGTACGGATTCTACCATCTCTGGATTACCGCAGATATAAACCTCTTGTGAGGCTTGTATTTGTGAAAGATATTCTGTTACTCTTCCTTTATGCCCTTGATATCCTTCTTTTGGTCTGGAGATAGTGATTATTACCTCTGTATTTGGGAATGTCTTCAATCTTTCTGCGTAATATATATCTTGTTCGTATCTGACCCCAAAAATTACCGTCTTTTTTATTTCTGCTGCAGTGTTCTTGAGCATAGCAATTATAGGAGCAAGTCCTGTTCCTGTGGCAATAAAAACTTTTTCAGATTTATTGTTTTGTAGTGTGAAATCTCCTAGTGCTCAAAGGTAGGAAATCTGATCTCCGGTATTGAGTGATTTGAGATATTGAGGTCCTCTAGAATTTTGAGGTATTTTAATCGTTAGTATGAAGTGAGTATCATTTCCGTCCATGATGGAGTAGTTGCGCGAAAATTCTCCTTGTTCATCATGACATTTGACAGCAATATATTGCCCAGGAAGAAAGGAAAACTCTGAAGTGCTGAATTTTAGCTCTAAGGTATCGGGTGTAAGAAAAGTTTTTTCTACGAGTGTAGCTTGTTTAACTCCCATTGGTTTTGTATCTTCTGTTGGCAGAGATTCCCCATCTGTTTTTGTATCTGTTCCTTCTCCTTTTTCTACTTTAATGACTTGTACGGGGCACATGGTTTCTGCTAGTAGGATTTCTTCTTCTATGCCCGCAAAATCATCTGTAATCACTTGTGAGGTGGGATTTACTCTGAATACTTTGGGACAGATGACTTCACAATTCTTGCAACTAATACATCCGGGGAGGATACTAACGCTTTTGATCATGGGTATGGAGTATTCAGATAAAATTCTTGGTCTGGTAGATTTTTCCTTTCTGGTCAATAATGAGCGCTTGGAGGCTAGGAGTTTCTTTGAGTAGTTCTAGAGATTCTTCTATAGGCATCACAAAGAGTGCAGTTGAGAAGACATCGGCAAAGGTTGCAAGGGGATGAGTTACAAAGATACTGAGTTTATCATTCTGAGAGCGTTTTGTTTTTGGATTGATGAGGTGATGTCAGTTTTTTAATTTTCTTTTTTGTCCACTTGAAGAGGCAATAGCATGATTGGTAAGCTGGATATTCCCTATACTTTTCTGGGGATTTAGAGGATCCTCTAGGAGAAGAGTATGGCTTCCTTTGACTTTAATATCTCCTCCGAAATTGATGATAAAGTTTTCGAAGAGAGGATCGAGTTTCTTGTATATTTTATCTACCATATATCCTTTTCCTATTGCTCATAGTTCAATATTGCTATTATTTTCTAATATCACTTTATTTTCTGTGAGCTTGATATTTTGATATCCTCGTTGTTCTGGCATAGGGGTCTTGTGTATTCCATAGCCTGCATTTTCTAATAGAGGGCTGATGGTAATATCAAAGTATCCTTTACTACGTTTGGATACTGTCTTTGCTAGTTCTAGGAGAGTTCTGAGTTCTTCATCTAAAGGCGCAGATTTTTGAGTATTAAGTTCGTCTAAAAAGTTTCCAGGAATAAATCTGGAATATTTCTCTTCAAACTCTTTGGCAATAGAAAAGCATTCTTCAGCAACGCTTTTACTTTCTTGTTCTTCTCTTTCTTCGGATAGAGAGAGCGATAGTGTGGATCCAAAGAGTTCTTTTGTATAGATCATACTTATTCTTTCAGAGCATCTCTAAATGCCTGAGTAGCGAGCGATGCTCCTGCTACTACAATATTTTGGGCTTCTTGAAGAGGTTTCCCAATGAGCGTTTGTATTCCATTATTTAGATCTCTGATTTGGGGTGTGCTTCCTTCAACGCTGATGCTACTGATGTTTCCTAGTTCATCTATGGTGTAGCTTATTGTCATAGCTGTTTCTCCAGCTGGGCTGTTGTAGTTAGCATTTAGAGTAATGATTTCATTCTGCTTTTCTTCATCATTTTCTCCTGTTGCAATATTATCTGTTTCGGTAGAGATCTCTGTAATGAGATCAGTTTCTTCTTCAGTCATTATGTCTGTATTTGTTCCACATGCAGCGAGAAGTACTGGAAGAAATGCTAAGACATATACGGGTTTGATTTTCATGATGGTGATTTCTATGAGGGTAAAATAGTATCGTCTCGCATGAGAGGTTAGGGTTTTTCTTCGTAAAATCAAATAAAAATCTACCCGTTTTAAAAGGTAGATGCTTTCTTTATTGGCTATTTTTTACACTCCGACTCTAAAGTAAATCTCTTTGTCTACAATCTCTCTTTTACTTCATCGTTTGAGAGCAGAAATTTGTTTGATAATTTGTACTTTTTCTGGGCTATTTTTTGGAGGAATTCCATAGGGGACTTTCGCCTTAAAGCTAAAAGGTCTCGTCTGTTGATTGTTGATAGAGATTTTACAAGCACCCATAAATGCTTCTGTACTTGTGAGGTCAGTTTGATTGAACTCAGGTTCAAATTCTTTTGCAAGAAATTCTGCATCTGGTGCTCCTACTTTATAGACGAACATCGATCCAATATTTCCAAAGATGGTTTTAGACATATCCATATTTCCTCCTAGTCCTTCAGATTTCAGCTGATCAATATATTGATGAGCTACCACGAGTCCGAGTCTATATTTTCTGGCCTCTGAGAGGATTGACTCAAAGGAAGCTGAAACATAATTCTGGAATTCATCGACATAGAGATAGTAGGGGACTCTATTTTCTTCAGCAATTTTTGCTCTTTTGAGTGCGGAGAGTTTTACTTGCATTGCGATAATCTTTCCGATGAGCTTTGAAGTTTCTTCTCCCGAGATACCTTTTGAGAGGTTCATGAGGATGATTTTCTTCTCCTGCATTGCATCATACATATTGAAAGAAGATTTTGCTTGTCCAATAATATTTCTTACGTAGACTCCTGTTGTAAACGGACCAAATTTTGCCTGAATGAATGGGATAATTTCAGCTTTTTCTCTGTCTCCCATTTTTTTGTAGGTTTTGTTCCACCAGGAAGCAACTACGGGATTTTTGAGGTTTCTAATCTTTGCCTCGGCAAATGCTTCATCAGTAAAGAGTCTCATAATGTCCACAATCGTTCCTCCTTCTGGTTGATCCATTAGGAGAAAACATGCGTTTCTAAAATAATCCTGAATTCTTGGTCCAAAAATCTCTGGTCCATACATTTGTACAAACATTTCTACGAGATCATTGGTTACAACATCTTGTTCATCTGCATTGTCTGGGTCTACTTCCAAGGGATTTAGGCCGATAGGGTATTGGGTATTTCCAAGGTCAAAATAAATCAGATCATCAATTCTCTCTTTAGGATAATGCTTTAATAAGAATTCACATGCATCTCCATGCGGATCAATAAAACAAAATCCTCTTCCATTTTCCATATCGTCAATTGCCTGAGTAAGCATAATGGTAGATTTTCCGGTACCGGTCTGCCCTAGAATATAGATATGTCTAAATCTATCTTTATCGGTGATTCTAATTTCTCTTCTACTACCTCAGAAATCATTATATCCTACGACAATTCCTTCTTGAGGAAGATCATCTGGTGCTGCAATGATCTTATATTTTTGCCAAGCAATTCTCGGGTTTTGATTAAATCTTCCATGTGGGAAATGCACGAGGGAAGAGAGTTCCTTGATATTGAGAATGTCTTCTTTTTCTTTGATGAGTACTTTTTTGAGAAAGTTCCCTTGTTTGGTAAAAAGCCTTTGAACAAAATTCTTTGCAAAGGTTTGAAGGTTCTCGGCTTTGGTAAATTTCAAGGTATTGAGTCCAAGGTAGTTATATTGATTGAATAACCTGCTGAGGTCTTCAATAATTTTTTTTGGTCTTTCTTTTTCCGGTGAAGTTGCAAAGGCTTTGATTTCCACCCAAAAGAGTTCATCATCCATTTTTTTATCAAAATCTCCAAGCTGTTGACTTGAAAAATTATGTTTATTTTCCTTCTCTTTTTCTTTGTCAACTTCCCCTTCTTTCTTTGCTGATTCAAAAAATTTCTGGATTCGATAGATACATCCTTTTGTTCCTTTTTTGATATCTTCAGCTTTTTTTCTCATTTTTTTTAGCCAATCTTCACTGAGCGGCTCTACCATAATTTGTAGGCAAGCTTTTTCCTCTTTATTTAGATTTGCAAAGGCTGAGAGAATACTATCCATTGGATCAGCCTCAAAGCTTTCGTATGTTTTGATTGGATGAACACTATCTTTGGTGAGCGAGAATTCTCCACCTGCCATATATTTACCACCTTCCAAGAGTTTTGGTTCGCTAATGATTTCTACGAGTGCTCCTGAATAGAACGAAGAAATCATTTGTTGCATAGTTAAGAGATGTGCTTCAGGGATTCCGAGGATAAACTTAATAATTTCTCTTTCTACCAAAATTTCCATACTGATATAATTATTTCCTAGTTGTTTGTTTCCAAAATTCCTTTCATAGATTGCGTAAAAATTTTTGTACACTTGGTTCATTAGTGCGATATTGTCTTTCATATTTCCTATATGATCTTTTGCATCGATATCGCTACTTCTGGCTACTGCATTTTTAGGAACTCTTACTTGTAAAAATCTGAGTTTATTTGATTGTTTGAATCTGTGTTTTTGTGTTTGTTGTACGATAAAAATTCTCCAAATGAGCCATCCGATTCCCATAAGTCCTGCTGCTGCACCGATACTGATGAGTGCGATTATTCCGTTATTCATATTCCTGGAGAAATAAATCTCTGTTTCGATTATAGCTAAAATAGGGAGAAATGCAATTTTTAGACTAGAATATGAGGTATTTTTGCATATACTTATCGAAAGTAATTATTTATTTTTTAAGGGATTATACATGTATACCTCAGAAAATATACACAATCTTGAAAAGTTTGTCAAAGCGTGTAATGCGTTGAATCTTCAAAAAACCAATAGAGAACTTTACCAAGCATTAGTACTTAGAAAAAATCCAGAATTACTTGGAGAAAAATTTCTAACGGGAAATGAAGAAATGATCATAGGAGACTATATTTCTTTATATGAAAGTGATATTTCTTTTAGTGAATGGAGAGAGGTATGGAATGGAAGATTAGTGGAGGTCTTAGCAAGCATATAAAGTATCTATCGGGTAAATATACTGAGGAGAAGTATCTTCGTTACAAAATTTATCGGGGTCTTATGGAGCAAAACCATTTTGTTTAAAAATAAAAAAGGGAATCCTATCCCAAAAAAATCAGGAAGGTAATAACAAGAAAACAAATAAGAAATGAGATTTATTGGAGAATTAGAAAAAACATTAGAAGCTAACGTGGACAAAGAAGGATTCTTAAGAGGAGTATTTTCCAATCAAATATTGAGTACTTCTATCCAAAAATGGGAGGGAACTCAAAAGATCCTCTCTTCTAGTGCTAGTGAGAAAGAGAGAATAGATCGCTTTATTTCAGAAAAGATAAAGAGAAACAAAAGGAATGGGAGGAAATCTCATGGAGATAAATCTGAGCATTTTTGGAGAAAAGTTGTTTTATTAAAACAACTCCAAAATAAAATAGAAAACTTGGAATAGGCTCGCATTTGTTCCTGAGAAATACACCTATCAAGGATTATTGATAGGTGTTTTTTGTTTTCTAATTCGCATTCCATCTCCAAAGCTATAAAATTGATACTTCTGCTCAATTGCATACTGATAGATCTGCATTGTTTCTTCTTTCCCCATTACGGAGCTTACCAACATTAAGAGTGAGGACTTTGGAAGATGAAAATTGGTAATCATTTCGTCAATGATTCTAAATATGAATCCTGGATAGATAAAGAGAGTAGTATCAATGATACTATTTCCTTCCTGAAACGAAAAATTGTTTACAAATTTCTGAGCGACTTCTGTATCTATCTCTTTTGTTATTCTCTCCCAAAATGCTTGTACTTCTCTGTCTTCTCTCTTTTTCTCTTCTGTGTGCATCAGCTTCCAAACAAAAGGTAAGGTCTCCAAAAGTCTGACCATCGTTGTCCCCACAGCAATCAGATTTTTTTTCTGCATTTTCCATTCAGCTATTTTTCAGAATAATTCTCTATCAATGATCATTGTTTCTTTATGAATAGGATGTTTTCTAATGTCTTCACAAAATACGGGCTTAAAGGTTCCCAGTCCTACATGCAGAGTGGAAAAATAGCTTTCCACTCCCTTTTTTTTGAATTCTTCCAAAAGTTCTTTAGTAAAATGGAGAGAAGCGGTAGGAGCTGCAGCAGATCAAAGCTTTTCTGCAAAATCTGTTTGATATCGTTGTTCCTTATTTTTCTCATAATTTATATAAGGAGGGAGCGGCATGTTCCCATATTTTTCCAAAAAAGGGATGGTTTCCATTCCTTCAATTCCAAAAAGAATTCCATCTTCGGTATATTCTTTACTTATGATTTGTACTTTCCCATCTAGAAAAATTCTCGCTCCAGGTTTGAAATTTTTATCATCACTTACGAGTCCTTCCACATGTTGATCATTAATGAGCTGATAAACAAAAACCTCTCCGTCAATTATTTTTTCTATTCAGCTTTTTCTCAGTATTTTCGTTTCTTTCAGGGGAATCCTCGCTTTAAAAACTTTCGTTTTATTTAGGAGGAGGACATCTTTATTTGTTAAGAGATTTGGGAGATCAGAAAAATGGAGATTCTGATAATTTTTATGCTGGGGTTGTGTTTTTTCTTCTCTCTGCACTTCGGAGTCTACCCCGCTTATTACTAGAAGCTTTGCATGATGAGCAGGATGGACTGGTTCTTGGGCGATAAGTTCAGGAGGGAGGGTATATTCGTAACTACTGAGTAGAAAATCTGATTGCATTACCTCTTTGAGATGATGTAAAATTATTCTAGAGATTTTTTATTTAGTTATAAAGTGTGTCATTTTGAGGCAAAGCCGAAGAATCTAGTAAATAGAAACACATCCGTCTTTTCTAATGACTACTTCTGGACATTATCTGCTTTGCGAGATCAGGTCACTCTGTTCAGGATGAGGCAAGCATAGTAGATGTTATTTTATTTTCTGATAATGGGGAGAAATTGCCTTACTTCTCAGCTCTGTTTTTCAAATAACTTTTTGCATACACTAGGATTTCTTTTTCGTTATTCCTTTCCTCAATATTATTAATTACCCACTCGAAGATTTTTTCTAATACTTCTCCTAGGATAGGTCAAGCTTCTAGTCAAAGCTCTTGCATCAATACGGTTCCATTCACAGCAAGATTAGATTTTTGAAACTGTCCTTCTTCTTCATTCAGCTTTTTTAAAATATTTTTTAGTTCATAACTATCGGTAAGATCACTAGAATTTTGCAGAGGATTAAACTGCCCCATCCTATCGGCAATATTGATGTCAAAGAGATTATTTACCGTTTCGTATCCCTTTTCACTCAAGAGCTTTCTAACTTTCTTTTCTCGGTTTACCGGGTTGGCAGAGAGAATTTCCCCAGGCGTATGGTGCTCAGCAATATACCGTGCAATATCATTGATTTCCTTTGTTGAGAATCAGAGTTTTTTGAAATCTTCTTTCATCATCAAGGGCGAGCTATTTCTGTGATTGAGTTTCCCTGCTGCTATTTCTCCGCGCTCTTCTTTAGTAGTAGCTTTTTCATAGGCGGTATATTGAGCGACCTTCCCGACATCGTGATAGAGCATTGCAAATCTGACTAAATAATCACTATTGAGCTCCTGAAGGGCTTTCAGTGTTAAAAGGGTGTGAGCATACACATCAAAAGCATGATATCTAATCGGTTGATCAGCATTTTTGGTTTGTCCCAGTGCCGGAAAGAGAATAGGAAGAATTCCTGCGGCTTCTAATAATACAATAAAATTAAAAGGATTCCCTTTGGTAAAGGCTTTGCAAATCTCATCTTTTAGTCTTTCTTTTGCGACGTGTTGTAACAGATGAGCGTTCTTTTTGATGCTATCTCGAGTAGTGTTAACAAAGTCAAAGAGTTTTGCCTTTTCTCATAAATGTTGAGATACCTTTGAAGAGGATTTTGTTTTTTTATCGAACCTTCCCTCCCCCTCCTTCAAAAGGAGGGCATGATTACAGACATTTACCAGTCTAATTCCTCTGATGACTCTGAGCGCATCTTCTCCAAATCTTCTCTCTGCTTCTCCAACGGTCGCAAGTTTTCTCTCTACAAGGGAAGTTACTCCTGCGTGGGGATCGATGAGGATGCGAAATTTGTTGATTTTTGATCACTCCCTTTCGTAAAGGGGGCTAAGGGGATTTTTTTTACTCGAACCCCCTGACCCGCTTTGCGGGTCTTCCCCCTTCATAAGTGGGATACTTTCTCCCTCTGTCCAAAAATAGCAAGTTTTTTGGATTTCGATCAAATACCTGAAATAATCTTCATCAAATTTCCCTTCGCTAAAGACCTGCTCAATAAAGTTCTCATCTCTCAAGATCAGGAGATTGAGATTAGCAAGATAGCAATATCCTTCTTGGTCAAGGATCTTTACGAGTTCTTTTTCATTCAGACTTTTTGGCTCATTGCTAGTGAAATCTAACTCTTTTTTGGTCTGCTGTTTGATGCTAAAATAATACATCGCGTTGATGCTAAAATCTCTTCTCTGAGAGTCCAAAATCAGACTGTTACTTCGCTGGATTTCCTCCGGATGACGAAAATCTCCGTATCCTCCTTCGGTTCTTAGCGGTGTGAGTTGATAATTCCTTTCTTTGTCCTTTTGGTGGATGAGTGTGATTGTTCCAAATTTTTCAGTGATGAAATGAGAAAGTCCCTTGGTGTTCATCTCAGCATAGAGTTCGAGTGGGTTCCCTGCCATGGTGAAATCGATATCAATCGGGTCCTTGGTAATCCCCAAGAGCAAATCTCTCACGCATCCTCCCACGAGAAAAAGATGAGGATTATGGATCCTTTTTTGGAGGAAGGATTGGTGTTTGTCGAGCGCTTCGAGATTGCTAAAGAAAATCATCAAACATCTGGGAATAAATCTAGCGAGAGTGTAAGGAAAAGCGCTGGGCTTTCAAGAAAAGAAAACATGTCCTGTTCTGCAGTTTATTCTTTATTATAATACTTTTATTTTATTGTTCCTTAAGTTAAATGTCCACGCCAAAAAACTGTTTTACCACAATTCCTACCACAAAACTAATTGCGGCTACTCCGAGACTGATTGCTGCCATTTCCAAAAATCTCTTCTTGAATTGATGTCCTTGAGCAACGGAGCTATAGAAATTAAATCCTGCTATGATGAGTAGTGCTATAATGATAGTGGTTCCTAGTGCAAGATAGATGTTTGTGAAGATAAAATAAGGAAGGATCAATAAAATTACTGTGCAAATATAAGCGACTCCGGTATAGAGAGCAGCTTTTTTTGGTTTGATGTGAGGATCGTTGCTTTCTTTTGTAGAAAGATATTCCGATCCCGCCATTGACATTGCTGCAGAAATTCCTGTAATTAGTCCACTGAATGCTACTAATCTTGTATCTTGGAATCCAAAGGTTAACCCTGCTAATACTCCCGTTAATTCTACCAAGGCATCATTAAGCCCAAGCACTATTGATCCCATATATTTTAACCCTTTTTCGTCCAGCATTTCAATCAATTGTTCTTCATGTTTTTCTTCCTCCTCTTGAATTTTTATAGCATCAGGGATAGTTTTTGCAATTTCTTTATAGTTAAAAACTGCAGATTTTTCACCTTGTTCCATTAGTCTTACTCCAAAGGTCAGTCCAAATGTTTTAATAATTAGTCCATAATACTTTATCTTTTTTTTATCGGGTTTTACTTCTTTTCCTGTATAACTTTTCCATATTTCATAGTGTCTGAGTTCTTCATCTGCAATACTTAGGAGAATTGTTTTGTTATGTTCGTTTTCCATATGTTTAGCAATGTTCTTGTAGACTTTTGCTTCTGTAATTTCATTTTTCTGTGCTTCCAAAAGGAGTTGTCTCATTTCTGGAGTTAATTCAATCTTCTTTGTCATTCTTATTTTAAAAATATTAAAACTTAATCTACTCCAACTCTTCCTTAATCTTGGCTAGAAACTGGATTGCCTGCAAAGGAGTCATATTATTCACATCGGCTTGTGAAATAATTCTCTGAACCTTTTCATATTTCTCTTGATACTCTTTGCTGTGGTCTTCTACTTGAAAGAGTGGTGGAGAAATTGGAATATGACTAATACTTCATGTATTTCCCTTTTTCTCGGTTTCAAATCCTTCCAGAATCCTCCTTGCGTGTGCCAGGATTTGATTAGGGATCCCTGCAATTTTTGCAACATCAATTCCATAGCTTTTATTTGCTCAGCCTTGTACTATTTTTTTCATAAAAATGACTTCTTTTTCGGTTTCATAGACGCTTACTGAGAAATTTCTCACCTCTGGATAGGACTTTTCGAGGTTAATTAATTCGTGATAATGGGTAGCGATTAGCGTTTTTGCTTTTACTTCTTTTAGAATATACTGCAAAATAGCGCTCGTTAAGGCAAGTCCATCATGGGTACTTGTTCCACGACCCAGCTCATCAAAGATTACAAAACTTTTTTTACTTGCATTATTCAAGATATTCGCTACCTCGATCATCTCTGTCATGAAGGTAGACTGGTTTTTCGCGATCACATCGCCACTTCCGACTCTTGCAAAGAGTCCATCAATCATTCCAATCTTTGCTTTAGTTGCAGGCACGCACAGTCCACAATGTGCTAAAAGAGTGATTAAAGCTGATTGCCTAAGATACGTTGATTTACCTCCCATATTGGGACCAGTGATGATATGTACTAGTCCTTTATCTTCTACTATACTTCCACTAGCAGAAAGCTGTTTTCCAATAGAAAGATCGTTGGGGATAAATTGTTGATCCTTCGGCAAAAATGCTTCAATCACCGGATGTCTTCCTTCCTCAATATGGATCGTGTCTTCTAACGTTAATTCAGGTTGAATATAGGATTTCTCAGTAGCGAGAAGGGCATGTGAAGCGTAGACATCCAGTTCGGCGATTCCTTGTGCGAAATGTAAAAGTGCATTTGTCACTTGTTCTACCTTTTCTCTGAGTTGAGTAAGAATCCCTTGTTCAAGCTTTGCGAGTTGGTCTTTTGAAGTCAGAATTGCTTGCTGGATATGTTCCAAGTAAGGACTAGAATATCTCTGATTCCCTTTCAAGGTCTGCCTACGGATCAGGGATAGTTTTTGAGAATTCGTGTCTGAAAATGTCTGAGAATTTTTTGCTTCTTCCGTAGAACTTTCTCTTTCTTCTCCGAAATTCTCTGGCTTCTTCTCTGAAATTCTCCTTTCAAATATCTCACTATCCTTCGTTGTTAATTCAATGAAGTATCCTTGATTCATCACATATTTTAGTTTTACATTTTGTACACCTGTGGCTTGCACCAAAAATTGTTGGTATTCCATCAGTGTTTCATCGCTGTGATAGGCAATGTTTCTGAGTTTGTCTATTTCGCTATCATAGTTATCCTGCACAAAATCCATTTCTATTTTCATCTCTTCATTAGCCTTCAAGGCTTTTTCTAATTCTTTCCATAGATGTAGAAGCTGATCGGCCTCTTGTCCGTTCAAACTTAATTTCAAGAGTTCCTGCTTCATTATCTCACTCAGATTTCTTTTTTCATCAAAAAAGAGCGCAAGTGTCGATCTGAGCTTCACAAAAGGAATTGGATGTAATTTTTTGTAAAGAATCGTGGTAATAAGTTTATTCACATCATAGCTATTCCCTAGCTCTTTCAAAAGTTCGCTCGTCTGTTGGTGTTGTTGATATCTCGCGATATGTCTCTGCCTTTCCTGTAGGATCGAAAGGGTATTGATAGGGTTCATAAGTAGATATCTTAGATATCTCGCACCGCTAGTTGTCTTGGTCTGGTCAATAATTCCAATCAGCGAATATTTTTCGCTCGCCTCATAACTGGAGCTGAAAATCTCCAGATTTTTGATGGTAATATCATCCATCTGCACCATCCCTAGCTGGGCATGATAGGAAACTTTGTAAATGGTATTCAACGCATTCTGTTGCGTGTGTTTGATATAGTTCAAGAGTAGGGCAATTGCCTGTAATCTTCCCTCTGTCGTTGCCTGTCCAAAACTGTGCAAGGTCTGTACCTTACAGGCATTTGTTAAAAATAATTCAGGATCACTCGGTACTTCATATACGGAAATTAGACATTTTAGGTACTGCTGAATCGGAGTAGTAATGCTATCTTTTTCTGTAAAGTCGACATCAATAATGACTTCACTTGGACTTAAGGTCAGAATCCATTTTTGCAATTCTCCGAGATGTTTGAAGCTTTTGGTCCAGTATTCTCCTATACTAAAATCTCCCCAAGCAATATGATAATATTCCCCATTCCTTTGCTCTTGTTTCGTCACAGCAAGCATATAATTGAACCTTTTGCTTCCTTCTTGGATGTAGGTTCCTGGCGTGATAATCTGAGAAATTTCTCTCTGGACAATTTTCCCGGGAATTGGATCAGAAGTCTGCTCAGCAATCGCGACCTTGTAGCCATGTTGAATGAGCTTGGGAATATATTTATCGATGCTGTGATGAGGAATTCCTGCCATCGGAATCGGAGTATCACTATTTTTGTTTTTACTGGTAAGTACGAGATCTAGAATTTTATGACAGAGAAGTGCGTCTTCAAAAAATACTTCGTAGAAATCCCCAATCCTAAAAAAGAGGATACAGTCGAGATACTGTTTTTTCATGTCTTGGTATTGTTGCATCGCTGGAGTGAGTTGCATTGTCCTCTTTGGTGTAAAGTCGCTTCTAAAGCTAGCGTTTTTGTCTCGGATTGCAAGATGAAAGAAAGCAAAAACCTTTGTATCTGTTTTATACAAAGGTTTTTTAGATGTCAAATATTCTTTCCATTGCTTTACTTCAAAAAATCTCTACTCTGTAAATTATGCTTTTACTTCTTTATTCTCTCCTCTATGAATTTTGAAATCAGCACAAACACAGCTCTTACCTTTGAGGATTTTCAGCATCAAAATGGGATGACCTATCGATGGGCATCAGAATTTATGATGATGCTTGGTTATATAGATTCCAAGGATAAAAAAAAACTGCTCGACAAAACGATGAAGGCCTTTCTCAACCTTGGAATTGATATGTATGATAATATTCAAAAGGCTGATCATGAGGGGAAAGAGGATTATAAACTTTCCAGGTATGCTTGCTATATTATGGCAATGAATGGAGATTCTAAGATTCTTCAGGTAGCACGTGCTCAGAATTATTTTGCGGAGCAGACGAGAAAGTTTGAGCTTTATTCTCAGGATACGGAGAGATTGACGGTAAGATCAGAGATTTCTGAAGGAAATAAATCTCTTTCTAAGACGATTACCCGTCATGGAGTGAGTGATTATGCAAAATTTAATCTTGCAGGATATGAGGGAATGTATGGAATGTCCAACCAAGAATTAGCAGAAAAAAGAGGAATTGATAAGGAAAAACTCTTTGATCATATGGGACGTACGGAATTAGCGGCGAATTTATTTCGTATTACGCAAACTGAAGAAAGGATTAGAAAGCAGGAACTTTCCGGGCAATATCAACTAGAATCAGCACATCGTGATGTCGGGGCCGAAGTGAGAAAGTTTGTAGGGATTAACACGGGAGATAATCCAGAAAATCTTCCTACGGAAATGCCTCTCAATGAAATGAAAAAGGAACTTAAAGATATTCATAAAGAATTGAAAAAGGCTGATGAAGAGAAAGGGGGATAATCCTTTGTTGTTCTGACTCCTCCAGGATTCCTCATTCTGTCAACCAGGACCTAGTTAAATCAGTATCTCATACAGAATTTCGGGATATTACCTGGAATTTCGGCGTAAAGATTTAGGTGTTTACTGAATTTTTTCTGAAATATTGGATACCGTATCATTAAAGATTCGGCTCTACATATATACTTTCCCATCAATTTAAGGGTAGGGAAGTTTGAACATAGATGTCCTGCATATTACAATCAGCTTTTTCTAATTCTTTCCCTTGTTGATTTACAATATCCAGAATCTCTAATTCTCCCATGGATTCAGGGGCTATATACTGTAATTTCATCCCTCTTCTAAGTTCTTCTTTAGGGTTGATTTTGTGGTAGACTTTCCCTGCTTGGGAAATGGTGTTTGGTGTGAAGGTCCCAAAATAATTTCTGTTAAAGAGTGGACCTGCGGTTCCGTGTGTGGTGCTAGACCCCCTTTTGTAAAGGGGGGTAGGGGGGATTTCTGTGTTGTCTCGAACCCCCTGCTCGTTTCACTCGCTTCCCCCCTTCGTAAGGGGGGTAGTCTCTCCATCAGGAAATTCCTTCAAGGGATGAAATAAGAATCCATCCCAATAACTTCTGTGCGGAATCATATTCACCAGGTTTTTGATATTTCCGTCGATAGGCGTTCCGTTCGCGATCGCGTCTCTGACGTGCTTATAGGCTTTTACGACGGCACTTACATAAAATTCAGATTTACTTCTTCCTTCAATCTTCATGCTATGAATATGAGGCATAATCTCCTCTAATCTTTCAATCACACACAGGTCCTTCGAGGAGAGAATATGCTCGGTTCCTTCGTTATTTTCTACTTCCATAAGCTGTCCTGGTCTGCGTTCTTCTTCAATGTACACTTTATATTTAAATCTGCAGGAATGATTACATTCTCCTTTATTTCCTGGTCTTCCTCCGAGGTAATCTCCGAGCAAACATCTCCCCGAATAGGTCATACACATCGCTCCATGTACAAAAGCCTCGAGTTCCACATCGGGAACTTCCTTTCTAATCTGAGCGATTTCGTTGATATGGAGTTCGCGAGCGAGCACAATTCTCTTTACTCCCAAATCATACCAAAATTGCACCGCAGCGCTATTAAGCGTAGTGGTTTGCGTTGAGAGATGCAGGGGAGTATTGGGTAAATATTTTCTAATAATTTGGAAGGTCCCTGGGTCAGAAAAGATAATTGCGTCAGGATTGACACCAGCGATCCTTTCCACCACATTTTCAAAGACCTTGATATCCATATTTCTTGGAAAGATATTCATCGTGAGGAAGGCTTTCGTTCCGTTTTGATGCAGTGCATCGACGGTATGTTTGAGTTGATCAAAATTGTATACTTTATTTTGTCTCATTCTGAGCGAAGTAAATGGCACTCAGAGATAGACTTCTTCGGCACCAAAGGCACTCGCAACGAGCGCTTTATCATGTGAACCCCCTGGGGCTACGATACTAGGAACATTCATAGTTGCAATAGATAACTATTAAATCTGGTTTAAGCCAGAGCTGAAGTATACAGAATTTCTTCCAGCTTTCAATCAGCTTTTTTTCTTTTCAATAAACTCCTTAAAAAATTGACAATATGGCTTTCTTCGTCTATAATAAAGGCGGGACTTTTATAGTACAACATACACAAAAACATGATACAAAAAGGATTTGATTATCAGAAGTATTGTACATCGGCTACTCAAGCGCTTTTTCAGTTGATTACACGCAATGCTAAAACTTATCTGGAAATTACAGGAGATTTGATTGATCAGTCAAATCTTTCTCGTTTGATTCCTCAGTATGCTCCTGATACTTTTAAGAAGATTTTTTCTCCTCTGAAGCAGGATATAGATATTTTGCTTTCTATCAAAGCGCAGGATGTAATAGATAATATTCCAATGGGAGTTGAACAGAAACCTTTTCGTGATTTTTTGCAGATTTATCTTAAGAAAGTGGAAAACCAGTATGGAGTGAAACCACATATTGTTATTAATTTGATTGATATAGAGAATATGTATGACGTGGTATTTAGTTTTGAAACTCATTTTCAGAAGCTAGGATATAGAGTGTGGGAAAAATATAAGATTAAATCTCCTGATCTTTCTCATTTATTGTCAGAGGAAGGATTTGGAAATGATGATCATATTCCAACAACGAAAAAATTGGTCTTAATCGCAGGATTGACTCCAGAATCAGGGAAACTCACTACGGCGATTGCTCAGATGTATTTGGATCAAGATATTTGAATTGATGCACAGTATGCAAAGTGGGAAATCTTGCCAAACTTTTCAGAAACAAGATCACATCCTCTCAATGTCATGGCGAGAGCTTCTTATTTAGAAAGGGCGTATCAAGAAGAGTTTGATTCGACTTTAGATCAGCTTGATCTCTATGAGAGAGGGATTGAGAAGCATGCTTTTCTTCAAAAGGTAATAAAACTTCTAAAGAGACCGATTCCCCAAGAGATTCCGGATTATACTTTGGGTACCTTGGACTATTCTTGTTTTGATACTGAGGAATTACGTGTTACAGCGAAGTTGTATGTGGAAACTTTTTTGAAAGAAACTGAAGATGAGGAAATTAAGACTTTTCTTCAGGGACTTCTTGCGGAATTATCATAGTTAATTTATTTCACTTTATTATAAAAAAAGCTCCAGAAGTATATTGGGAGCTTTTTTAATATATTGTGTAATTTTTTATTGTTTTACATCTGCAACAGGAATACCAAGTTCGTGGATTTCTTGTTCAGCTTTTTTCTCTCCTTCTCCTGCTCTACTTCTATAACGAGAAATCTTTTTGATAAAGAGATAACTTCCTAGAGCAAAGACAGCTATTCCTATGCTGATAAAGGAAGTCTGAATTCCAATGAGTGCAACGATTGTTCCAAAACCAAGTGACCCTGCTATCTCTCAGCTTTTCCCCACAAATTCTTGAGCTCCTGTAATTACTCCTTTGTCTTTCTGGTGGGTATAGCTACTGGTAAGTGCTGAGGTAAGAGGCTGGAGCATGGCTATCCCAAGGGAAATCCCAAAGGTAAGGATTAAGATCACGATGAAGATTTCTTGGAATCCGAGAAGAACGTAGAGGAAGGACATGAAAATTAAGATGATAGAGATGAGTAATTTTTTGTTATATTTATCTCCAAATCTTCCGATAAAAATATTTACAAGGTAGGGGAGTTTCATCACAGCAAATACAATAGCAATCTGAGAAAGTGAGAGATTATTGACTACTGCTACAATAGGAATAAACAGGAATCCTATGTAATTAAGGAGATTTACAAGAAACTGACTTCCTAGTGCGCTATAGAGTTTGTGGTTGTAGTTTTTTAGTACGGTAATGATCCTTTTTCGTGGTGTGAAGGAAAAAATCTCTTTAATAAAGCTGATAAGAAATCCTTTTTTCCCAAAAAATGTTTGAGAAGAATCTTCTCCTTCATCTATTTCATAGAGGAGTGATTTTTCGTATCTTTTGTTTAGTTTTTTTCGTGTTCTGTTGTATCCCTTTGATAAGGTGCTCTTGATTTTCTGATCTTGGAGGAGTGAGATGAGTGCAAAGATTGCTACGAAGAAGTACATATACGGAAGTTCGAGATATTTCACAAGGAAGGCACTAATTAGAGCTCCGATAATTTGTGCGATATTAAGACTCGAGAAGTAGGCACCGAAAATTTGTGTCTGATTTTTTTTAGATGCATTTTTCCCATAATAACTGCGATACGTAGTGAAGGTCATTGCGCTTGCGAATCCATTAAGGAGGGTTGCAATAATTAACCATTCTCGCGCCATTCGGAGTCCTGCGAAAAAGAAGCAGAGTGCTGCTATGACATAGAGTATTTTTCCCAAGAGCAGAATATACTTGATATTTGCATGATCATTCATATTCCCAATCGGGATTGAAAGCAATAATTTTGCTCCTGAGAGGATGGCACCAATGGCACTGACTCCTCGAGGATTTCCGATGATATGTTGTACGTAAATCGAAAAATAGGTATCTGTTCCCAATCCTCGTCCAATCATAAACAGAAAGATCGAAAAGGAGACAAATCTGATTTTTAGGGGAATTTTATTTCCAAATTGTTGGAATTTCTTTTTTCGTTTTGTGGTGCTTTTGTTTGTTTTTTTCTGTGGCATGATATCTTACTTTCCTTCGTTTAAATTAAAAAACCCACTATAAGTATAGTGGGAATTCTTTTTTTTGCAAAAGATTATATTGTGATTATGTCCTTACATGCTGTGGTATATGGCAGTATCATCCTTTTTATCTATAAGCCCAGCTATTCCCCTGAGATAATCCAGAAGTTGTGATTATTCAACCACTATCCCTTACAGTTAGCCGACATCGTTGATCAGAAGAACATAGAATGTAAAGTTTAACACCTGCGTAGTTTGATAAACTAACATTTGAAACAAAACATTCTCCTACATCTGGATCTGATCATCCATTATAAGTAGTGGAAGAACAGCTGCTTTTTATTCCTTGTTTTGTCCCAAGTTTTAGGAGAGAGGATCCATCTCCATGGAAGTCATAATATACTCCATCCGCCTCCCATTCAAAAGGTTTTCCATATCGGTCTACTTTGTATCTTGTACTTCAACCTCCTCCGCCACCACTACTTCATGAGGATGAAATAGTTAGTATATTTGATTCAGCTTCTAGTCATCAGCTACAATATAGTTTTGCTTGCAACCACCAACTTCACGATAGTGCCATAGAAGAGATATTTCTAGGAGATGATGTACCTCCATAATACCCATAAGATCCTCGAGTTGATCCATTTGAGGAGGCTCTAAATGCCAATGTATTTCATGTCGAGACGCTAAAGGTTACCATTCCTTCACTATAACTAAGAAGTACTGGTGCAGGACAAGACTCTACTGTCCACTGTGCATAATACGTTACATTGCTAGTTATCACCCTAGATGTAGTGATTTGTGATCCCCCACTTGTTGCTGTATACCATCCATTGAAGGTATATCCTGCACGAGTAGGAGCTGTTGGAAGTGTTCCTACAGCTTGACCGTCTTGTACTGTTTTTGTAGTTGGACTATGTCCAGATCCTCCATTTCCATTGAAAGTCACCGTTCTATTAAGTACTGTCCACTGTGCATAGTACGTTACGTTAGCATTTACCACTGTAGATGCAGTAACCTGTGATCCCCCACTTGCTGCTGTATACCATCCATTGAAGGTATATCCTGCACGAGTAGGACTTGTTGGTAGCGTTCCTACAGGTTGGCCGCTTTGTATTGTTTTCGTAGTTGGACTATGTCCAGATCCTCCATTTCCATTGAAGGTTACTATTTTTGTGTCGGCAACACAACTGCTACCATTCCAAGTGTAGTTGGTTGCACAGGTATATCTACATGCTGTAGTTGAAGCTGTTGTATTGTAACTTGTTGTATTCGCTGGTGTCCATGCGCTTCCGTTCCATGTTTGTGTAATACTTGATACCGTATTCCATATCGTATTTGCTGGTTTCGTTGCACAGGACTCTGTTCTCGTACTAGCAACACAACTGCTACCATTCCAAGTGTAGTTGGCTGCACAGGTATATCTACATGCTGTAGTTGAAGCTGTCGTATTGTAACTTGTTGTATTCGCTGGTGTCCATGCACTTCCGTTCCATGTTTGTGTAACACTTGATACTGTATTCCATACCGTATTTGCTGGTTTCGTTGCACAGGACTGTGTTCTTGTATTGGCTATGCAACTACTTCCGTTCCAAGTGTAGTTCGTATTACAGGTATATTGACAGATTCCTGGTGTTGTGCTTGAGGTATACGCCCAATTATTGGTCGGTGTCCAAGCAGTACCATTTCGCGTTTGTGTATATGTAGAAGCTCCCTTTGTGGTATTCGCTGGAGCTGTCCCTCCACAAGTTGCACTTCCTGTACTGGCAGTACAAGCGCTACCATTCCAAGTATAGTTCGTATTACACTTAAATTGACAGGCACCTGGGGTGCTATTTGAAGTATATGTTCGGCTACTGGTCGGTGTCCAAGCAGTACCATTTCGCGTTTGTGTATATGTAGAAGCTCCCTTTGTGGTATTCGCTGGAGCCGTTCCTCCACAAGTTGCTGATTGTGTATTAATAACACAGCTACTTCCGTTCCAAGTGTAGTTCGTATTACACTTAAATTGACAGGCAGCTGGGGTGGTATTTGAAGTATATGTTCGGCTACTGGTTGGCGTCCATGCACTACCATTTCGTGTTTGTGTATATGTAGAGGCTCCCTTCGTGGTATTCGCTGGAGCCGTTCCTCCACAACTTGCTGATTGTGTGCTGGCGCTACAAGTGTTACCGTTCCAAGTGTAATTGCTTGCACAAGTATACTGACAGGTTCCTGGGGTAGTATTTGAAGTATATGTTCGGTTGCTGGTCGGTGTCCATGCACTACCATTTCGCGTTTGTGTGTACGTAGAAGCTCCTTTTGTAGTATTCGCTGGAGCCGTTCCTCCACAAGTTGCTGATTGTGTATTAGCTACACAGCTACTTCCATTCCAAGTGTAGTTTGTATTACAGCTTACTACCCATGCATTCCAACCACTACAATCCTCTTTGCATCACTTGTTCATCCAGATCACAGGCTATTACCTTCACTTTTTCTGGATGATGTGTTGCGTAATTGAGAAGATATTCTACATGTCCTCCATGCCCAAAAGTCCCATCAAAATAGTGGAGGAAGTGTATTGGAAGATGATCTAGAATCTCTTGTGCAAGAACGGGCTGATGTCTAAGCATAAAGAAGAAAGGGAAAATAAACAGAAACACTCTAATGATTTCCAAAAAAAGAACAATATAAAAATAGCCCAGAAATTATAGGCTATTTTCATTCTCCATTATACCCAAAAAAAATCATATGAATTATTTTACTATTCTAAGTAGTACAATTATTGACACCTTCAAGTATTTACATTGAGCACTTCAGGGGCTATACACGCAAGACATTCATTTCCTACCAAAGTCATGCCTGTAGGACATTGTTGATTTTCTCACACAGAAGAAGTACATCATCATTTTTCCTGACTCCATATCTGTCCTTTTGTACTATCGCATGCTGGTTTGCAACTTGTAGGGTTTCCGAAGATCTTAGAACTAGATGAATCTCCAATAAACCCATTTGCACAACTACTACACCATCAAAATCCAGAAGAGGGATATCGATATTCATTAGTTTTACAAGTCGTATAGCATCATTCTACCTCATTCCTCGTTGCTTTTGTATATCATTCTCTACATGTCCAAAAACATCAAGAATCTCCTTTTTTATTATCAAATAAAGATTTACTTGCAATATAGGTCCAATCTTGGTTCAATGAGGTAGGATTCTGAGTAGTATATACTCAAAATGATACCCCTGTAGGAAGAGCCTTACAGCTCTTCTCTTGTTCCGCCTGTTTTTCTAAACTCCAACATTGTCGCTGGTTATTCCACCAATATTTATATTTATCCTCCGTACAAGTATAATAACAACCCACAGCATTAGTATTTTTGTTATTTTGAAACTCTGTTGGAGTTAGGTATATTGAACTTGGCATCGTACTTCAATTATACAGTTGTCAAGAAGGAATATTATCTATAAATAATGCCAAATTCGCATCTGAGTTATTGTGGAAACAACTTGTTTTCTGACAACGACCTCGTGGAGCATAATAGAAAGCACCTGGTTCACAAGTATACTGACACTTATTTTCTTGAGGATTGGAAGAAACATATGTCCACGTTAAGTTTGTGTTAATGGGACGAGAATTTTGAGGGAAAACCGAATAATAATAAGGTTGACTATTTGACACTGCTCCTGCTGCATTGAGACAATTTCCTAGAGGGAAACATTTCATTTTACCCTCAGTAGAATCCCGTGCAGCAACTAAACCATTTGCACAAAAAGGAGTTGCAACACATGTTCTATTTTCTGGATTCCATGTTCCTTCCTTACAAACTAAACATGCAGGTTTTCCTTCCAAATCCACCCCCTTAATATAACCATCATTACACATATATTCACATTTAGCGCTTGTATTCGCAGTTACTAAGGTTGAAGAGGTATTGCTTGATAATCCCGCATTATCTCACGGAATGATACTAGCATTAGCAAAACTTCCCTGACAAGAGTAGCTTGGAGTAGTACAAGTATAACATTGTGTTCCCAGTTCTGTAGTTCCTGCTGCTGTTGCTATTTGATCTCACGAACATGATTTATAGGTTCCTGATGAACAGGTATCACTAAGTGCACGACAACCCGTATAACACGTTAATCCTGAACGAGGGCTTATCGAACTACAAGTTTGACCACTTGGGATAGAAGAACTGTATCCATAATCTGCACACAGTGTGCTGGCGCTACAAGTGTTACCATTCCAAGTGTAGTTCGTATTACAGGTATATTGACAGGTTCCTGGGGTAGTATTTGAAGTATATGTTCGGTTGCTGGTCGGTGTCCATGCACTACCATTTCGCGTTTGTGTGTACGTAGAAGCTCCTTTTGTAGTATTCGCTGGAGCCGTTCCTCCACAAGTTGCTGGTTGGGTATTAGCTACACAGCTACTTCCATTCCAAGTGTAGTTTGTATTACAGCTTACTACCCATGCATTCCAACCACTACAATCTTCTTTGCATGTTCTATCCCTTTTCCCATTTGTGATTGTTTCTGTGCTATTTCCTGTACATTTCTTGAGATCTGGAGCTATAACTTTACATACTGC
>JAQUDD010000006.1 GCA_028685875.1 Candidatus Absconditabacteria bacterium
GAGCATTAGGGTTTTTTTGCTAGAGTTTCACATGTTTTTGTTTCTATAGTAAAAGGGGAAAAGTTCCCTTTAAGTATAGCTAGAATGCATGGATTTGTCAAAGAAATGCAAGGGATTTTTTACTTTCTATCACCCAAGTGCTTTTCAATTCCTTTTCTTAATACTTGGGTTTGAATTTTGAAATTTATACTTTCTTTGCTGAGCTTGTTTTTATGCGATAAATCCCTAGTCTTTTGTTCAGATTTATTTTCTTTGTTGTTCTATGCAATTATTGATTACCTGTCCCTTTGGACTTGTTTCTTTACTTTCCAAAGAATTAAAAAAACTCTGATATACTGCCAAAGAGACCTTTTCTACGGCGTTGATGTTGGAGACAGATCTAGAGGGATTGTATCGTATAAATTTGTGGTCTAGAATTGCAAATAAAGTGTACCTCATTTTGGGACAAGGAGAGATTCTAGATTTTGATCAGCTTTTTGATAAGGTGTGATCTTTATCTTGGAGAGAATATATTAGCGATTTTAATACATTATCGGTGCAGGTAAGTACTAAGGATTCTCTTTTGTCTTTTGGAAGATCAATTCAATCTGTTGCTCACAAGGCAATTTTAAACTCTTTAGGAGATTTTTCTTCATCTCGTTCTGGAATTTCAGAGGTTTTTCTCTATTTGGAGAAGAATCAAATGAGTATCTGCGTCAATACTTCAGGTCCTTCGCTTCATCAGAGAGGGTGGAGAAAACAGACGGGGATCGCTCCTCTCAAGGAAAATATTGCAGCTGCAATCGTCCTATTTACGGGTTGGAGATTTAAATCTCCTTTACGAGATCCTTGTTGTGGGTCGGGAACTATATTGATAGAGGCAGCCATGATTGCAAAAAATATTGCTCCAGGCATGCAGAGAAATTTTGCATTTCAGTCTTTTGCTACTTTTGACGCTGAGCTTCGAGGAACCCTTGTTGAGGAAGCAACATCTAAGATCTACCAGCAGAATTATCTTTTATATGGATCGGACCAGGATGCTACTCTACTCCAGATCGCTCAAGAAAATGCTCTTCGTGCTGGAGTTTCGGAGAGTATTCAGCGAACTGAGGGGAAATTTGAAGAGCAGCAAACTCCCTTCTCAGAGCAGTTTCGATTAATTTCTAATCCTCCTTATGGGAAGAGAATTTGATCGGAGGAGGATCTAGCTCCTTTGTATGAGAGCTTACTTCAGACTATATCTGTGCATCAGGGAGGAATTATTTCTTCTTATCCGTGATTGAAACAGCTTTTTTCCTCTAAGGAATTTTCTCATAAATCTTTGTATAATGGAGCAGATCTAGTGGACTTCTATCGAAAAAAGCCTTGCTAACTTTTAATCAGGTATAAAAATATTTGTTATTATGTCTTCTTATCAGGTTATTTATAAATCGGTTCGTCACGCTTATGCCAGAGTTAATACGGAAGGGCAATTGGTTTTGACGATACCTAAGAGATTGAGAGGAGATCAGAAATTTTTAGAACAACTTTTATCTAAAGGTGAATCTTTGCTTGCTCGTCATGCTAAGCGTAATCAAGTTACGAGTTTTAATGAGCAGGGTATTCAACTTTTTGGAGAGTGGATTGAATGGTCAGAATTTTCTTCTGATGGGAAACCGCTTTCTCAGTCAAGTTTAGACAAAAAACTGAAAGAAATTCTCTATGAATATGCGAAAGAATGGTTGGATATTTTTTCTCAGCAGCTCGGAGTTCCTTATCGTTCTTTACAGATTAGAAAAATGAAATCGAGGCGAGGATCCTGTTCCTCTGATCAAAAAATTGTCCTCAATCTTTCTTTGATTTATCTTTCGAGGGAATGTATTCAGTATGTGATTGCTCATGAAGCTGCACATTTAGTAGAAAAGAATCATGCTCCAGCATTTTGGAATGTTGTTGGGAAACTTTTTCCTCAGTACAAAAAAGTAAGAAAAGAACTTAAAAATTTACTTTTATTCTGTTAAATATCTCGGATTAAAGAAATACCAAAGAATCTTTTGTGGATATCTTTAGGTCTCTTTATTATATGAAAATTTTTTATATGAAAATTATTCCAAAAGTGCGTTTATTTCTTCAATTGTGCTTTCCTCTATGTTAGGGCTTGGTTCATCGAAAATGATTTCTTCTCCATTCCCTCATTCGATTGTGAGGTCATCATCTCTTCTCCATTCATCAAGATCTGGAATATTTTCATCGATAGGGTAGAGGTTTTCTGAAGAGATAGGAAGTCCGTAGAGCTGTATCCATTCCTCTTTTGCTATGTCTATCTGGATACTTACCTCTTCTAACACGACAGTTAGGAAATAACTAATTTTTTCTTTGAGTGGAAGGTCTTTTGCTGCTTCTCGTATTTCAGCATCAACTCCTTTTAATGATTGTTCTACTCTTGCTTCTACAAATTTTTCAAATCCTGGTTGGTTTGCTACAAGTTGAAATTCTGCATCATTTTTATATTTGTCGCTGATTTCTACCACAAAATCCATTATAGGATCTTTTACTGCATCTATCATCCAATAACTGAGATAGAAGAGCGTTGCAAGAGTGATTCCACTAATAACCACCCCAAAAATTGCTTTAGTTCTTGGTGCTTTGAAAAGGGCAATAATTCCTATAAGTAATGCAACTCCTAGTAAAGGAACTCCAATAAATACTCCAAAGATGGAAAGTGTAAGAAGCAATCCAATAATGGAAGCGATTAATGCAAAATTCCCAAGTCCGTTTTTTTTCTTTGTTTCGGTCTGGGTTTCTATCACTTCATTGTTGATTTCTGTCATATTGATTTGTGATAAAGAATAAAGATAGTTCCTATATAGCAAAAAGGGAGAAAAAAGCAAACTTTCTTTTTTTCTGTTTTTAATTTTTTTATATTTATTGGATATGATAGAGGTAGAGGTGTTCTCTTTCCAAGAGTTTTGCAGTTTCGAGGACTTCATCAAAGGAAACTGATTCATACTTACTGAGCATATCTTCAAGTGTATCAATTCTTTGGTATTCAAGGTATTGCCCTCCCAGAAAGTCTGCCATTTCATCCGAAGTTTCTATCCCCATTTGTAGTTGCCCTTGTAAGTTTCCGAGTGCGTTTTCGAATTCTTCTAATCAGATTTTTCCTTTACTGATTTCTTCTATTTCTTCAAAGATTTTTGCTACACCAAAGTTGAATCTTTCTTTATCGATTCCTGCTCTGATGACAAAGTCTCCTACTTCTTTCTTTGCACTATGTGCTGCTCCTATGTAGTAGCAGAGCCCATATTTAGATCTGATATTTTGGAAGAGTCTGGAAGACATATTCCCTCCAAGAATGGTTGCAAGGATCCTTGCTGCATATCTTTGTTCTTGTTCTCCTGTAAATCCTCTGGCTGCAATGATGAGGTGATTTTGTTCTGTCTTTTTTTCAAAGAAGGATTCTTTTTCTATGGGGAGATGATAATCAAAGTCTGGTCTCATGATTGTTGCCTCTTCTAAGAGTGACTTGAAATTCTTTTTGATTTGTTCGATAAGTGATTCTTTATTGAGTATTTTTCCTGCAATGACAATAATTAGATTGTTTTTGGTATAAAGTCCTTGTTTGTAGGATATTAATTTCTCTTGGTTGAAAGAATTGATAGTAGCAATTGTTCAAATAATATCTCTTCCGTAGCTTGAATTTCCAAAGTATCGTTGTCTCCGTTTATTGTGTACTAACATGGAGGGATTATCTTCATACATTTTGAGTTCTTGAATGATAACTCCTTTTTCCTTTTCTATTTCTTCTGGGTCAAATTGTGCATGCATCATCATATCTGCAAGTACATCAAGTGCTTGCTCTGCGAAATTTGGTGCAGATTTTACATAATAAGAGACTCCGTGAGTTCCTGTGCTTGCATTGAATTCTCCTCCAAAACGGTCAATTGTTTCTGTTACTGCCTTTTGATTGGGATATTTTTTCCCTCCTTTAAAAAACATATGTTCTTGGAAATGGGCAATTCCATTTAACTGAGCTGATTCGTAGATGCTTCCTGCTTTACACATAATTTGGATGGTTAAGGAATTAGCTTCTTCCATGGGTGCAAAAATGCAAGTAATTCCTTCAATATTTTCAATACTGTAGTTCATGATATTCTTTAGAAGAGATAAATATTTCTTTCTATTGTTGCGTGCTAAGGCAGAAGGGTTGTCTTCATATATTTTGAGTTCTTGTATTTTGTTTTTTATTCTTTTAACTTTTTCCCTGTCAAATATTCAAGATTTTCGGTTATTTTCTCAATATCCCGATTCCGCCACTTTAATTCTAAAAGCTCTTTAATCTTATTGTCAGAAAACCTCTTTCTTATCTCTCTTGCTGGATTTCCTCCAACTATTGCATAAGGTTCAACATCTTTTGTAACTGTCGAATTAGTCGCAATTATTGCTCCATCTCCAATATGTATCCCTGGCATTATTGTCACATTTGAGCCAATCCGTACATCATTACCAATCACTATGTCTCCTTTTATTGGCAAATCCTCTATTGTTGGTGTAACTCTCTCCCATCCGTGACCAAAAAGACTGAATGGATAGGTTGTGATTCCATTTAATTCATGATTAGCACCATTCATTATAAAAATCACACCCGGTGCTATCATGCAAAATTTACCAATTATCAATTTATCTCCGATGAAATCATAATGATACTTTACGTTTCTCTCAAAATTTAAGGCATCTTCAAAATCGTCATAATATGTGTAATCACCTACAATGATGTTTGGGTTTGTTATGATGTTCTTGAGAAAACATAGTCTCTTTTTTTGTCCGCTCAATGGATATTTCTCATCTTTATCTGGTCCTGTTTCTTTCATAATTCAAGTATTTGTCATGCTATAGTTCATGAATTACTGATATAAATATATCTTTTTTGTTTGAAGAAATGAACATTAAAACTTCATTTTAAATGATACAAAAATCAAAGGAAAAAACTACCGTATTTTGGATTGTCACGATCTATCCGTCAAGTGCCCGACATATCGAGACCAAGTGAGGTCAGGTCGTTTGCAATCACAAATTATTATTCTCTGATAAACCCTCAACTCTGAATATCCCAGAGCTTGGCGTATTCTCCTTTCTTCAAGAGTAATTCTCCATGCGTTCCTGATTCTGTAATCTTTCCATCTTCGATCACGATGATTTTATCCATCTTCATAATAGTGGAAAGTCTGTGTGCAATCACGATAACGGTTTTATTCTGCATTAAGCTTTCCATTGCTTCTTGGATCAACTGTTCACTCTCACTATCAAGTGCACTTGTTGCTTCATCCATGAGGAGGATCGGAGCGTTTTGTAAGATGGCTCTTGCAATTGCGACTCTTTGTCTTTCACCTCCAGAAAGTTTTATTCCTCTTTCACCTACGAGTGTATCATATTTGTGTGGAAGTTTTTCAATGAAGTCTGCACATCTCGCCATCTTTGCGGCTGCAATGATTTCTTCTTCTGTGGCGTTCGGCTTTCCGTAAATAATGTTCTCTTTAATTGATCTATGAAAAAGAATGGGGTCTTGGGGAACCATCCCGATTTGTGATCTTAAACTATCTTGACTAACTTGGGAAATATCTTGCCCATCAACCAAAATTTTTCCTCCTTCTATATCATAAAATCTGAAGAGGAGTTTCCCGATTGTTGTTTTTCCTCAACCACTAGGACCGACGAGAGCTATTCTTTCTCCGGGCTTAATTTTGAGAGTAAGATTTTGAAAGACGGGATTCTTATTATCATAGCTAAAGTCTATCTGATCAAATAGGATATCTCCGTTGTCTACTTTCAGTTTTTTATTACTATGATCTACTATGCTATGTGGAGTATCTAAAATTTCAATCATTTCTCAGATTTCACTCATTGATCTGAAGAAATTCCTGAAGATATGTCCGATGCCTCGCATCTGTTCCATGAGCCTTAAGATATATGTTTGAAGGAGCACGATAACTCCTATTGAGATGATTCCTTGTCCTCGTAGGTTGATTGCAAGATAAATGAGTCCGATTTCCATAAGAACTGTAAATACTCCTGTTGATCATCGGATTCGCATCATTTTGTAGTACTGTGTCTTTCTTGCATTCATTGCTTCTTTTGTGAGATTCTCGAAGTTGCGAGACTCTCTTGGTAGGGAAGCGAAAGTTTTGATATTGTAGTTATTAGTGATATCATCAGAAAGTAGTCCTCATAGTTGAGAATCTAGTGCATTTGCTTTGTCTTGATAAGGTTGGATTCGCATATACAGTTTATATTGTATAGCAATAAATCCCACCATTCAGAAGAAGAAAATAATAGAAAACCGAATATTTTCTATTCAGACAACTGTTAAAATTATTATACAGTCCAGTATAAATCTCATGATGTCGAACACTAAAATGTCGGTTACTCTTTCGTAGGCTGTTGTCATTTTTGTAACTTTTTTAATGAGAGAGCCTGTATAGTTATCACTAAAGAATTGTAATGAATGTTTTAAAAGATAATCAAAGGTTTGAGTATAGAGTTCCCTTTGTCAATCCATTTCTAATGCAATGAGAAAATAGTCAGTGATTCTTGATACAAGAACTGTGAATAATTTGATCCATAAAATGTAAAGAAGTATGGCTATAGCATGTATTGCAATTTCAGGACTTGCCTGAAGTGTGTTAGAGAGTACATCAATGATATCTTTATAGAATATTGCTGGGAATAGTGTTGAAGCTGCTCGGAGTATTCTAAATATTAGGGTAAGTATAGTCTTTTTTGGGAATTTTTTGTATACTTCTCGAATGAAACTCACAATTCTCTTTGTTGAGATATTCGTATACTTTTTTTCTGATTTCATTTTCTAATCGTAAAAATAAAGTTTCTCTCTCTTTAATAAGAAATACTTCGTACTTTGTGACAGTAGTTATTGTATTCTTTTTCATTATTATTCTTCCCTTTCTTCTTTTTTGTGTTCTTGAAATCTTTCGATAGAGGTGATAATTTCTTGTTGAGCCTCTAAGATGCTTCCAAATCCCAACACTTCAATTTTTTCATATTTGTCATGTTCGAGAATTTTTATCTGCTTAAACAGTAACAAAAGTTCTTCTTTCATGTGGTGTCCTAGATCGTCAATGTGATGGGTTTCGTCTCGTCTAGGATCTACATCTTCTGTGGGTACTGCGATGATTTTTGGATCATCTCCGGCATTGTCTTTGGTATATAAGATTCCTATTGCTCTTGCAGTTACTACACATCCCGTAAAAGTTGGATTTGTCATAATTAGACAAACATCAAGAGGATCTCCGTCTCCACAGAGCGTCTGTGGTACAAATCCATAATCACAAGGATAGTACATACTATGGTGGATTACACGATCCAGTCTAAAACACCCTAATTCATGGTCATATTCATACTTATTATTTGATCCTTTAGGTACATCAACTACTACATTGATGTGACATTGTTTCTTGTCTACAAAGGCTGGGATATCATTGATGAGATGCATGTTTTAATTTATAGATATATAAAAAGTTCAGCGAAAAAGTATAGAGATTCTGACTCATTAAATCAAGATAAATTCCCAATACTCTTATTTTTCTTTTTCTCTTTGTTCTTCCAAAATTTTTTCTGCTTCTAGTGCTGCCATACATCCAACCCCTGCTGAGGTAATTGCTTGTCTATAGACCTTGTCTTGAACATCTCCTGCGGCGAAGACTCCTTTTACACTAGTTTTTGGACTTCCTTTTTCTGTAATGATATATCCCTCTTGATCTACTGCTATTTGTCCTTGTAAAAATTCTGTGTTTGGCTGGTGACCAATCGCATAAAAAAGTCCTTTGCATTCAAGAGTAGATTCTTCTTGGGTTTTATTATTTATAATCTTTAATTTTTCTAGAACTTTTTCTCCGATACATTCTAGTGCCTCTGTATTTCGCATAATGGTGATTTTTTCATGTTTGAATACTCTCTCTTGCATAGCTTTGCTTGCTCTAAATTCATCTCTTCTTACAAGCATGATTACCTCACTTCCAAACTTTGTGAGATAAAGTGCTTCTTCACAAGCTACATCTCCTCCTCCGATTACTACTAATCTTTGTTCTCTAAAAATAGGTAGCCCTCCATCACATACTGCGCAGGCGGATATTCCTCTTTGCCAGAGTTTATTTTCTCCGGGGATTCTGAGTCTTTTTGCTGTGGCTCCTGTAGCAACAATGAGACTTTTTGTCAGATACTCCTTTCCTCCTGCAATGATCTTAAAGGGATTCTTGTTTAGGTCTACACTTTCTACGGTGATTGTTTCTATTCTTGTTCCATGGTTAATGCTTTGTTGTCTCATTCTTTTCATAAGTTCTAATCCTCCGACTCCTTCAGGGAATCCAGGGAAGTTTTCTACTTCTGTAGTGGTCGTGAGTTGTCCTCCTGGTGGTACTCCTCATGCCATAAATCCTTCCAGCATCAGGGGATTGAGGAGTGCTTTTGCCGCATAGATGGCTGCGGTATGGCCTGCAGGTCCCCCTCCAATTATTATGATATTTTCTATTGTGTTCATACGGCTTTGCTTGTTTGAATAAATTTTTCTTTCACGTTCTTTAGGCTACTTATCTTAAAAATAAATGCAATATCTTTTGGATCGTTAGTAGTTATAAAAATCTGTTTTTTTTTGCTTTTTGAGATGTTTTGTAGTATAATCAATTATGTTTTATTTATTATTTGGATAATGAAGAAGAAAATAGTTCTGTGTTTATCCCTTTCTTTATTCTTTGTATTTAATACGGTTTCTGCTGATTGTCAGGAGTCTTGTTCTCCTGTAGATGGAACTCTAGTTTGTACGTATATTCCTTCCGGTTGTAATGAAACTTCCAATACTCTTGGAGGTAATACGGAATCTCTTCATACAGGAGTTGTTTCGAATCGGTCTTGATACGGTAGGTCTCCACAAGAAATTCTTTTAACGGTTGTGGGAGAGGCGAATAAAGATTATAAAATTCAAGATACTGCTTTAGATGGTATTACTTCTCAAGATACAAGTTTTACAGCTGATAAAAATTTTACACTTACCAATACTTTGGTTAATCTAAAAAATACTATTCATCCTTACTTGCAATGGGCAGTATATCTTGGTCTCAGTTTGGCGGTTATTCTCCTTATTTATAATGGATTTTTAATGGTTACGAATGTGATGCATGGGAATGGAGAATTTTCGAAACTCAAAAATAACTTTATTTATATTGCACTTGGGGTGATTGTCCTTACGGGATTCTATTATTTAATCGATATTATTGTGGCAGTAATTAATATGCTTCTAGGATAATTTTAGTCTTTTGTTTTCTTGTGATGAAAAAACTACTCTTTAGCTTTTTGGCTCTTGTTCTTTCCTTTCAGATTTGATCAGTATTTGCAACATCTGTTCCTAATTTTGATGATCACTTTGTAAAACCCCTCTCTAGCGATAAGAATCAGATTAATGTTTTTTCTGATGATAACGTGAATTCTGGTAGGAGCTTAAGGGATAATATTAGATATCTTTTTTATCCTTCAACGGCTACTAACTGAGGAATCCTTGGTTCTATGACTAAAAGTATTGCTATAGGAGTGGTTATTCTTTTTATTGTGATTGCAGGATTCCAATTAATAGTAAGTGGTAAAAAACCTGAGAAAGTGAAGGAATCTTTTACTAATTTGGGATATATTGTTGTAGGAGCCCTCTTTATTTATGCTGCAGGTTGGCTCTTTGGTGATGTTCTTAATATGGATAGTATGACAGGAGTATCTGGAGTTGCTACTGCCTTATCGGCAGGACAAGGTTCTGCTGCTTTTGTAATGTTGTCTCTCCTTAAATCTGGAGCATTTTTCGTAGCCATCATTATGATTGTGGTAACTGGTTTTAGGGTGATGGCTGCAGCAGATGCTGATAAGTCTAAGAAACTTATTAGAGGAACTGTAAATGTTTTGGTTGCTCTCTTTATTATGAAAGGTGTAGACTTTGTGTATTACATTGCTGCTACACCAACTTTTGCTGCACAGGCTGCAGATCTTATTATTACGGTTGCAAAATTCTTTGGATATCTCTATGGAGCTGGTGCTGTGCTTATGGCATTTTATGCTGGATTTTTGTATCTCACTGATGCAGGAGGAGGATCTGGAATGAAAAAAGCTACCAATATACTTGTAAATATGCTTGTCTCTGGATTGGTGCTCTTTGGCTTCTTATTGATTCTTTATCAAGTTTTTGCAGAATTCTCTTAGCATCTCTTATGTATCTTTTACCCTCTAAAAGTCTGGCAATATTCAGACTTTTTTGTTTTTCTAAAAAGCTCTTGTAATTATTAGGTATTTTCTTATTACCTCTACCAGAGGTATACCTACTAGGGAGGTATAAAAAAGTTATTTATTTATATTTACTATATACTACACATACTATGAAAAAAACCTATACTGTTTCAGGAATGCATTGTGCATCCTGTGCAACACTTATTCAAGGAGAACTACAAGAAACTAGTGGAATAGCCTCTTGTGATATCAATGTGGCTAATCATAAAGCCATGATTACTTTCACAGATTCAGAGATTCCTGTAGAGGAGATGAATGCTCATCTCATAAAATTCTGATACTCTTTGGTTGATTCTCAACATTCATCTGCTGGTCATGGAGAGGAAATACTAGAGCATACTCATGACTATGAAACCGCTAAAAGAGATATGTATCTTTCCATTCCTTTTGTAGTGGTTTCCTTATTTCTTATGGGATGGATGTTGGGTGCAGAATATGGAGTATTGGGTATTAGTCCAATGTCTGAGATGATGCATCATCTCGCTACGAGACGAATTCTCCCTCTGATGGCGACGATAGTGATGGTGGTAATTGGTCGTAAATACCTTAAGGCGGTTCGAAGTTATCTCCGTTATGGGAAGGCGACTATGGATACTTTAGTGGGAATCGGAACAGGATTTGCTTATTTTTACAGCCTTTTTGTTACTTTTTTTGGTGAAAGATTTTCTACTTATATTGATCCTGAGAGAGTCTTTTATGAGGCAGCTATTGTGGTGATTGGATTCATTTCGATCGGAAAATATATGGAACAGAGAACTATGTCCAAAACTGGACAAGCAATCAAAGCTCTCGTGAACCTACAAGTAAAGCGTGCTAGGGTTCTAAAAGACTGAAAAGAACTAGAACTCTCCATTGAAGAGGTGGGGATCGGGGATATATTACTTGTTCGTTCTGGGGAAAAGATTCCTCTGGATGGAGTAATTATCAAAGGTACTGCACATTTGGATGAATCTATGATTACAGGAGAGCCGCTTCCAGTCTCCAAAACACTAGGAGAACAGGTTATTGGGGCGACTTTGGTGGTGGATTCTCCTTTAGAAATTCAGACAACTGCAGTAGGATCAGAGACCTATCTTTCCAAAATTATCCAGATTGTTGATGATGCTCAAAATTCTAAGCCACAGATTCAATATAAAGTAGATAAAATTATGAAGGTCTTTATTCCTGTGGTACTTTCTATTGCTATTGTTTCTTGTATTGTTCGATTGTTTATTGCTCCAAAGTTTATGCCTCAGTCGGAAGCAATTAGATATGCTATTCAAGCATTTGTGGGGGTATTAGTAATTGCCTGTCCTTGTGGATTAGGGTTGGCTACCCCAATGGCTATAGTAACCGGAATGGGACATGCTGCTAAAAATGGTATTCTTGCAAAAAATGCTGATGGGTTGATAAAATTGCGTAAGGTGAAGTATGTTGCTTTTGACAAGACGGGAACTATTACCCAAGGAAAACCCACACTTACTGATACCTCTCTCGTTGCAGATATTCTCCGTGATGATGCTTTACAGATTTTAGCTTCTCTAGAATCAACTTCTACGCATCCTATTGCTCATGCAATTTTTAGTTATGCCGAGGAACATGCTATTCCCTTATCATCTATTGATGATGCAAAAAATTATGCTGGGAGGGGACTCTCTGGGAAGATTGATGGCACAGAATATTTTGTAGGGAACCCTCAATTTGCTTCAGAATTTTGATTATCATTACCTACTACCTATGAGGCATGGACGGAAGAGGGGAAAACCCCTTTGGTTCTTTTTACTGAAAATGAAGTGATTGCTCTCTATGCGGTTGCAGATACAGTAAAAGAAAGCTCTCTTCAAACTATTGCAACTCTGAAAGAAATGGGTATTGTTCCTGTGATGATTACCGGTGATAATGAGAAAACGGCTAGAGCCATTGCTGCCCAGGTTTGAATCGATCAGGTTTTTGCTCAGGTTAAGCCGGAAGAAAAGGCTGGTTGCATCACCACATTGAAGTCGCAGCTTACTAAAGGTGGCTTGATAGCTATGCTTGGAGATGGTATCAATGATGCTCCGGCTTTGGCTACAGCAGATGTAGGAATTGCAATGAGTACGGGAACGGATGTAGCTATTGAAAGTTCTGATATTACCTTGCTTCATGGAGATATTTCCAAACTTCTCAAGGCGATTAAGGTTTCTCATCTTACCCAATCAGCAATTAATCAGAATTTATTGCGAGCATTTGGATATAATATTATTGGAATTCCTCTTGCAGCAGGACTTTTCTTTCCGTTTATGGGCTGGATGCTTAATCCTGCATTTGAAGGAATGGCTATGGCCTTTAGTGACTTGACTGTGGTTGGAAATTCTCTGAGACTTCAGGCAAAGAAAATTACTTAATATTTTTAACCCTGGGGTCCTCTCTTCATCTTTCATTATTTAGCAAATCTCATGAAAAAAACGCTTAATATTCAAGGAATGCACTGTAAAGCTTGTGAAATTCTTATTACCAAGGAACTCGAAAAACAAAAAGTGCGTGTGGAAAAGACTTCCTTTAGAAAAGGAACTATAACGTATGATTCTTCCTCAACAAGTTCAGATACGAAGGTTAAGAAAATTATTGAAGGGCTTGGATATAAAGTACTTCCTGAGGGAGTACATGTAAAAAAAGAACGTATTAGTTCCGAGGGACGATGAATACTTGTTGCATCTCTGTTTTTGTTTTTATTACTCTTATTCCTTTTGGAGCAGAGTAGTTTGATGACATTAATTCCTTCTGCAGGATCAAGTAATGTCTCTTTGTTACTTGTTGTCTTAATTGGCTTTATTGCTTCTATTTCCACTTGTTTTGCTGTTACAGGTTCTCTTGTTCTCGGGATTTCTTCCTCTTTGGCAGAGACTCCTGATTTTTCCAAGAAGAAAAATGTTTTCTTTCAGATTCTTTTTCAGGTCTGAAGAATTGGGGGATTCTTTCTTTTTTGAGGTTTATTAGGATGGCTCTGAAGTCTCTTTACGCTTTCTTCTACCTTTACCCTCGTTCTTAATACTCTTGTGGTGATTATTCTGATCTATATGGGTCTTTATTTGCGAGGAGTTTTTCAGCATTTTAACATATTAAATTTTTCTCTTCCTAAAAAGCGATCAGATTTTCTTTTTACTTCTAAGAGTAAGATAACGATTCCTCTTATTGGAGCATTAACCTTTTTTCTCCCTTGTGGATTTACCCAGGCAATGCAAATCTTGGCAATTAATACAGGAAGCTTTTGGTGAGGAGGAATACTCATGGCTGCTTTTGCGTTTGGTACAGCTCCTATTCTCTTTCTAGTGGGAATTGGGAGTTCTTATCTTAATAAGGCAAATGTTTATCTTAAGAAAATTATTGGAAGTTTGATTGTGGCGACTGCTGTAATGATGGGAATCGGTGTGTATCATTTACTTCCTTCTTCTTTTCTTGGTTCTGCTTCTTCTTCTGTCCAAACATGAGATGAGGAGTTTATTGAAATTACTGTTGAGCACAATGGTTGGCAGATTGAGGAGGGAGTTCTTACTATAAAAGCGGGGAAGAGCTATCGTATTTCGATTGTTCCTAATCGTAATGGGATTGGATGTATGTATACCTTACGTATTCCAAAACTTTCTAATGAAACCCATCATGTGATTAAAGATCAGCCCATTGTCTATGAAATTGTGGATGCGCAAGCAGGAACATATCCTATGGTCTGTGGGTCAATGGGAATGAGTCAGGGAAGGATTGTGGTGAAGTAATATTTTAACTAAAACAAAAGTGCATCTTTAAAACAAAACGCACTTTATGTCATAAATAGTCTTTATTTTATTTCCAGAAATTTTTTTAATTCTTCTTCCTGTTTTTCGAGTTCTTCTTTTTCTTCTTTGTATTCTTTAAGAAATTCTTCTCTCTTTTCTTCATACTCTTTAAGAAGTTCTTCTTTTGAAACACTCGTCCTTTGAAGAAGAAGTTTTTATTTTCTTAACTGGGAGTATTGCGCCCAGCACAATTATTATGGCAATAGCCATAGCAATCGGACGGCTTCTTTCGAATATCATTATCCTGACTATAATTCCTGTTATAACAGGAGTTATCCATGGTTCAATCATCTCTTCAATTTTCTTAATTTTTTTCTCTTTAACTCTTTTCAAGAGCATTTCTTTCATTGTTTCCATTTTTTTATTCTTTAGAAGGTTATTACTTTTTATTTATATTTTCATATAAAATATGTAAATAAAATTGGAAGTCAATAAAACTTTGTATATAAAAAATCAATAAGAATATTGGAACTAAAAAGATAAATCAGATTCTAATCAATGTAAATCAATACTCGGAAAATGTTTTACGTTGCATTCATAAAAAAGATAGGTATGATTCTCAAAGTCCTTTTTTTATTCATCGTCTATGAAATGCAGTTTGCTAAAAGAGTATGAATATTTTCTCTTGCTTTATTATGAGGAACGCTGTTGCTTTCTTATGTGGATTATCTTTATGCTTCTCTTGTTCAGACGTATTGGGTATATAATTCCATAAATCAGACGCGAGAGGTAGCTTCTGAGGAAGAATATTTGACGCATCCTGGGCAGGTATCTTTTTGAACAAAATTTGATTTCTTTTCTGATTTTTCTTTTCAGAAATTTTTAGATTCCTCGCATACGCTTTCAGATTTTTATGTTCCTAGTGATCTTCAATCTATTCATTCAGATTTTCTTTTTAATAGTGCTTCTAAATATCAGTTAAGGAACGAGGCAGCAGAAAAGTTTTCTCATATGGCGTGGGAGTTTTCTCATGCGTTTGATTTTAAAGCAAGATTATCTATAACCTCTTCGTATAGATCTTCAGCTTTTCAAAGGAAGCTTGCTTCTTCCTGCTCAATTACTCGTTGTGCGGAAGCAGGAACCAGTGAACATGAGGCGGGATTAGCAATAGATCTGGGAGTTAATGGAGGAAATATTCTCGCTGCCTGAGAGAAGTATTATCAGTGGTTAGCAGATAATGCACATTTACATGGATTTCATCAAAGTTACCAAAAGTGAATAGAAATTGATGGAAAGATAGTAGAGCCATGGCATTGGAGATACGTCGGTGTAGAATTAGCGACTCTTCTCTATCAAAACCAACAGAGCTTTACAGAATACTTCTATAGTCATTCTGACTTATAATTTTTATTTGATATTTTAGTGTAAGACCATGAATTCTCATAAGAAAAAAGATCCAAAATCTCAACAAGACGATACGCAAGAACTTCAGGAAATGCTTGATCAAATCAATGCGGAGACGGAGGGAAAAGAAGAAGAAATTATAAAAAAATCTGAGGAAAATCAAAAAGTTCTTCTTCTCCAAAAGCAGATTGCAGAAAAAGAGGAAATTACCAAAAAGGCACAACTTGATTATATTACCCTCAAGACAGATTTTGATTTTCTGCTTCGTCAGAGCCAACTTAAGGAAAAATCTATGACTCAAGATACTTTGGTCAAAGTGGTGAAGAAATTTCTTCCTTTTGTAGAGGATCTCAGAAAGTCCTTATTAAATCTTAGTGAGGACCAAAAGGGAGATACTCTTGGGAGGGGAGTACAAATGGTATACGATAAGTTTATTGTAGCTTTGGCTGACTTCAAGATCTATCCTATTGAATCTCTCTGATTGGAACCAAGCACCTTATTCCACGAACCTGTTAGTATTAAGGAGGTAAGCGACAAGAAGTTGAAAGGAAAAATTATAGAAGTATTTGAACAGGGATTTTATTTGGATACAGGTTCAGAAAAAATTACCCTCTCTCCTTCAAAAGTGATTATTGGATCTTAATATTTTTTAGGTAGAAAAAATCTGACTTTTGCGGTCAGACTTTTGTTGTATTTTTCTTATTTACAGAGATTTCCTTCTTTGAGCATTCTAAATATTTCGAAGAGTCTAATAGTTTTTTTGTAGTTGGTAAGTTCTGGATATTCTTCTTGAATTTTGCTGAAGTGTTTTTGAAGTTCTTCATATTCTGTTATGATACTTGATATTTCTTGGTTATCTGCAAGATGGGCAATGTTCTCTTCGATTGTGTTAAGTGCATACTCGGGAGAAATAGCTTGTTCGCTTTCTGTTCCAAAGCATAGATTTCCTAATTTTATTGCTACTTCTTCTACTTCTTCATTTTTCATGCTTCTTCCATATACATTGATTGTTGCTTTTCCTACGTATTGTTCAGTAGTATTTACGAGTAGTCCATAATTGTTTTGTTTCTCAAAAGAGAAGTCTTTTATACTAATAATGGGAGGGAGTTCTTTTAAGAAATTATGGAATTCTGTCAGTCTTGAACTACTATTTTGTACTCCAATGGTATAGGCAAGCTGAGGAATATCTCTAAATTTTTCTCTAAAAGAATAGAAACATTCATTATCGCTTGTTTTTTCATTACATGGTACATTTTCTCTGATCGTTTCATTAAGTAGATTATCATCAATAAGAGAATTTTCTTCATTCTTTTTGATTCGATTATAGAGCGTATATCCTATAATGATGTCATCTTCTATTTCTGTATTATTCTCGGAAAAGTCTGCTTTATATTGTTCCTTTAGCTGTTGGATTTCCTCCTGTTTATCTTCTTTAATGTTTTTGAAAAGGTAGTAGAAAAATTCGTTGAGCAGAGAAATGTTATTTGCATTTGATGTTGTGGAGAGTTTATTTACCAATAACAAGAACCCTTGTTTGCTGGGTGCGGTGAATGATACATCAATAGGAATGATAAAATGCTCTTCATTTATGTCCTCAATATCCCCGATGCTAATATTGGTAATTTCGTTATAGTCGTTTCCTTCCCCTACACTTCTAAAGAAATCACTCCGAGTTTGAATTAATGGAATGTCTTGAAAGGGATCTTCATTAAGATATCTTTCTCCCATAATGCTTACATCAATGAAATTGGTATAAGGATTTTTCCAAAGGTTGATGCTTGGAAGATAGATGTTACGTAGTAATATTTCGTAATATTGTTTTTGTTCCGTAGAAATTTTCTGAAATTTATTAAGTTCTTCCCTAAGGTCACTATTTATTTCTAAAATTTGTTGGATGGTTTCTACTCTTACTCCATTATATTCTAGTTGTCCTATATTTGGGTTATATGCACTTGTATTGTGGAGTTGACTACTTTTGGAGTTTATTTCTTGGTAATTCTGATAGACAAAAATTCCGTATACGATGAGTGCAACTAAGCTGACTACTGCTATGATTCCTGAGGTAAGTGCTTGTTGACGCGTCATTACTACGGTTGTACTTCCAGATTTCTTTTTGAATGCGCTGAAGAAACCAGATACTTTTTCTTCTATTTCTTTGAAACTACTATTTTCTGTGATTTTCATGGTTTATTATTAGAAATAATTAAAATTCATTAAACTCTTCAGGACTAGGTTCCTCGATATTCTCTTCTTCAATTCTGTTTGTTCGGCTTTCATTTTCTTCTGTACTAAATTCTTCAATTTCACTTTCTTCTGTACTAAATTCCTTGATTTCATTTTCTTCTGTGCTAAATTCTTCGATTATATTTTCTGTCTCATAGTTATTTTCTCGATCGTTAAATTCTTGGGTATTTACTTCTTCGGTAATAAACTCTTGTAAGTCTTCATTTTCCCTATTATTTTCTTCTCCTGTAGGTATCTCTTCGCTTCCTTCCTCATTCGTCGTATCCTTAGGTGTTTCAAAAGCTTCATCCAAAGCGATTAGACTATCAATATCAATATAGTCGAAAATTTCTCTTGTAGTGGAAGACTGAATTGGAAGAGAGAAGGTGTTAGTAGACGTATTTACATTGTAACTTATATTCCCAATCGTAAGTGTTCTATTAATGATGTCGATAGATTTAGTCTGAATATCTTCTCCGATAATAAAGAGCGATTGTTTGAGGAGATTAATAAGATTTGTTAGAATAAATATATGTGGATTTTTTATCTTTTTACTTAAGAGGCTTGTTTCATCTTGTTTTAGAGTATTTATTTCTATCGTAAAGTTGATGTTTTTTGCATTATTCTCAAATCCATTAAACAAAATTGAGAAATTTGGAATATCACTTTGTTCAAGCATGATGTTAATATATCTCATAACCTTTTTGAACAGCGTTCTGTCTAAGGAAGCATCTTTTGCAATACTTTCATAATAGAGGTCAAAATCTCCAATGTTTCTACATTCTTCTCCTATTTCATAAGGATTAAGATAACACATAAACACATATTTAGAGATGTCATTTTCTCCTCTTTCACTTAGAAAATAAAGAAATTCTTCCAGACTATTTTTATTGATCCCAATTCCGTTGCTGAGAATAGTTATTGCACTATCCATATAGGAGAATACTTTTACAGCTGTTGTAAACTTAATAATTTCTAGAGAATTTAATGACCTTTGGATTGAGGCAATTGCATTTTCTTCTTCGAGGATGCCTTTTATTTCTTGTGGGATGAATCCAAAGGTTATAATCCCTTGTTTTATAGCATCAATTTCTGTTTTAGTATTATTAGTATTACTAATTAGATTTCTGATTTTTCCTTCCAAGAGATCCTTTTTTTCTACATAATCAATATCTGTTGCATTGATGATGGCATTAAGATTATTGCTATTTTCTCCATATATTATGGGTAATAGACTATAGGTATTTGCTTCGTTATTCCCCATTATCTCCCTTCCTTTTGAAAGATATTTTTCCACATTGCTTAGTGCGTTCCCTTGTATTTCTGGAATGGGTTTACTTGCTTCGATGGTATAGAGATTCAAAGTATAGAGGATTACAATAAGGACGATACTTATAATTGTTATAAGAGATGCGACCATAAGTCGCCTAATATAAGAGGAAACAAATCTTTCTTTTACACCTTCTTTACTACTGCTTTCCTCTTCGCTGGGATTATCATTGAGGAAAAGGTTTTGGTTGTGGAGAGCGTTATTTTCTTCTATTTTTTCTATTCCCTCTAATTCTCAAATGTTATCGGTAGAAGAAAAGATCTCCTTGTCCAAGGTGCTTGAGTTAGGGCTATTACTATTATTTGTTTCTAGAGCAATGTCCCTTTCTATATTGGGTATTCCATTTTCTGAGATTTTTTTTACTTCTTCCATCTTTTGTTTTTATCTAGATACATAAAAGATTTTGTTATTTCCTCATTAATTATAGCCAATAAGAATGATAATGTCAAAAAAAATCAGACTTTTCTTCTTTTTTTCTTCTTTTTTGGTTTAGGTATTTTTTCTTTATTTTTTCTCTTGAAATAGAGCATTGAGTGGTGGATTTGCTCTTGTTTTTTGCTTATATATTACTATTGTTGAGTAGATATAAAGCATTTTTTATTACTCAGATTTTTCGCTATGACCTCTCTTAATTCAAATGAAGGAATAACTAATGACAAACAGTATGATGCGTCACATATTAAGGTATTAGAAGGGCTAGAACCCGTGAGACAGAGACCAGGAATGTATATTGGTACTACGGATGTTAAAGGATTACATCATATGATCCAAGAGATTGTGGATAATGCAGTCGATGAGGCATTGGCGGGATATTGTACCCATATTACCACGACTATGAATGAAGATGGAAGTGTGACGGTTCAGGATAATGGAAGGGGAATTCCTGTAGATGTTCATCCTAAGACAGGAAAATCTGCCTTGGAGACTGTATATACTGTGCTTCATGCGGGAGGAAAATTTGATAAGTCGGTATATAAAGTATCTGGAGGACTTCACGGTGTAGGAGCGAGTGTAGTAAATGCACTTTCTACTCGGCTTGAAGTGCTTGTTCACAAAAATGGGAAAATCTGGAAAATGAGATTTGAAAGGGGGATTCCTCAAGGAGGCATTGAGGAGATTGGAGAGACGGATAAAAACGGAACTACGGTTACTTTTTTGCCAGATCCGACTATTTTTGATGCAGTGGAATTCGTAGAAAGTACAGAACTACTCAGAATGAAGCAGGCTGCTTATCTTACTCCAGGTGTAACATTTACTTTTGTAAGTGAGAAAACGGGAGATAAAGAGAGATTTTATTATGAAGGAGGGATTAAAACCTGGCTTAATAATTTGGTAGGGGAACAGCAAAGACTTTCATCTTCTCATTATTTCAAGGCGGAGGGGAAAAATTGTTTGGCGGAAATTTCCTTTCAATTCGTGGCAACAAGTAATGATCATACCCTTTCTTTTGTAAATAATATTCCTACTAGAGATGGAGGAGCACATGTCCTTGGGTTCAAGTCAGCTTTGCTTACCATCATGAATGAGATAGGTAAAGAGAAGGATAAAATTGATAAAAAAATCTGAGAATTTCAATATAGCGATGTTACTGATGGGCTTTATGGAATTATCACCGTAAAGATTCCCGAACCTCAGTTTGAAGGGCAAACGAAGGGAAGACTTTGAAATGCTTATGTAAGGACGGAAGTAGAAAAGATTGCCTATGATTATTTCAAAGAGGTTTTTGAACAGAATCCTGAGGAATTTGATAAGATCTTTGAGAAAATTGATTTGGCTGCGAGAGCAAGATTAGCAGCGAAGTTTGCCAAAGAAACTGTACTGAGAAAGAATGTCCTTTCTGGAGGGGTGCTCCCTGGGAAACTTGCTGATTGTAGCAAGAGAGGAAATAAAGGTACAGAACTCTATATTGTGGAGGGAGATTCTGCTGGTGGAAGTGCAAAACAGGGAAGAGATTCTAAATTTCAAGCGATCCTTCCTTTGAGAGGGAAAATCCTTAATACAGAACAGGCTTCTATCCAAAAAATTATGGCTAATCAAGAGGTGAAAAATCTGATAACTGCGATTGGTACAGGAGTGAAAGATAATTGTGATCTGGAATCTCTCAGATATGAGAAAATCATTATCATGACCGATGCCGATGTAGATGGTGCGCATATTAGAACTCTGCTTTTGACTTTCTTTTTTAGGTATATGAGACCGATGATTGAGGAAGGGCATGTCTTTGCTGCTTGTCCACCAATCTATAAATTTAGTAAGGGAAGCAAAGAAGTATATGTCTATGATGAGATACATACCCCTGAAATGTATGGATTTGGTGCAAATGAGAATATAGAGACGCAGAGATATAAGGGTCTTGGAGAAATGAATGCGGATCAGCTTTGGGAGACGACGATGAATCCGGAAAAGAGAATGCTCAAAAAGATTACGGTAGAAGACGCAGAAGAAGCTGATAGATTATTCAGGATCTTGATGGGAGAGGATGTTCAGAGTAGAAAGCATTTTATTTTAACTCATGCGAAAAGTGTAAAGGAGCTGGATGTGTAAGAGGGGGTAAAAGTATAAAGGTTTGATACATTGCAAGGAGGGTATAAATCTTGGACAGAAGAAAAGAGCATTCTGTGTAGAAGCTCTTTTTTATTTCTATACTTTTTTTATCTCAAATCCTCCTGGAATATCCTTGATATCATATCCTTTTTCCTGAATTTGGTTTCTTAATTCATCGGCTAAAGTATAATTTTTCTCTGCTTTTGCGGTTGCGCGTTGATTGGCGAGGTCCATGATCTCTGCTGGGATTTCTGAGATCTCGCTACTGGAAGGTGTATTGTCTTCAAATAGTCAGATTTTTAAAATGTATTGATCCAGCCAAAGCACCACTTTCAGTTGTTCAATTGTTGGACTATTTACAAGAGTAGGAAGTAGGGCGATGAGTTTTGGAGTATTAAAGTCATCTTTGAGTGCCTCGTCGATTGCGAGAATAGTTGTTTCTTGAGTTGGGAGTTCTTTAATTAAGTCTTGCAAAGTTGTTGGAAGAGAAAAAGAATTCGGATCCAAGCTGAGCTCTTTCACAGCTTTTTCTATCTTTTTTTGCAGATTCTTGCGAGTAGATTTTGCTTGATCCAATGCATCTCGTGTAAAATTTTGGAAGTTAGCATACTGGGCCATAAAGTAAAAATATCTGAGATCCAGCGGAGAATAGCCTTTTGCCTCTAGGTCTTCAAGAGTGTAAGCATTCCCCAGGGATTTCCCCATTTTTCCTCCGTCTACTTGTAAGAATTGGTTATGTACTCGGTAATTTACTCGAGGATGCTTCTCATCATATCCAAAGGCAGATTCAGATTGAGCAATTTCATTGGGATGATGCACAGTAATATGGTCTGCACCTCCATGATGGAGATCAAAGCGTTTCCCAAGATATTCACTAGACATTGCACTACATTCAATATGCCAGCCAGGAAATCCAATTCCTCGTGGGGAATCTCGTTCCATTTGTCTTTTTTCTTGCGTTGGGGAGAATTTCCAAAGTGCAAAATCTGTAGCATTCTTTTTTCCTCCCATCTCAACTCTTTCTCCTGCATTCAGATTTTCTATTCTTTTTTTATAGTTTGGTCCCATGAGTTTTCCATACTCACGAACCTTTGAGCTATCCATATAGATCCCGTCATTTGGAATGGTGTAGGTATATCCTTTTTCTTCTAATGCTTGAATCATTTCAATTTGTTGCTGGATATGGTCTGTTGCTTTTGGCATCACATCAAAACGTTCAATGTGCATTTTTTCGAGTCCGTTGAAAAATTCTTCCTCGTATTTTTTAGCTACTTCTCGAGCGGAGATCCCTTCTCTTTTTGCCCCTTTTTCAAGTTTGTCTTCTCCATGGTCTCCGTCATCGGTTAAATGTCCAACATCGGTTAGATTCATTACTGCCTTTACCGGATATCCACAGATATATTTCAGTACATTTCTAATCAGATCTGCAGTGAAAAAAGCACGATAATTTCCAATCGTCGGTGATCGATACACGGTTGGTCCACAGGAATACATCCCGACAAACTCTGCCTGTTCTGATTCAAGTAAGGGGATGAAATTTTCTTTTTGATGTGTAAGCGTGTTGTATACTTGGAGTCTTCTTTTTTCAGGCATATGAGAAAACAGAAAAATAAATCTGACCTTGTTGTAGAGATTCTTTTTGGAAAGTCAAAGGATATGAAGGTAGATAAACAGATAAGAAGTCTGATAGATAAATGGGAGAGTAGGGGACTATATTTTACATAGTAAAGAGATGGGCATCTCTTACGGTGAATAGAGAGAAGGATTAAATGTTTAGTTGAACATCTGATGCAAAAACGAGAGAGATAATCTCTGATCTAGAAAATAGGGAGAAGTGGCTATTGTCACTAAAGAAGCTGAGGTAATCAGCTTTTTTATTTTTGCTAAGCTATAAGAGAGACGGTTTCCCATCTCTGGAGCTCGGAAGTCTAGATCAATATCCAAGATATACGGCATATCTGGAATACTTAGTTCATCTAAACTATATTCCGTTAAGATCATTTTCGCTTCAGAGATCAGCTGAGACTGCAATGCAGGCTGAATAAAATTTCCCACATTACATGAGCCATTGCTAAAGTGAAAGACATGCTGAGATTGATCCGCTGAGAGAATAGCAGTAGAAAGCTGATGCTGATTCCGATTTACGTCTGAATGCTGATCGATATGTAAGACCGGAAGGAAACTCTTCGTCTGGAGATAGTGTTGATACCAAAAAAAGAGCGCATGATTATGATTATCGAAAATATAGACCGGAGGAAGATCGGTTGTTTGAAGTTGGAGAAAATATTTGAGTCCATGAAAATATTGTATATTTTCTGAACCCCCTGAACTGCTTTGCGTCTCCTCCCCCTTTATAAGGGGGATTTTTTCAGCAAAAGCAAAATGTTGTTCTTCAATGGTGAGCTTTTCTAGGTCGGAGACTTTGATGAGGGGGGCTACTCGAAGAGGAATTTCTGGATGGACGAATTGCATATTTGCATCAGTATTTTGGAGAAAGAATCATGGGTAGTAGTTTTTCATATTCTGATTATAGCTATTTTTGGAAAGGATGGAAGAGTTTTCGTTTAATTAAAGAGGAATGTATTTGAAATATGCCCCTATTTTACTACTATCATTTCTAAGAGCTTTATTTAAAGTTTTTTCATGCAAAAACTTTTTTCTAGAATCAGATTTTTCTTGCTTTTTTCTCTTGTTTTACTCCTATGAGTTGTGAATTTTTCTTCTGCTAATTATGAGGAGTTTCTGAAAGAAATGGAATACGTGGGGATTGATATTGCAAGTTTTCGCCAAAAACAAGATATTTCTCGTTTTGAGATAGCGAGGCTTTTGAATGCAGTAGAATGTGAAAACTGTATTACGCCACCAGATTGGATGCTTCAGAAGTATACTCAGGCATATTGGACGACTTTTAGTACTTTGCCAGATAAGGATTTTGGGGATGTCTTTTTTCAATGAGCAACTTTTAATAGACAGTCTTACTATTATTGTGTAGCATATGTAGGGGATCAAGAGTATATGAGAGGATATCCTTTAGCGACCTCTCCTCTCTGTGGGGGAAAGTTTTGTGGGCAGAATGCGAATACCAAGGCAGAATTTTTTCAGTCGGTGCTGAATATTATTGATGAACATATTATGACCAGATATAAAGCTGATTGGAAAGCAGTTCAGCAGTGGTTTAGGGGATTAAAAAAGGGGGAATATACCTACAATACGCTTTCAGAACAAGATATTGCTACTATCAATGCAGTAAGTCCTGTAACTGCCACTATTTCTTCTACCCAAGAATTTCAAGCTTGGCTTAAATACTGTATGTTTAATCTTCAGGCATGTGATTTTCAGACTTTTGGAGCTATTCTTCAGGGATTTTGGCCGATTAGTGAACTTAATATTCTCGTAAGAGAGGGAGTGATTTCGGCAAATGATGCTCAGCAGGCTTATGCTACGATCAATGGAGAAGAGGTCTTACAAATTCTTTATTATGTCTATCGTAATTATAGTGGTTGTAGTTTTGATCCTGATTATGATTGTGATGGAATATTCAATCATTTAGATAATTGTCCTTATGCTTACAACCCTCGTCAGACAGATTTGGATGGCGATGGAATAGGAAATGTGTGTGATGATGATATTGATGGAGATGGAGAGAAAAATTCGATAGGTATCGTAGATGATAACGATAATATTATCATTGGGAAATGGGATGATACACTTGATCAGACTCCTTTAGGAGAGAGAAGAATCTGATTTTCATTTTTTATTCAGACGAGAAGTATTGATGCTGCTCCTAGTAGAAGAGTGCATCTTGCATTGATTACTGATACTACCCTGAGAAATATTCAACGGGATATGGGAGATGGAAAGACCTATACAACAACTCTTCCTACTCTCGCACATAGCTACGATCGTTCCTGACATTATACAATTAAGGCAATAGGAACGAATACTAAGGGAGAACAAGCTGAGGCGTCTACGAGAGTCTTTATTGGACATGGAAATGAAGCTGCCTATGCTTTGCATATTGAGACAAACTTTAGTTTTAAAAGTCAGGGAGTAGAATATACCTTTACTCCAAAATATCAGGGACAGATTGATAAAATTATTTGGACGTTTGATAATGCTGATACTCAACAAGCGTCTCCTACTACTCAGATTAAAAAGGTGTTTCAACAGGATGGAATTCATGGAGTTACTGCTAAAGCATATTATCAGAATGTTTTGAAAGCGGTAGCTGCTACTACGGTTCGTAGTTCTTCTAAGGCAGAGTATGTACAACTCACTCTTGATGAGGCTTCATTACAAGATCCCGTTAAGGTACAGACTAATTTGATAGGGAGAGTTATTCAAGATATTGAAGCTATACAGCGAAATCGGGGAGATGATACTATTGATTCTACTACAGGACTTGTAGCTCAGCATCAATATCAGGATTCAGGTTTGAAAACATTAATACAGACGGTTCTTTTTGCTGACCAATCACAGTTTCAGAATATTGTTACCTTGTTTGTAGCTAATCCTTTTTCTCAGTATTCTATGGCACTTAATACTTCGGGAACAGAATTCTCTTATGCTCAATATCAACCTTTGGGGCTTTCTTTGTCTGTTCTTCCTATGAGTGTGTTGAAGAGTATTCAGTCTTTTACTACGTTTGAAGTGGGAAGCTGGAAGACCTTTTCTCATCCTGTATTGAAGGATATTCGTTTGGACCACAGTTATATTTCTGCTGGGCAGAAGACCGTGAATAGTTCCGTAGAGGTGAATAGGTGTGTGCATCTTACTAATCAAGGATCGTTGAGTATTTCTCCTTCTGATTTGTGTTTGGAGGCAAAGCAAAATACTACTTTGTCTCAGTTTACGTGTGATATGGATGAGGATGGAGTTCCTGATATTTGTGATGATGATATTGATGGAGACGGAAATAAAAATTTGATAGGGATTATTCGTTATGAAACAGAGGATTGTTCGTATACTGCAGATAATCTTAATGTTGATCTTTTAAGACAGCATGTAGGTGTATGTAGTTTAGATAATTGTCCTTTTACTACTAATCCTGATCAGAGGGATCTAAATAATAATGGAATAGGTGATGTTTGCGATGGCTGGTTCATTGATATTTTAGTTCAAAATTCTACTCAACAAGGAACAATTGCGGATCAGGATGGTGATGGGATTCCCGATCAAGAAGATGCCTGTCCTACTATTCCTGGTTCTATACTCAATCAAGGATGTCCAGATTTTTCTCTTGTAGATGATGCATATTGTGAATCATGAGCTCCGGTTACTTGTGGAGATGGAAAGATAGATGCAGGAGAAACTTGTGAGAATTGTCCAGAAGATGTCGGAGTTTGTACTTCTACTTGTGGAGATGGAAAGATAGATGCAGGAGAAACTTGTGAGAATTGTCCAGAAGATGTTGGAGTTTGTATTTCTACCTGTGGGGATGGGAAGATAGATGCGGGGGAGACTTGTGCGAACTGTCCGGAAGATGTTGGAGTTTGTATTTCTATTTGTGGGGATTGAATTGTTGTCCCCTGAGAAACCTGTGAGAATTGTCCGGAAGATGTTCCTGTATGTGAAGAGGTCTTATCTACCTGTGGGAACGGTACAATAGATATTGGGGAGAATTGTCAAAATTGTCCTCAGGATGTTGGTGTATGTATTTCTATTTGTGGAGATTGAATTGTTGCTTCCTGAGAAACCTGTGAGAATTGTCCGGAAGATGTTCCTGTATGTGAAGGGGTCTTATCTACTTGTGGGAACGGAATATTAGATCTTTGAGAGGCATGTGATGATGGAAATAATAATGGGAAAAATGGTAAATGTTCTCTCACTTGTAAAAATCTTTGACCAGATGTTCCTTTAACCTGTGGAGATGGGAAGATAGATGCAGGAGAGACTTGTGCGAACTGCCCAGAAGATGTCCAAGTGTGTGCTACGAGATGTGGGAATGGGATAGTAGAACTTATGGAGGCATGTGATAATGGAACCAACAATGGTAAAGACGGGAAGTGTTCTCTTACCTGTGAGAAACTTTGACCAGATGCGCCTTTAACCTGTGGGGATGGGAAGATAGATGCAGGGGAGACTTGTGCGAACTGTCCAGAAGATGTCCAAGTGTGTGCTACGAGATGTGGGAATGGAGTGGTGGAACTTATGGAGGCATGTGATAATGGAACCAACAATGGTAAAGACGGGAAGTGTTCTCTTACCTGTGAGAAACTTTGACCAGATGTTCCTTTAACCTGTGGAGATGGGAAGATAGATGCAGGAGAAACTTGCGCGAACTGTCCGGAGGATGTCCAAGTGTGTGCTACGAGATGTGGGAATGGAGTGGTGGAACCTACAGAGCAGTGTGATAATGGAACCAATAATGGGAAGGATGGCGTGTGTTCACTTCGCTGTACCTTTGTTTCTTGTGGAAATGGAATTGTAGACTCCTGAGAGACCTGTGAAACTTGTCCTCAGGATGTGGGACGGTGTATCGTAGAGCAAAATTGTAATACTTGTCCCTGTCAGTATGCTGATTTTACTAGTGATCTTAGGGCAGGTGATATAATTAGAGCGGTGTTACAAGACGTACCAAGAAATGTATTTTATACTTATTCACCGCTGGTGAATCCTGAGAATTTTCTTGACTTTAATTTCTAATTTTTTAAATGTCTTCATTTTCTTCTAAAAAATTTGCAATTTTTCCTCTCTTCTTATATTCTTATTAAAGGAATACATCAGATGTTTTATTTTTATTTTGCATATTCATGTTTTTAGAGTGGATGCTCCGGTTCTTTATTACTGTTTATGGAATCTTAGGATTGATTAATTTTGCTGCATATCTTCCCAAGATGAATGATTCGGACATTGAAATATTTAAGGCAAATCCTTACTCTTATATTTTCTGGATTATCTCTTCCATTATTTTCTTTATTTATGGATTGTTGGTTTTGAAAAATGTTCTTCTTCTTCTTTTGATAGCTATAGAACTTATACTGATTATTATGTATTTTGTCTATTTCGTTTGTCAAAAGAAAAACCTTTTTAAGAAAAAATTTTCTCAACTTCTTAAAAAACAGAAAAACAGTAGGGCATTTTTTAAGTAATTTTTGCATAGTATCTCTTCGGTAGAGGGAGAAATGATTATTTTTTTTGCTATTCAGCTTTTCTCAAATTCTCTCTTGCTTTTCCCCTATCTCTTTCATATACTCATCTCAGATTTTGAGGTGAATTATGTTTCAAACTTCCCACTCATATGGCTTGAGTGAACACAAACAATATCAGATTTTTCTGCACTTTTTTGAGGAGATTGGAGTAAGGATTTACCTTGCATCGCGTGGGATATGCTTCTTTTTTTGCAAGCGATCCTTATTTATACCTCATATATATTACTAGTATGACCACAACTGACCAAAAAGTCCTATCTTTTTCTGAGCTTGGATTATCCAAAGAGATGCTTGCATCGCTCAAGAATAAAGGATTTGAAACGCCTTCTCCTATTCAGGAACAGGTAATCCCTCTTTTGATGACGGGAGACAAAAACATTATTGGACAAGCAGCAACAGGAACCGGGAAAACTGCAGCTTTTGGTATTCCTTTGATTGAGAGATTGACCCCAGCCAAGAGACCACAAGCAATTATCCTTACTCCAACCAGAGAACTTGCTATTCAGGTAGCAGAGGAAATCAATTCTTTTCAATCTGATACTAAAGAAAAGCTTTCTATTGTTTCCATTTATGGAGGACAGAGCTATGATATTCAACTTCGTGCTTTGAAAAAAGGCGCGGATATTATTGTAGGAACTCCAGGAAGAGTGATTGATCATCTCAATCGTAGAACTCTGAAGTTAGATGCGATTGAATATATGATCTTAGATGAAGCTGATGAGATGCTTAATATGGGATTTATTGATGATATTGAGGAAATTTTTAAGCAGACTCCAGAACAAAAAAAGGTTCTTCTTTTTTCCGCAACTATGCCAAATGGGATTCTTAAAGTTGCTAAAAAATATATGGGAGATTATCAGCTGGTATCGGTGAAAACTGCACAGATGACGACTACACAAACTACGCAAATCTATTTTGAAGTGCGTGAGGGAGATAAATTTGAAGCTCTCTGTAGAATTATTGATATTGAGCCAGATTTTTATGGGATTGTGTTTTGTAAGACTAAATTGGATTGCGACTTTGTAACTACTAAACTTAATGAAAGATGATATCAAGCACAGGGTCTTCATGGAGATGTGCAGCAGAAACAAAGAGAAAGAATTCTCAAATCTTTTAAAGATAAAAATGTAAAAATTCTGGTTGCAACCGATGTGGCAGCAAGAGGAATTGACGTGAATGATATTACGCATGTGATTAACTATTCCCTTCCACAAGACACAGAAAGTTATATCCATAGAGTAGGAAGAACAGGAAGAGCTGGGAAGACAGGGAAGGCGATTACCTTTGTTACTCCTGCAGAATACAAGAGAATGGTCATTATTCAAAGAGTAACTAAGACAGATATCCAAAAAGGAGCTATTCCAGGAACAGAAGAAATTATGTCAGCAAGAAGAATTAAACTCAGAAGCGATATTGATGCTGTGCTTGCTGGAAAGAAATATGAACAATACAACGATGTAGCGGACTTTCTTTTGGAGAACAATAGTCCACAAGAAGTAGTGTCTGCCTTGCTCAAACTTAATTATCAAGATGGGCTTACTCCCGATAGCTTCAAGAAAATTAATGAAGTATCTATTGATACAACAGGAACCAGTAGGCTTTTCATTGCCTTAGGAAGAAAGGATGGACATGATCCACGTTCTTTGGTGACCTTAATTCAGACGGAAACTGATATTCCAGCGAGATTGATTGATGATGTGAGAGTGATGGAGGATTTCTCTTTTGTTACGGTCCCTTTTGCTGAGGCAGAAGTGATCTTGCATGTGTTCTCTAAACAAAAATCTAATGGAAGATCCCTCGTGAGTAAGGCAAAAGATAAAAATTCTGGCGGATCGAGGTCAGGAGGATATAGAGGATCAAGAGAGGGGGGAGAAAGGAGAAGTTATTGATCAAGAGAAGGAGGAGAACGCAGAAGTTATGGAAGTAGAGAGGGTGGAGATCGTGGTGATCGTAGAAGTTATGGAAATAGAGATGGCGGTGAGAGAAAAAGTTATTGAAGATCTCCAGAATCACAGGCGAGAAGGGACGAAAGAAGAGGATACCCTTCAAAGGGAAAGAGCGAAAGAAGGAGATAGAGAATATCTTAGCGTTTATTATATCATATAGAGAAAGAAGGCTTTTGTCTTCTTTTTTTATTGCTATCGTTCGCGTAAAAAATATTATGAGAAAAAATCCTTTAAAAATAAAAATATGAAAGAATCAAGATTAAATTTAGAAAATATAAAAAAGTCTGATTTTTGTCAGACCTTTTTATTATAATTAGATAATTTCTAGGTTCATCCCTACAATCTGGGAAGCGAGTTTGATGTTACTTGCTCCTTTTCCGATTGCGAGGGGTTTTTGTTCTTCCTCTACCTTAATTAATGCTTTTTTTCCATCAGGAAGGATCTCTACATTAATCACTTGTGCGGGTTTAAGCAGTTTTTTGATGAATTCTGGAGTATCCTCATCGTACTCTATGAAATCGATCTTTTCTCCATCAAGGAGAGAAAGTACGGTATTGATTCTATCTCCTTTGTGCCCTACCATCACTCCGACAGGATCGATTTTTTCGTCATTACTGCTTACGACAATCTTGGTTTTTCTTCCTGCCATTCTTGCTATCTTTTCGATATTTACTGTCCCGTCTCCAAACTCAGGAACGATCTTTTCAAGGATTGCTGTGATATATTCTGGACAGGTTTGTGAGATATCGAGGACGATACTTCCTGCGTCTTTGGTGATTCTCTTGAGGAATACAAAGATTTCTTCTCCGGATTCATAATTTCTATTTGGAGTTTGTCCCTCGGGTGGAAGTACCACGGTGGTTTGGTCGATGTCTAAGACGATGCTATCTCCATGTACTCTCAGTACTTTTGCTTTCAAAAGTTCTCCTTCTTTGTCTTGGAATTTCTCGTAGAATTTCTCTCTTTCGATATTCTTGAGACTCTGTTTGATGGTTTGTGCAGCAGCTTGTGCAGCGATTCTCGAAAGTTCCATAGATTCTGGAGTAACATTTCCGAGTAATTTTTCTCAGATTTTTACATCTTTTCTTACATTTTTTGCTTCTGCTAAAGTCACTTGTGTATCTGGATCTTCTATTTCTTCTACCACTTCCATTGCTTTATAGATTGCAACACTTCCGTCATCTTTGATATCTACGAGGATATCTGATTTTCTGAATTCTGGATAGTCTTTTTTGAATCCTGATTTGATACCGAGTTTAGAAATTTCTAGGATTTGAAAAGGATCAAATTTATAATCTTCTACGAGTTGCATAATTGCTGCCTGAATAGCTTTTCCGTCAAGTTTCATCCAATGGTATTTAGTGGGTAAAGAAAAGAAAATACAAAAAAATCTGCTCAGCATTCTTTGTATGAATTATTAGCTTGTTTTCAATAGCTTTTTATCATTCTCTCCTCTATTTAATTGTAAATAATCTCTTGACTTATTCTATAGTATTATTTATATATTGCTATTCTTTCTTTATCAGGAACACTCTTTCTTCTCTATGGAAAATCTCTCTCCTTTAGTTTCGGTGCTTATCCCTACCTATAATGGGGCTCCTTATATTGAGACTGCCTTACTTTCTGTTTTGAAGCAGGATTACCCTGACGTGGAGATTATCGTTAGTGATGATGCTTCTCTAGATACTACGCTAGATACCCTAAAACTCATTAAGAGAGAGAACGATACAAAGGATCAGATTCGCATCTTGTTTTCAGATACTAATCAGTGAATAGCAAAGAATATGAATAAGTGACTGAGTGAAACAACAGGAAAATATGTCGCAATTTTAGATCAGGATGACGAATGGATTGACTCCACTAAGTTAACTAAGCAGGTGGAATTTTTAGAAAATAACCCTGACTACTGACTGCTTGGAACTCAGAGGGAAGTTATCTTTAATGGAACCCCTTTGCCCTCCCCGCTTCCAACCACTGATACAGAGATTAGATCGGTTATTCCTAAGATATGCCCCTTTCAACACTCGAGTGTTCTCTTTAGGAATGATTTGCTTAAGGAGCTTTGATGATACGATGCTACCTATAAATATGCGATGGATTATGATCTTTTTTATAGGTTTTTGAGAGAAGCAAAAGGTGCGAATTTAGACATCTTTTCTATAAAATATTATTTTCACAATATGAATACCTCTTCCCAATTTACTTCTAAGCAAATAAGGGAAACACTGGATATTAAGCGAAAAAATAGAGATGATTTCCCTCTTAATTTTCTTCTCTTTTGAATACAACTTGGGAATTTATTATCAGTTAAATTTTTGGGACATTATGACTGGTATCAGAAATTGAAATATTGTGTAAAACGTCATGTAATTCAGCAGAAATAATCTTGCTAAAGAAAAAAGTAATAGTATACTAGAATCGTCTTTTTAGTTTATTACTAGTATTACTCATGGGAACTGCTACATATCCAGAGAGATCAAAGATCAGTTTTGTGGTATTTGGAGTTATTGTTGTGATGATTTTGACTTGGTTTGTGGGACTCTTTGATGAAGATAGCTCTAAAGAGAAAAAAGTTGAAAAACTCACTCAGCAGATTCAACAGGAAATAGCACCAGAAGGGGAGGCCTTTGTGTTAGATTTGGATCGTGGTGATGCTATAGATATTGAGCTTAGTCAGGAAGTACTTCCTACAGAGATCAAGACTCAGTCTTCTTCGTTTAAAGTATCTCTTTCTCAGCATGATGGAGAGCTTTTGGGAAGTATCTCTGCATCTGATAAAGAGGTATTGAATGCCTACAAAAAGGCACTCAGACACTATGCTAATGCTGATATTCTCAAATCTACCAAACAAGGGTTTGTCTTTAGTGTAGAAGATGAAGAGGATTTTGCTGTAGTCTATCAGCTTTTGAATAAGCCTGAACCTTCCTTCAGATATTTCTTCTAAGTGTTCTGGTCTTGAAAGCATAGAGAGGAATCGTATAGTGGACGATGTATATTTTTAGTTAGTTATAGAAAAAATCATGGGAATGTTTGATAAAATGGGGGATATGAAGAAAATGTATGATAAGTACAAACAACTGGAAAAGGTACTTAAAAATCTAGTGATTAGAGCTAAAGAAGGGAAATATGATGATTATGGAGAAGAGAAAGATGCGATTATCGTAGATATTTCTGGAGAGATGAAGTTAAAAGATTTACAGATCAATGATCTCTCGTTACTTGATCCGACTAAAAAGGTAGCTCTTGAGGGGATGCTTGTTTCTGCATTTCAAAAAGCCCAAACCAAGGCTCAGGAAATCGTAGCGGAAAAGACAAAAGAAATCCTTGGTGTAGATACTAATGATTTGGCAGGAATGCTTGGTGGAGGAGGAATGCCAGGATTGAGTTAATTTTCTTCTTTTAGGTGTAGGAAAAAGAGCAGTGATTTGCTCTTTTTTATTGTATTATTTTTTTCTTCTTCATACTTTTTCTTCTTCATACTTTTTGATGACCCCAAAAAGTATGCAAAAAGGGTTTTCGAGATTTCAATAATGCTTAAGGCTTGCTGGTTATTGGAAGGGAAGATAGTAAAGCTCCTCGTTTCCCACTTCGTGGGTTCCCTGCTCGGAGCTTAGGGGTGGCTTGTTTTTTCTAGATTTGCTACGGATGCAAATCGTGAAATCTCGGGGTAGTCAATTACATCTGGGTGCTAAGCAATTTTTTATTCAGGCACCCGGGTGGTGACGGGTTGTCATGTTGAGCGAAGCGCTGCGCCCCGCACAAAGCTGCGGGGAAGAATCCAGAAATAGGCTACTTCACATGCACTGGATCCTTCATTACATTCAGGATGACTTTTGTTGATTACTTTGCACTTCTCATGAGCATGAGCCATACTCGTTGCCTGAGTTCATTTCTTTGTTCTGGAGTATCAATCTGGGTCATATTCAAAACTTAGAATATCTCTATCTTCTTTTAATGAATGATATCATAGAAAGAATTTCTTCTCCACAGTATCTTTGAATTGCTAAAATAAAGTCTTTATCTGAATACTTTGAAAAAATACATAGATCTTATATGTCTTATAAATCAGGAATTACTGGGGCTACTATAAAAACTGAATATATAGTACTTCCTAGAATTGTTTTTTAGAAGAAAAGACATTATTGCTAGTAATTCATAAAAATCCTCCCTATTGGGAGGATTTTTATATTATCTCAAGTATCTCAAACTATTCCGCTTCAACGACTTCTCCTTCAACAGGACCATCATCTTTTTTCTCTTCATCTGCTGGCTGTTCTGCCTGTGCAGTTTGCGCATATTTCTGGAAGAGAGGTTCAGATTCTTTTTGAAGTCTGTCAGCTTCATTCTTAATTTCCTCAACAGTTGCGTCTTCTTTGTCTTTCATCGCTTTTCCATCAGCTACAAGCTTATTCAAGGTTTCTTTATCTTCTTCGGAGATCTTTTCTTTGTGTTCTTGTCCGAGTCCTTCGATCGCATAGATCAGCGTTTCTAGTCAGTTTTTTGCTTCTATTACTTCTTTTCTCTTTTTATCTTCTTCTGCGAATTTTTCCGCATCAGCTTTAGCTTGTGCGATTTCCTCATCAGAAATATTGGTCGATCCTTGGATTTGTACGGATTGTTCTTTTCCGGTGGATTTCTCTTTTGCCGTTACATTGAGGATTCCGTTCGCATCGATATCGAAGGTTACTTCGATCTGCGGTTGTCCTCTCCTCATCGGAGGGATTCCTTCGAGATTAAACATTCCGAGGGATTTATTATCTCTCGAAAATTGTCTTTCTCCCTGGGTTACATGCACAGTTACCGCGGTTTGATTGTCTGAGGCGGTGGTGTAAATGTTAGATTTTTTGGCAGGGATAGTGGTATTTCTTGGAATCATTGCGTGAGCGATCCCTCCCTCAACCTCAACAGCCAAAGAAAGCGGAGTCACATCGAGGAGGAGAATATCTTTCACATCTCCCTGGATAATTCCCGCTTGGATTGCAGCACCTTGTGCCACAGATTCGTCAGGATTTACGGTAGCTTTTGGCTCTTTACCACATACTTCTTTTACGATAGCAGGTACTTGAGGCATTCTCGTTGATCCTCCTACCAAGATAATATCTTCGATTTCTGAAGTCTTGAGTCCACTATCTTTCAATGCTTTTTGTACTGGTTCTTTACATCTTTTAAATAAGTCTGAGCAGAGCGATTCAAATTTTGCTCTGGTCAGCACGACATCAAGATTTCTTGGTGTTCCATCTTCTCCTTGGGTAATGAAGGGAATAGACACGTCTACTCTATCCATAGTAGAGAGCTGCTTTTTGGCTTTTTCTGCTTCATCTTTAATTCTTTGCATTGCCATCGCATTTCCGTGAAGGTCGATTCCTTCTTTAGCTTTGAATTCTTCTACGAGGTAATCCATAATTCTTTGATCCCGGTTAGCACCTCCGATTTCGGTGTCTCCCGCAGTGGAGAGTACTTGGAAGGTTCCTTCACTAGAGATTTCGAGGATAGTAACATCAAAGGTTCCTCCTCCAAGATCGAATACCACGATTTGTTCGTCTTTATTTTTCCCTTCTCCGTAGGCGAGCGCCGCCGCAGTCGGTTCATTGATGATTCTTTCTACTTTGAGTCCTGCGATCTCACCAGCGGCCTTGGTCGCATTTCTCTGGGAATCGTTAAAATACGCAGGCACGGTAATTACCGCTTGGGTAATTTTTTCTCCCAGATACTTTTCTGCATCGTCTTTGAGTTTCTGTAGGATGAACGCAGAGATTTGTTCTGGTTTATATTCTTTTTTGTCTACTACGATGATTACTCCGCCGTCTTTCCCTTCTTTGGTTTCATAGGGCATTTTTTTAAGTTCGTCTTTGATTTCGGAGTATTTTCTTCCGATCCATCTTTTTACTTCGTAGACTACGTTTTTTGGCTCTAAAATAGCCTTTCTTTTTGCGAGATCTCCAACAAGCAATTCGTCTCCTTTGATATATACGATAGAAGGAGTGGTCCTATTCCCTTCTGCATTTGCGATTACTTCGGATTTATCTCCGAGCAAGTAAGAGACACATGAGTTGGTCGTTCCGAGATCAATTCCAATTACTTTTGCCATGATGTAATATGTTTATAAAATAAATAAAGTCTGAATTACATTTTTTGATGATGTTGGCTTCGTCATTCCGAATGCCAATGAGGAATCTTTGTGGATAAGGAATCCTTTTTTACAGAGATTCTTTTTTCTTTTAAAACCCCTCTTCCTTCCGCAATACTTGCGGAATTCCCTCTCCCCTTATCAAGGGAGAGCTATTTTCTCTCTGAGGAGGGAGGTGTCCGACTCCGCAGCTTGATGCGGGGGAACAGGACGGAGGGTTTCGTATCACTCAACCATCACTGGTGCTCAATTTAAGGATTTTTTTTTAGATTGCAAGTTTTTTTATCACTTTTTTTATTTAGGTGCTATGATTTAGAAAATAGCAATTACAAAAAATAGATTTTCAAGAGTACTCTTGAAAATCTATTCAAAATATGAGATTATCCAGGATATTCCCTGTTAAATCTTGGTTTTAAGACCAGGTAGAGCAATGCTCCTAATACCAGTCCTAAAACAGCACCAGTTACCCACAATGGAATGGGCAGCTCATACAAGAATTGCATGATTTTCCCGTATCGAGCTAGTCCTGCAACAAAATTTGTCTTAAAGGTTTCTTGGATCACGAAACCTCCTACTCCACCTACTATTGGCATAAGAACTAATAATAATACGGCAAGTAATTGATTGAATGTTTTTCTTTTCATTTCTTATTTTTCTAAAGTTAGACATATTTGTTTTTACTTGCGTATCATATTTAAAAGTAAAGCAAAGTCAACATCCCTTTCAAGGGAAGAAATAATGAAAAAGGGATCTGTCGATTCTTATATGAGAAACTCATATGATGGACAGAAACCCTTTAGTTGTTACAGCGCCAATTCGGCGCTAAAAATTTTAGATCAGCAGTCCGATTATCGTTGACCGCCTTTCTAAATACATGTTTTTGAGTTCTTTTAAGAAAGATTTTTTCCAATCTTTATTTTGAGGAGTATACAAAATATTCTCTTTATTCCGATGCTTTCCCAGCACAGGAGAAAATATTTCTTTCCTTTGAGTACTCAAATCTTTGATTCTTTCCATAAGTTTGCTTCCTACTTGGATGCCAATGCCTTCTCGGGATTCATCGGCAGGTTGCCCCATTCGGAGGTGGTATTCCCCCTTCATCGCCTCTCAAGGAAGAAAGAAAAAAATAATGTTCCTTTTAAAAAACTCATCCAACATATCAAAGATCACTTTGCACTTTGTGCAGTGAATTTTATAATAAAGAGTAAACAAAAGTCAAGTAGAATCTCCAGCTCGAAAAAAAGTTATAAATAGCTAGACTTCGTTTTTCTGGATTGAGCATTCATTATCCCGGGGTCTTTTTTTAGCTAACGAAAAAGGGGCTCTTCGTATACAATATACTACTAAGACCCCTTGCTTTTGACCAGAAACGGTCGTCCCCTTAACAAAGGGGATACGTTAAAACAGCACATTTACCGTCACGATGTCAAAGAACCCTTTTTGATAACCTAAAAGAACTCCTGACAGCTTGGAGGATAATTATTTTACTTCTAAAGTCAAGTCCAATCCGTCCTTGAAAAAAAAGTATGAATAGCTAGTCTAGTTGTATCGGAGAGATTGTCATCCCGCAGCTTGTGCGGGGCAGGCTGTTGTAAAGCTCCCCGCAATGATCTCTTTGTTTTTTGATTTCTATTTTAACCAGTTATATGCAATCCAACCTGTATCTCTTCACGGGAGAGAATCAGTACGAACTTCATGCAGAACTTCAAAGGTGGAAGAAAAATTTTTCTCAAAAATTTGGGGCAGATGCCATTTTTTCTTATACCAGTGAAAATCGAGATGTGGGAAATATCAAGCAATCTCTCTTTGGTGGAGGACTCTTTGTGACTAAAAAATTGTTGATTCTTTCCGGGCTTCCTCTGGATAATGAGCAAACTAATAAACTCAGAGCAGAACAGTTGGAATCTCTTACAGAGGAGCTTATGGGAAATTCTTCGGGAATTCCGGTAGATACGATTCTCATTTGTGTTTCCTACAAACCCGATAAGAGAGGAAGATTTTATAAGTGGATTAGCAAAGAGGGACAAGTAAAAAATTTTCCTTTACTTGATGTGAGAGCTCTTAGGCTCTTTATCAAGCAAGAAGCAACTGATCTCAAACTCTCGGATGCGGTTATTGATGCTTTGATCCGTAAAGTGGGGATTGATCAGTTTCGTATCGTTTCTGAGCTAGAAAAATTGTATTTTTATCAGCAGAGCTATCCTGAAGTGCAGATTTCTGAGTCTCTTATTGATGAGGTGTGTTTTGGGATGACAGAGGCTGAGAGTTTTACCTTTTTTAATCATCTCTTTACTACTCCACAAAAGGCTTGCAAGATTTTGGAAGATATGCAATATCAAGGAGTCGATCGAAATCAGGCGATTGGGATGTTGTACTGGGGATTAAAGAACTATTTGACCGTAGCAGATTTCCTTTCTCAGGGAATTAGTGATAGTAAGGCGATTGCTAGCGAGACGAAGCAGAATCCCTTTTCTATTATGACGATATTGAAACAGGCTAAGGCATTAGAACAGCATCTTCCTGGATTGAAACAGTTTTACAAAAGGCTGATAGAAACGGATTATGCTATTAAAACCTGAGCCCTTCCTGATAGCTATTTTCGACTTGTAGTCAAAGAGGAGGTCTTACAATTGGAATAGTGGGGTTTCAAGATGCTTTCTCCTCATCTTGAGGCCTGTGAAGGATCCAATGGCTGCAAACTGGATTCTTCGTTTCACTCAGAATGACGGCTATGTCATCTTGAGCTTGCGAAGGATCTAGATATAGGAAGAGCTGGATTCTTCGTTACGCCTTGCTCCACTCAGAATGACGAATTATTGGTTCGTAATGGCAGGATGTACTGCATTATTATGATCCTGAGTTCACTTAATCAGCGTTTTATTTCTTTCTCTAGCAGATGAAAAAGTATGTAATAGGAATTCTCGCATTTGCTCTGCTCTGAGGAGGCGTGAGTTTTGGGTATTTGGAGGATAAGATTTATTGTCAATTTGAGGGAGAGCAATTAACGCTTTATCTTAAAGAGGAACCCAATACGAGAAAATGTGCCCAATATCTTAGTGCGATTGAGCAGCTTGCTCATCAAAAATATACGGATATTCTTCTCGTCTTGGAGTATATTAACCAAGGAACGGATCGTGTCTATCGAAATGAGGTATATAAACTTGAAAAACAAAAATTTTTGCGTTTGGTTCAGTATAGGCAGACGTTTTTGAGTACGATTTCTTCTTTTGAAGAGAAGTTTTTTGTCAAATATCTGGAGAGTTTAATACCTTTTTTGACTCCTTATCTGAGTGAACTTTATGCTCAGTACCAGTCGTATTTACTTCCTGATTCCTCGGCAACCATGTTGCAGATTCAGGAATTAGAGCAACAGATTCGTGTAGTTGAGGATATTATGCATGCAGAGTCTTTGGAAGACATTATGGAAAATATTCCTGCGTATCTTTATTTTAGGCAGAATGTAGAATGAAAATAGGAATCGTTAGTTCAGGGAATGAGACCCTTGCCTTATTCAAATTTTTGACGAGATATGAGCATGCATACTTGGTGTATCATGATCAAATGCATTTCCCTTTTGGGACGAAGGATGTTGATTTTGTACTCACAGAAATAAAAAAAGGAATCTGATTCCTTCGTGATCAGGGAGCTGAGCAGATTATTGTAGATCCGCTTTTTGAGCTTGTATTGCTTCAGGAGGAGGAAGGAAAGGACTATATCTTTCCTCTCTTTAGTACCTATCTTTTGCAGTATTGTTTTGCTTATTCTTTGGTGGGAAAGTTGGGCATTTTCTCTGATTTTGCTACAAAAGACTATGTTCAGCAAGTGTTAGCGCAGTTTGAGAAGCAGTATCAACTGAGCGAAGCTCAGCAGAGTGTTGCAAAATTTTCCTTTCCTTTTCAGTATCGAGTGAAATCAGCAGGTCCTCGGACTGCGGGAATTGCTGGGTTAGGTGTGCATAATCCGTATGTGATTAGAACCTTGAAACATGATCTCAGATATTTTAAGGATGCATATGTTGACACCTTGATTCCGATGTCGTATCAGTATTTTAGGATGCAGAGGACTCTTAAGGCGTTTTTTACGTTCAACAAGACGAGATTCCATGATTTGAGCGTGCTTGAGTCTTGTTTTACTTCCTTAAGTTCTACTAAAGAGTCCTCGTATGCTGTGCAAGTTTGGACCAATCAGAATCCAAAATTTCTGCTCCAAGAAAAGGAGCTTATTCGACTCATGGAGAGAGGTAAACAGGTTCCTATGCTTATTGAGAAATTTGGGTAAGCTGTTTCTTTGTAGGTTGTTAGTAAATTCCCTGTCACTCTGTGATATCCCCCCTCTCAGAGGGAACTCATATACTATTTTTGTGAGGGAGATCTATTTCATTGTCTAGGATTTCTAGAGTCTTTTTGGTTCAGCTTTTTTTTAGTTCTTTTCTTTATTTTGTCTGAGAAAGAAGGGAAAATGGGTTACAAAGAGTATCACGAATACCAAGAGCCAAGTAATCTCTGTAATGAGTGCTTGTTTGAATTCATAGTTTCTTTCTTTAGTTGCGTCTGCTAGTGCCTTTTCTTCACATAGTGCAATTTCTTCTTCTGTAGGTTTGGTAATGGTTGGGGTAGTATTGTAATCGGTATAGCTATTCCCATTAGTATCTACTCTTTCTGGGTAGGTAGAGATCTCCGTTGAACAGTTATCGTAGTTCCAATAATATCTTCCTTGGACATATTCTTCATCTGAGATAAGTAAGTGGTTAAGGCTAGAATACGCTAGCCATCCAAAGGATCCCACTATTCCTAGGGTAGCTACGATGGAGATTACGAGGAGGTAGAATTTTAAGAAGGTGTTTTTCTTTTCCATGAGAGAGGAGTAAAGAACTAAAACGCTTGTCATCTGCTTGTAGAAAACTATACTGAATGGGTTATTAAAAACAATCTTTTATTTTCTATGTATGAATTATGAATAAGTATTGAGCAATTGTTCTTTCTGTATTTATTTTAGTAGCCGGAGGAGTTGCCGTGTATTGGATTAAGTCATCCACTCCTTCACAAGTTATTTTGCCTTCTACTTTAAGTCAATCAGGGGAGCAAACTGAAACAGATCTTTCTCTGGAAAATGCTGTTGAGAATACTCAGGATTTAGTCTCTCCTCAAGATGAAACTTTGCAGTCTTTAGCTTGGGGATCAACCAGAGATCAAGTACAATCTGCACAAGGTACTTGGGGGGCTGATCGAGATAGAGAGGATGAAGAATTAGAGTACGATAATTATGATATTGATGGAATTAGCTATGATATTACTTATGGCTTTCCTCAAGGATCTTTGGAATACTTTGTTGCTAAAGTAGATGGATTTTTTTGGAAACATAGTGACTTTATCAACGCATTTACCACCATAGTGACCAATTATACTCAGCAATATGGAGATCCAACTATCAGTATTAGTGAGGGATATGAAGATGCTTCTACTTGGGAAAGTGGACTGGCTCAAGGGAAATTAAAGGTTGAATACTCTTGGTCAACAGAGACTTCTGATATTCAAGTAGTTTTGTATTCTGATCCAGATTATGATGAGAGAGATAGAGATGCAGAGGTATTAGTACTTTCTCAGAGGAAGGGTAATGGTTATCCTTTGACTCGTTTTGAAGAGGACCTCTATAGATTCTAAGCTTTTCTTCTTCCTTTATTATTACCCTTGAGACTGACTCAGGGTTTTTTCTGTGGTAACTTGGTGGCGAATTATTATACTTTCTCTTGTTTATTATCTTTTGTTTCTATGGATTTTTTTGTGCCTTTAGTGTATCAAATACTTTCTGAACTTCCTGATATTGATGCAGAGAGACTCAAAGCTTTGCAGAGACGTTTTTCCAAAGAACACAACCTGCGTACGCTTCCGAGTAAATCTCAGCTGCTTCAGGCTTATTTTTCTCTTGTTGACCAAAAAAAGATAGCAAAACATCCTGATTTTGAGACTTTACTCAAAAAGAGGGCTATTCGTTCCCTTTCTGGTATTGTGTCTGTTCAGGTGCTTACTAAGCCACGAATGTGTCCAGCGTCTTGTATCTTCTGTCCCAATGATCCCACGATGCCCAAGAGTTATATTAAATCTGAACCGGGGGCAATGAGAGCTTTTCTCAATCAATTTGATCCGATCAAGCAAACCTACAATAGATTGCAGTCTCTTACTCTTACCTGACATAATCCAGAAAAGATTGAGATGATCGTTCTTGGGGGTTCTCGAGATGCTTATCCTATGGACTATAAAACAGATTTCATCAAGTCTCTCTATGATGCGTGTAATACCTTTTCTCAGCTTGAGATTAGAATGAAAAATCAGACTTCTTCTCTTCTTTCTTCAGAAGAATCTAAATATGGCTTTGACGTTCTCAATACGCCAGAAATTCACTTTTCTTCAAGCTTAGAGGAAGCAATAGAAAATAATCAGACTGCAAAGCATAGAATCATCGGACTTACGATAGAGACGCGTCCTGATCTGGTTACTCATAAGAACTGTCAATCTCGAAGAGAGCTGGGCGTGACGAGGGTAGAAATGGGAGTGCAATCAAGTGATGATGAGATTTTGGAGATGAATAAAAGAGGGCATGGGATTCAGAAAGTTAAAGAGGCGATGCATCTGATGCGTCAATATGGGTTCAAAATTTCTCTTCACTTGATGCCAGGGCTCTATGGTTCGACGGTAGCAAAAGATATTCAGACGTTTGCTGATGTTTTTTCTGATCCGTATTTTAAACCTGATGAGCTCAAGGTGTATCCTACTTCCGTCATCCCTGATACTGAGTTATATACACTGTATCAACAGGGGAAATATACGCCTATTACGAGTGAAGAAATTCTCCAAATTATTCGTGAAATCTTTCAGCATATTATTCCGCCCTATACGAGGATTAAAAGGCTGATTCGTGATATTCCTGCAACAGAGATTGCAGCGGGTTCTTCGATTACCAATCTTTCTCAGCTTGCACATACGAGTTTGTTGAAAGAATATAGAGAGGCGCTGGACGTTCCCCTTATGAAGGGGGGAAGCGAAGCGGGGGATTCGAGACACAGACTGGATTCTTCGCTTCGCTCAGAATGACAAACTGTTGAGGAACAAGGCGATAAATTGGATTGCCACGCCTTCGGCTCGCAATGACAAAAAGTTGAAATGAATATTTTGTCATTCTGAAAGAGTGAAGCGATTGAGGAGTCCAGAAGTGATAAATTGGATTTTTCACTGCGCTCAGAATGACTATCTAGGAAGCAGGAAGTAGAGCACTTTTACACCCGTCTCTATGGGAAGTATCAGCTTTTTTCTGCTGAGGAATTTTCTGATTTTTCTTTACCAAATACTCCTTCTTCATCAGAAACGCAGACCTTTATTTTTTGAGAGAAGCCTGACCTGAAGTGATTTCGTCATTTCGTTTCTCTGGACACGAGGTCGAGAGAGGTGAGAAATAAGAAAGAACAAACAAAATATCTCAATCTTGTAATTAGAAAGTATCAGAGCTCTGTTGGTCAGGAGTATTTCATCTCTTATGAAGATGAGCTGGGATATCTTTATGGATTTACTAGGTTACTTCTTCCGTCTGCTGAACATATTCTTGAGTATCCTTGATTAGGTGCGGCTACGGCAATCATTAGAGAATTACATGTGTATGGAGAGCTTCAAAAAATTGGGGAGAAGTCGAATTCTGCGACTCAACATTCTTGACTGGGAAAAAAATTACTTCAGGTGGCAGAACACTTGGCAAAGAAAGCTGATTTTTCTCATATCTCTGTGATTTCTGGAGTGGGAGTGAGGGCGTATTATTTCAAACATGGCTATGCGTTGGAGGGTACCTATGTCAAAAAAGTACTCCTATAATATCTTTCTTCTATGTTAGGTATTAAATTCACTAAAAAGCAACCAAAAATGAGCGATAAATTGCTTCTCGTTTCGCTTTTTTTTGTGTTTTGGAATATACTTATAGGTGACTTTATACGTCCTTATTGTCTGAATATGAAGAAGTATATAGCTATTTTAATGACGTTTCTTTTGTGTTTTCAACACGTTCTGTTTCCTGTTATTGCTGAGGAAGAGTTTATTTTTATGATTGCAGGAGATTTAGTGCAGTCCACAGAAGATTGAAATGGTATTATAGAAGATTGAGAGGAGATAAGTGAGGAAGAGATAAATGAAGAAGAGATAAATGAAGAAGAAATAAATGAAGAAGAAACAAGTGAGGAGGAAACAACTGAAGAAGAGATAAATGAAGAAGAGATAAATGAAGAAGAAATAAGTGAAGAAGAAACAAGTGAGGAGGAAACAACTGAAGAAGAAATAAGTGAGGAAGAAATAGATGGGGAAGGAACAACTGAGGAAGAAATAGATGGGGAAGGAACAACTGAGGAAGAAATAGATGGGGAAGGAACAACTGAGGAAGAAACAGGTGAAGGAGAAACAACAGCAGAGAACGAAGAAACACTTCTTTTGGAAGAACTGGATGATATGTACCTCTCTCTTTCTTCTCTTAGTGGGTCGGACCTTTTCATTACGACTTGGCAGACGACTACTGCAAATGAAAGTATCAGTATCCCGACAGTAGGTGGGGGCTATAATTTTGAGATTGACTGGTGAGATGGAAGTACGGGAAGTTATCAATGAACTGCACCCGTGGTATCTCATACCTATGGAGAACTAGGAATTCATACGGTAATGATTCGTGGGCTGTTCCCAAGAATCTATTTTAACAATACTTGAGATAAGGATAAAATTTTAACGGTGGAGCAGTGGGGAGATATTGAATGGACGAGTATGGAGGGTGCCTTTTATGGAGCGAGTAATCTTGCAGTGTTAGCGACTGATGCTCCGCAGTTTAATACGGTATCTACGATTAGTTTTTCTAATATGTTTCGTTGAGCTACGAATTTAACGGGAAACTTTAACCATTGGGATACGAGCAAAGTGATTAGTATGGGATGGATGTTTCAATGAGCGACGAATTTCAACCAGCCAGTAGGGAGTTGGGATACGAATAGTGTTACGAATATGTGGTATATGTTTTACTGAGCAACTTCTTTCAATCAAGCGATCGGGAATTGGGACACGAGCAAAGTGACGAATATGTCGTATATGTTTCAATGAGCGACGAATTTCAATCAGCCGTTGAGTGGTTGGAATACGAGTAAAGTGACCACCATGCAGAATATGTTTTATAATGCAAATAGCTTCAATCAGTCTTTGAGTGGTTGGGATACGAGTCAGGTGATGAGTATGGGATGGATGTTTCAATGAGCGACGAATTTCAATCAGCCGCTAAGTGGTTGGAATACGAGTAAAGTGACCACCATGCAGAATATGTTTTATCAAGCAAGCAACTTTAATCAAGATATTAGAAATTGGGATACGAGCAATGTGATAAGTATGGTGGAGGTGTTTCGTTGAGCGACTACCTTTAATCAGAACATAGGAGATTGGAACATCAGTAAAGTAACGAATATGAACAATATGTTTCGTGGGGCCACTGCTTTCAATGGAGCAGTCTGATCATGGGATACGAGTCAGGTGACGAATATGGGAGAGGTATTTAATTGAGCAAGTAGTTTTAATCAAGATATTTCAAGTTGGGATACGAGTAAAGTGACGAATATGGGACGGATGTTTCAAGGGGCAAGTAGTTTTAATCAAGATATTTCAAGTTGGGATACGAGTAAAGTGACGAATATGGGACGGATGTTTAATGGAGCCATGAACTTCAATCAATCGTTAAGTGGATGGGATGTGAGTAGTGTGACTAGTATGACACAGATGTTTAATTGAGTACACCTCTCAACCTATAACTATAATGCAATTCTGGATGGTCGAAGTCAGCAAGGAGTAAGAAGCTGAGTGAGTTTCCACGGAGGAAACTCGAAGTATGGAGGCTGTGAAGTGAATGCTCAGCAGGGAATTGCAGGAAGAGCACTTCTTCAGAGTAAGGGATGGACGATCACTTTTGATGGCTGAATTGAGGCCTGTTTCTGGCCCTTTGTCACGACCTGGCAGACCACTATGGCAAATGAAAGTGTCACGATTCCGACTATAGGAGCAGGATATGATTTTACCATTGACTGGTGAGATGGAAGTACAGGAAGTTATCAGGGAACTGCACCTGTAGTGTCTCATACTTATACTGAACTAGGAGTGTATACGGTAAAGATTAGTGGATTGTTTCCAAGAATCTATTTTAATAATACTTGAGATAAGGGTAAAATCTTGACGGTAGAGCAGCGGGGAGATATTGAATGGAGGAGTATGATTGGTGCCTTTTATGGGGCCAGTAATTTAGCTGTCTTGGCGACTGATGCTCCGAAGTTTACTACGGTATCTAGTGTCAGCCTTCAATATATGTTTTCTGATGCGACGAATTTGACGGGAAACTTTAACCATTGGGATACGAGCAAAGTAACGAGTATGGGTACGATGTTTGCAGGAGCAAGTAATTTTAATCAGCCTTTAAGTGGATGGGATACGAGTCAGGTAACGATTATGGGTAATATGTTTCGTGATGCAACTGCCTTCAATCAATCGTTGAGTTGATGGAATACGAGCAAAGTGACAAATATGGAGGGTATGTTTAATGGAGCAAGTAGTTTCAATCAATCGTTGAGTTGATGGGATACGAGCAAGGTAATTACTATGGGTACCATGTTTCGTCAGGCTAGTGCTTTCAATGGAGAAATCTGATCGTGGGATACGAGCAGTGTGACGAATATGGATAGAATGTTTACTAGTGCAAGCAACTTCAATCAGCCAATCGGGAATTGGGATACGAGCAAAGTGACGACTATGGCATATATGTTTCAATGAGCAACTACTTTTGATCAAGACCTCTCTTCACGAAGTGTGACAGGAGTGACGAATATGAACGATATGTTCCGTTATGTAAACCTTTCCACCTATAACTATAATGCTCTTCTAGATGGTCGAAGTAAGCAGGAAGTAAAAAGTTGAGTGAGTTTCCACGGAGGAACTTCCAAATATGGAGGTTGTGCGATCAATACTCAGCAAGGAATCGCGGGAAGAGCACTTCTTCAGAGTAAAGGACGGACGATTAGTGATGGAGGAGAAGAAGGATGTGTCAGGCCGTTCATCACGACTTGGCAGACGACTACCGCAAATGAAAGTATTATGATTCCGACAGTAGGTGCGGGATATACTTTTATAATTGATCGATGAGATGGAACTACGGGAAGCTATAACGGAACAGCACCGAATCCTTCGCATATCTATCTTGAATCGGGAATCTATACGGTGCAGATTAGTGGAAGTTTCCCAAGAATCTACATCAATAATGGGACCATGAAAGATAAGATCTTGACGGTAGAGCAGCGGGGAAGTGTAGAGTGGACAAGTATGGAGGGTGCCTTTTATGGAGCGACTAATCTTGCGGTATTAGCGACGGATGCACCAAGGTTTACCACTGTACCTACCGTTAACTTTAGTTCAATGTTTGCTGGAGCAACAAATTTAACGGGAAATTTTAATCACTGGGATACGAGTCAGGTGACGAATATGCAAAGTATGTTTCAATGAGCAACGAATTTCAATCAAGCGATCGGGAATTGGGATACGAGCAAGGTGACGACTATGCAGAGTATGTTTAATGGAGTAAGTAGTTTCGATCAACCGTTAAGTGGATGGGATACGAGTCAGGTAACGAATATGTCTTCTATGTTTTACAATGCAAGAAGCTTCGATCAACCGATCGGGAATTGGGATACGAGTCAGGTGACGACTATGTTCAATATGTTTTTTCAAGCAACTACTTTTGATCAAGACCTTTCTGAACGAAGGGTGACGGCAGTGACGACCATGCACGATATGTTTCGTTATGCAAAACTCTCTACTTTCAATTACAATGCGCTCCTTGATAGTCGAAGTCAGCAGGGAGTACAAAGCTGAGTATCCTTTCAAGGAGGAGGTTCGAAGTATGGGGGTTGTGCAATCAATGCTCAGCAAGGAATCGCAGGAAGAGCACTTCTTCAGAGTAAAGGACGGACGATTAGTGATGGTGGAGAAGAAGCATGTACTCTTATTACAGGAGTTCTATCCTACTCTCCAAGTACTCTTACTAATCAGGATGTACTAGTAACCTTAACACTTAGTGCCCCTGGAACTCTTCTTTCCTCAGGTCGAAGTGGATCTGACAAAATTTTTACTAAAACATTCTCAGAGAATGTCACAGGAGAACTGGTGGAATTTAGGAATTCTTTAGGTACTACTGGAAGTGCAGTAGTAATGATAAGCTGGATAGATAAGGTAGCACCAACGGGAAGCATAGCTTATACTCCAGCTACTATTACCAATGGAAATGTAATAGCAACGTTAACTACGAGCGAAAGAATCTGAACTCCCGCGGGATGGACGAAACTCGATGATACTACTTACATAAAAGTATTTACTGCTAACGAAAGCGGAGTAGTGCTCTTGTATGATGAAGTAGGAAACGAGGGAACGGTAAGCTATGAAATCACCTGGATTGATAAGACAGCAATAGTTTGAACCATCAACTATTCTACTACGGGAAACACGAATGAAGATGTAACAGCAACTATTAGCTTCAATAAAACAGGGGTAACGATCACGAACAACGGAGGAAATACAAACTATACCTTCACCGGAAATGGAAGCTTCATGTTTGAGTTTATGGATGCGTATGGAAATACGGGAAGTGAAACGGCAAGTGTGACACGGATTGATAAGAGTGTTGTGATTGGAACGATTAGTTACTCAACGACAGGAAATACGAATGAAGATGTGATAGCAACTATCACGTTCAATAAAACAGGGGTAACGATCACGAACAACGGAGGAAGCGCAAATTATACCTTCATAGGGAATGGAAGCTTTACCTTCACTTTCACTGACGCGTATGGAAATGCCGGAAGCACAACTGCAACCGTAACTTGGATTGATAAGAGTGCAGTAGTTTGAACCATCAACTATTCAACAACAGGAAATACGAGTGAAGACGTGACAGCAAGTATTAGCTTCAATAAAACAGGAGTGATAATCACGAACAACGGAGGAAGTGCTTTCTATGTGTTCACCGGAAATGGAAGCTTCACGTTTGAATTTGAAGATGCTTATGGAAACACGGGAAGCGCAGTCGCAAGCGTGAGTTGGATCGATCAAGATCTTCCAAGCGGAACTATTAGCTATACTCCCGATACTCCTACCAATGGAACGGTTGTTGCGGTTTTGAGGACGAATAAACCCATAGTGATCCCTGATGCTTGGACGAGACTGGATCCAACCACTTATGTGAGACTTTTCGCTGAGAATGAAACGGGAACCCTTCTTTTGGAAGATCTCTTAGGAAATCAGGGAAGTGTAGAGTACGCAGTAACGTGGATTGATCGTAGTCCCGTGATCGGAACTATTACCTATTCAACGACAGAGAAGACTGTTAATCCTGTTATTGTTACCATTAGCTTCAATAAATCTGGTGTGATTGTAGATCCTCCTTATGAAGGAGGAGAAGGTGGTTCTGGTTGGTTTTATACATTCACCGGAAACGGAAGCTTTACCTTCACCTTCAGGGACATCTATGGAAATACGGGAAGCACAACTGCAATAGTAAGCTGGATTGAGAGTTCTCTCCCGGGAATGGGAGGTGGAGGAGGTTCAACCCTCACAAAGGATACTTGTTCGACTAATTCTTATGATAAGCGTTGTGCTCTCCCTCCGTATATGGGACATACTTCTCCTGATGATGAAAAGGCTTGATTTTCTCCTCCTTCTGAAATTGAACCTTTGTTGCAGAAATCGGTATATGCATGGTCCTTTGAACATGGATTAACTACTAGGCCAACTCTGGAGCTTGCGAGGTTTGGTGACAGCTTAACGAGAGCAGAAGCTGCAAAGATTATTAGTGTGTATGCTACGAAATTTTTGGGTAGGGCAATAGATCCTACCAAAACTGCCTGTCTGGGATTCTCAGATCTCTGAGAAGTGAATCTTGAACTTCAAGGATATGTCATTCAAGCTTGTCAACTTGGTTTGATGGGGTACCGAGCAGATGGAATAAGTGTAAAATCCCATTTTCTCCCTAATGATATGATTACTAGAGCTGAAGTAGGAACGCTATTTTCAAGACTCCTTCGAGGAAATATCTATGCAGGAATTGATGAATATCGATATCAAAGACATCTTTTGGCACTCAAAAAGAAGTCAATTATGAACCTGATTGATGCTCCATTGCTACCTGAGCTGAGAGAGCATCTTTATCTGATGCTCTATAGGCGATCACATGCAGACCAAACTCTATAACCTTAAAAAGGACATCTTGAATGATGTCTTTTTTTTTGGATAAGTTTTTTATCTTGCATTGTTGCTGAGATATGCTTTGAGTTCATCTGCTGTGGAGAAATATTTTCCGACAGCGGTGCTATAGGACATCCATCCTTTGTCCGTTTTGTAGAGTGTGAAATCTTTGTAATACTTAATTTGTATTTGATATGGTTCTGTTGATTCTATGGTGCTATGTGACCGGATAGGGAGCATAGGATTCCCGGAAGAGATGGTACTTTGCAATGTTTTGAGATTAGTGTATCTGATCGTTTTATTTTTCATTTGAGGAGAATATCGTTTGTTATCTTCAATATCGGTATAGTAGATTTTCCCATTTGGTGCGATATAGCGAAGTTCACTGGCATTATCAAATTTTCTAGTAGTATTATAATTACTTCTGATTACGACAGATCCGGGATTTTTGCTATCAATATATCTTTCAATATAGGGAGTCGCAATAAAATACATTTCTTCTTCGAAATTTGGAGAAGTGTATGCTTCTTGATCGGGAAGATAAGTAATGAGGTAGCTTTTCCCATTTGCAGCAAGATAACTGTAGTTCTTCTGATCAGTGCTTGCAATGTTGTGTGTGGTTGCAGGGATGCTACTTGTAGAGGTGTTGGTCTTATCTAGTTCTTTATTGATCACTTCTAATATGTTTTGGATTGTGTCTTTCTCATCAATCAGTTTACTGATCTTCACTTCTTTTTCTAGGTTATCAAAGAAAATATCTATCTGACTTTTACTTCTTCCTGTTTCGGCTAGATATTCAAATATTCCACTTGTATCTTCATCATCAAGTAGTTCTTGAACATATTCGTCATCTATACTGTATCTTTCCAGAAATTCTTCGTACTGTTCCTGATTAAAAAGATCTTCGAGAATTGTTATTTCTTTGCTAGAGAACCCCTTATCTCCAGCCCAATCTGCTACAACTCCGTTTACAGTAGAGAACAATAGTAGGGGGAGGACAAGTAAGGATGAACGAAAATATTTCATTTCTCAACAAAAAAATAAATGACTACTTTTATCTTGAATACAGAAATGTTGCTTGATTGCTAGTGGTCTTATCATAAAATGGATTGACATATATCCTATAATAATTTTGTTAGTTTTTTCTCAGCTTTTTTCTCTTTACTTTTGGCTAATGATGGCTAGACTCTTTCTTGTCTTATGACTTTTATTTTGTATTGATTTATTTTCATGAAAGATATTGAATATTTTTATCGAGATGAGGAAGTGCTTCATCTGGAAAGTACGGTGCCGAATCTCAAGTTATCTATCTATAATCCTGCTACTGATGTGGTAGAAGAGAAATTGATAGATGATTATACGGGGAAATGGTTGGTTTTGTTTTTTTATCCGGCAGATTTTACCTTTGTTTGTCCTACGGAGCTTAAGGATTTGGGCATTATTGTAGAGGATCTCAAAGAGGTCAACGCCGAAATTTTGACGGTTAGCACGGATACCGTGTTTTCTCATAAAAGATGGAAAGAAACCGAACAGCTTCTCAAAGATTTCAATATTCCTATGGTCAGTGATAGGAAGTGAGAGATCTCTGCTTCTTTTGGTGTGCTCAATGCTGAAACGGGGAATAGCGAGAGGGGAACCTTTATTATCTCTCCGGAGGGAGTGATTAAATCCGTTGAAGTAGTAACAGAACCAATTGGTAGAGCTTCCAATGAACTACTCAGGAAAGTGCGTTCTTTAGATTTTGTAAGAAATAATCCTGGTTCCGCTTGTCCAGCGAGCTGGAATGTGGGTCTCAAGACCCTAAAGCCTTCTCTTAAGATAGCGGGACATGTAGGAGAATCATTGAATGAATAACAGCTTTTGATCTTTTTAGAAAAACTCCCGATTATCGGGAGTTTTGTTTTGCTTGTATTGTAGTTTCTCTTTATTGTTCCTCTGTTAGCATTTTTTCATATCTTTCAAATGCTGCTTTGCTGAAATTGTAGAAGAAAGCTCTCGGGTTATTTGAGATATGAGCAATATCCTCTTTATTTTCTTCTGTTAAAGGTATTTCTAGTCCCCTGATAAGGAGGGTACTTTCTTCATTGATAACATAGTAGATCCTAGAAAGTGTATTTGTAGAGCTGGTATAGGTTGCAGTTAATTTGAATTCTCAGAGAGTGAAGTCTATCTTGAAGGTGTCGTCATCGTTTTCTATGTCTTGTATCACTACACTTGTTGCAAAGTAGTCTTTCATTCTTTCTGAAATAATAATTTTCTTTTCTATGTTTCTTTCTTCGACTTCTTCAATAATCTCTAGATTAAGTAATTCTTTTAGTATTGTTATTGAAGTATTTTTAGTAATGAGTCTTTCTTCTAGTGAGCTTCTGATATTTTCTTCTAAGTTTTTATCAGAGATACTAATGTCTTTTATTAGTTCATCTTCAATGGTTAGCGTATAGTTTATTCCTTCTTTGAAGAAATCTATTATCCATTCATTACACGCAATCAAATTGATACTTCCTTGTGACTCTGCTATATCACAGAGGGTTTCTCTTGCTTGATCACTTGTACTTGTATGATAATATGCGAAATTCTCGTCAATAAGTGTTAGAAGCTGATTTAGTGTGAGTGTGTAGTTTTGTAGATGGATATCGATGACTTCATTTAGGATAGCTTCATTCACTATGTGGATGTTTTGTACATAGAGGAGTTCTTTATTTCTTATTAATGTAATGGAAGCTTTTACGCTTTGATTATCTACTTGTAAGATTGTATCGCTTAGGATCTCTGTTTGAATGTTAACACTCTGTTCTTCTTCGTTGATGGTGTAGAGGAGTACCTTGAGACGATTCCCAACTCTTAGAATAAGTTCTTCTACGAGCTGTCCCATTGCTCTTTCCTCCTCAATAACTTCTACCACCTCTTTTTCTTGTATGAGGTTAGAAGTTCTTAATTGTTTTTCTAGTCCGGGAATTCAGAGGATACTATTCCCTTTATTAATCGTCGTTATTCTATTGATGAGTTGATTAATTTCAGATTTATCTATAGTTTTGTTGTCATGTGTTTCTAGCTTATGTAATAAGAGATAATTATTGAAATAATAGAGCATATCTTTGTAGATACTATCGAGGTGTTTCCCTTCTCCATTATCTTTGCTGACGAGCTCTTGGACAAAGTCTAGATAGCTATTGATGTATACTTTATTAAGTATTCCGGACAGTATGTTTCTGTAAAGGATTTGTTGTATGGATCAAAGTTTGTAGGCATTCAATTCTGCTGAAGAATAGACCTTTTTTGAAAAATATCCTCTATTAAGTTCGTTTTCTATTTCGAGAAAATTGCTGATAAGTGTGTATCTTTGATATTCTTCACTTGAACATTGGTACATAAGACTTCCTACCGCTGTTGTGGTGCTGTTGGTGTAGAGAGCATTTGTGTTAAGTAGCTTACATAAGGGTTCTTTGTCGTTGATATTTTGAAATATGGTACTTACCTCTTGTGGATACTGATTAAGGGGGTAGTACATTCCTCCTTCATAAAATTTCTCTAGTAGTTTATTACAGATGAGAGAAGAAATTTTAGTATTTGTTAAACATTCAAGCTTAAAGTCTTTTAGGATTCCGTTAGGAAGTGGTAAACTACTATTATTATAGTATTTAGGGCTACTATTACTGGAAGCATAAATGAGTTCCTCAAGAAGGGTATGGATATCTTCTGCAGTGTAGTTCCCTTCGTTAAAATTTGTTATGTTAAATACTATCTTGTCTTTTTCGTTTCTAAAACTTTTGGGAAGAATGAGATCTTGATAGCTAATGAGATTATTCCAAGATTCAAGATATCTATCAGTATGTATTAGGGTTCAAAAGGCCAAAATCACCTTAATTTGTTCTTCTTGTATATTCGGGAGTCTTTGTTTGTACTGTAAAGTATAGGAATTGATAGTTGGTGAATCTTTGTCTACAATGCTTACCGTTAGTGAAGTTTTATGGTTTTGTAGATAATATCCTATGCCTAAACCTAGGAGTATTGCTCAAACAAATATTCCGTATTTAAATATAAAACGATGAATCTTTTTATATCCTTGAATGAGGGAAAATTGTTTTTTATTGAAAAAGATATCCAAGCCGGGGGTAGTCTTTTCTTGTGCAGTGGTTTGTGTTTCTTCTGTTTGTAATTGTTGTTCTTCTGGCATGCGGGTATTTTAAAAAGGGAATGATAAATCTTCCCCTTTATTATACTTACTATGGAGTCTCTTGTCAAATTTCTCAGCTTTTTTTATTCTTTATTATCTTCTCTATGTTCTTCTCTTCCCGTTTCCTTTTTATTATCCTCTTTTCTATATTTTATTTCTAATATTTCTAGGCTCTTGATAATTGCAATATCCTTGAATTTTGCTGACTGGAGTTTTTTGATCCATTTGAGTTTTTCTTCTTGAGATTCAGCCCTTTTGCTAATAAGCTGGCTAATGAGGTTAATTTCTTTTTCTATATTTTCGGGGATAATGGTTTCTTCGTTATCTATAGTAATTATCTTGTTCTTTCAAAAATAGAATAGGAGGCGATTGAGATTTTCTTCAGCATTTTGGTATAAATTAAAGAATCCTTGATATACTCTTCCTACGGAAAGATCTGCGATTGCTCGATCCGCCTCTCCAATTGCCTTAAAGCTGAGTCCTTTCGTATAGTCTACATTGAAATAAATGGCTGCTAGAATTTCGGGATTTTTACTAATAAATGTTTGAAGCTGATTGAGCCAAAGTTCTTTTCTTTCACTATGATAGAGGTATTCTTCTCTGGATTTTTCGAAACTATATGCTCCTTCATACCAAACCGTTGTGGTTCCTACTTCATCAATAATGATGGGTTTCCCTTTGGCTTGTATTCTTTCTAACGTTTTTCGCTCCGGATCCAAGAGAATCTCTTCTGGAGTGAGCCAGAGTCTATTGCTGTTAGCTTTTCCTCGATTGTAGAAAGTAAACCCCATGAGATCTACATATTCATCTCCAGGATAATAGTCTTCTCGAATTCGGCATATATCCTGTTTTTCTAAGGTACTTCCTGGTTTACATTGTATGAGTTCAGCAGTTTGACTGGGTATCCCTTTGCTCGTCATATCTCGGTGATTTACACTGAAATCAAAGAGAATATCCCCTTGATAGAGTCCGCTTATTCTGCTCAGATTCCATACATGGATTCGTGCTTTCTTAAAGTTTTCTGGGTCGCTGGATCGGGGATATCGTCCTCCATTCATTTCGTGCATGGTACGAAAGATTACTTTCAGATTTTTTTCTTTGATTTCTTTGAAGAAAGAGAGATATTGTTCATCAAAAGCTCCCTCGGCTACTTCTTTGGCACTATACATATTTGGGGAGATAGAGATGTGATAGACTCTATTGGTTCCTAGATGTTCTGCTATCTCCTCCAATTTCAAAAGGACATTATGATGTTCTCGGGGGTCAAAGATAAAACTGACAATCGGTAGATATACCCCCAATTGTTCTTCGATATTTTTAATATTTCGAACCGTATCGTCAAAAGATTTGAGCCCAAAATAATATGCATTACTTGTTCATCGTCCTAGGAGAGAGAGGAGAAGTAATAAAAAAAACTGTGTAATCTGTTTTTTCATACAAGAGGAATCTTAATAAAAATATTTGATGGTTTCTGTAATGATATATCCCAACATAATTACGCTGATGATTACTTTTAATAATACTCCGCTCACAAACCCGAGAAATGCTCCAACGGCAGCTTTAAAGGACTTTTTGATACTTTGTTGATGCAGATATTCTCCGAGAAATGCTCCCAGAAAAGGTCCAATTAATATTCCGATAGGTCCTAAAAAGATTCAAACAATGGTTCCTATAATACACCCTGTATTTCCTCGTTTTGTACCTCCGAATTTTTTTGTTCCTAGTATGGGTAAGAGATAATCAACGACGAGTAATCCTATATTGATCAGTCCCCAAATAACAAGAAAAAGAGTACTAAAAGGCTGATCCACCATAAAATGAAATATCAGCATTCCGATATATCCAAGCTGTGCACCCGGTAGTCCAGGAAGAATTGATCCAGCAATTCCTATGATACTGAGAAGAATTCCCAGTACTATTCCTGTAATCGCCATGATGAGACTCTCTTTGGAAGTAAAACACTGAATACAGTAGTCTAGTAAAAGTCAGAGGAAGTTCAATCTTTTCTCAGATTTTTCTTTTGTTCTTCTTACTCTTTTCTTAAAAAAAGTATCCTCTTTTTTGCAAAAAAAAGCTTTCCCTGTATACTTAAAAGGAAAGAAATTTTACCTTTCGTGTAGAAGATATGGCTATAACGAAGCAAGAATGTTATACAACGTTAGCATCACAGTTTGTGAAGGACTTTTCTCAAATAGATAATCTTTCTAAGTTGACTACGGAAAGTCGAGGAGAGGACAAAAATGTTTGTGTGCAAGAATTAGGAGGAATTTTGGCTGTTCGTGATGCGTTGCATCTTATTCAATCTCAGGAAGGTGAATCTTCAGCTTCTGTGACTACTGAAATTCCAACACATTCTGCAGCAACTGGTACTGATCAAACTCAACAACAGACCCAAGTGCAAGTTCCTGTTTCTGCGGAGATGAGTAGTTTTTTTGGAACGGTTAAGCAGGTGAGCCTGATTGTTCTTTGGGTAATCCTTGCTTTGATACGGATTAGAATCTTAATATATTTGATTAACAAGGCCTGTAGATATGGATATGCATTTTTTAATTCGCATAGAATTATTTTCCTCAAAGTTCTTCTTCCGAGAGGTGATGGAAAGTCTGATCGTGAACAAGAGAAAGAACTTGCAAAAGATATGAAGGAAAAAATCTGAAGAATGTCTCAGGTTTTCAATAACCTTCATAAGATGAATGAGGTAAGTATGCGTGAAAAGGTGATGTGAAAATTTTTTGGGAAACAAAAGCTTGTTCTTCTCTATCAATATGAAAATGGTCAAATTAATTGTCTTATTGGTATCTATCCTGAATATCAACATATGGTAGAGAGTGCGGTAGCTTCGCAATATGCAGCTGCATCTATAGAAAGAGTAGCGAGACCAAAATATTTTACTAAAAAATATCATGATATTGAGATTTTAGAACCTCAAAAAGATCCCCTCTATACGATTAAACTTTTTAAAAATATTCCAGATGATCCGATCAATAATATTCTTGATTCTGTGGGGAAGGTATCTAGTAGCGATACGGTTAGTATTTTGATGGTTATTAAACCAGAAAATGATAAGTTTAATAAGAGAAGACAGGTAGCAGCTGATAGACTCTATAAAAACCTGAATATTTATGAGAGTCAACGGCGACATTGGAAGAATTTGCTTCGTCCATGGAAATTATTCTGATTTTTATTTCATGGGCCAAGTGATAAACTTATTTCTAGTAAAAATGAAGAGGATAGAGTGACGATGGTACGTATGGTAAGAGCAAAGGAAGATAGTATGAACGCAATGGGTGAAGAAGCAGCGAATCCTACTTTTCACGCAACGCTTTCTTTGATAGCCTCTTCTGATACTCCAGGGACTCCAAGAGAAATTTTGAATAATCTTGAAGCTGCTTATAATGTATATACGGATGAATATAGTAATTCTTTGGCGTGTTCAAACACTAAGCATGATATCTTTGGATGGTTTTACCTTCCTCTCTGGAAGATAGCGATCAATATGTATTTGACGGGTTTTTTCTCAGATTATTGTTATTTTTCAACTAATGAATTAACTTCTCTCTTTCACTTTCCTGATGGAATGTATAATCGTAGTCCTGCTATTGAGTGGATGCAATATAAGGTGGTTGCACCTCCTTCAAATCTTCCTACTTTTGGTGATCAGCACTATATTGGTCGTGTGATTTCGGGAGTGGTTGCAGAAAATTATAAGAAAGGAAATATTTCAGCGATTCTCAGGGATTACGAACATACACGAGCAGTAGGTTCTCGTATTGATACAGAAGAGGTTCTAGAACCCCTATCCAAGTTTAAGAAGTCAGAACTTGCTAATAAAGAAATTGTGGAGAAAGAGGGAGAAAAATTTGTTAAGACTAGCAAAGAGAAAACCGTTAGAGGATATAAAATTTTTAAGGATGGGGTCTTACTTGGGGTAAATATTTATAGAAATGTATACTCTCCTGTCTATATCAAGAGAGATGATAGAACTAGACATCAATATTGTATTGGGAAATCCGGTACGGGAAAGTCCGTCTTTCTTCAAACTCTTGCAAGACAAGATATTTGGAATGGAGATGGACTGTGTTTGATTGATCCGCATGGAGATCTTGCTGAAGATATGCTTGCTTATGTTCCAAAAGAGAGGGCAAAAGATGTAGTGTATTTCGAAGCGGGAGATGAAGAGAGACCTATGGGGCTTAATCTTTATGAAATTGATAATCTTGATCAGGCAGATAGAACCGTAAATGATGCAACAGAAATTTTCCTTAAAATGTTTGGACCAGAAATTTTTGGACCGAGAATCCAGGAATACTTCAAATATGGAAGTCTTACCCTTCTTGAGGATTTTGAAGATAGACCCACCTTACTTGATGTAACTAGGCTCTTTACGGATGATGGCTATAGGGAATTTAAGCTCAAAAAAGTAACTAATGCAGTCGTAAGAAACTGGTGGGAGAAAACGTATAATGCGATGGGAGATAGAGAAAAGCAGGAGATTATTCCTTACTTCTCTTCTAAATTCGTATCCTTTAATACCAATAGACTTATTAGAAATATTATCGGACAAACGCACTCAGCTTTCAAATTTGATGAAATTATGAATAACAAAAAGATTCTTCTTATTAATCTTTCAAAGGGTAAAATTGGTGAAATGAATGCTCAGCTTCTCGGTATGATTATTGTGTCAAAGATCTATAATGCTGCGATGGCGAGAGCGAGTATAGATGAAAAAGATAGAAAGGATTTCTATCTCTATGTTGATGAATTCCAGAATTTTGTTTCATGAACCTTTGCTGATATCCTCTCAGAGGCTAGAAAGTATAGACTTGGATTGATCATGGCGCACCAGTATATTGCACAGCTTGATCCGGCTAGAGGGCTAGGAGAGTCAGGAGGTGGAAAATCTGATGTGAAGGCGGCGGTATTTGGTAACGTAGGTACGATGATGTCTTTCAAAGTCGGTGCTCCCGATGCTGAATTCTTAGAAAAGGAATATGCTCCCGTGCTTTGACCTCAGGATATTGTAGGGATTGCTAATTATAAAGCATATATTAAACTTAATATTGATAACTCAACTACGCGTGTCTTTAGTATGAATTCTATCTTTACCAAAGATTACCAAAATAAAAAAATAGTTTCTATTCTGAAAGAGTATTCGGCGAAAAAATACGGAAGAAGAAGAGAATTTGTAGATGCTGAAACTAGAGCAAGACTTGGACTTGGGATTGATGAAACAGAGCTCCCAGAAGCTCCAGCAGACGCAGCAGTACCAGAAGCAGAACAAAATGTTGAAGCTTCTTCTGAGCCAGCAACAGTTTCCGTGGAACAGGAGAGTGTTCCTCAGAAAAATGCTTCTTCTGAGGAATAATCTCTCTCCTCTATATAAAAAAACTCCCTAATGGGGAGTTTTTTTACTTCTTTCCAATTTGAATTTTTAATGTATTTAGTTCCATTTTTTCTTCATTACTCAGGTTTTGACTTTTCGTTCCTATTTTGAAGTATTCTTGGATATTGGGAGCGATCACTCTTTGGATAATTGCTTTCTTTGTTAAAGTATCTTCTACGTTATGTAATTCTTTTTCTCGTCGGAGCTGGATTTCGTTGATTTCCTCTTTTTCTGGGTCGGTAAGTTCTCCTCTGAAAACTCTCGCGAGGTAGCTTTGTGGAGTGGCGATGGTAATTTGCTTTGCGAAGGAGGTAAGCGTTTGCATGAAGTCGTCTAAGGAATCCCTCTGTCCTTCGGATATTTCCCCTTCAGAAGGGGAAAAACACTTGCTCAAAAAATTATCTTGAAAAAGCGAAGAAAAGAGGAGCTCTCTGTTTGGTTGATAATGTTCTGGTTGAGTTTGCTGTCTTTGTCTCTGTTGTTGTTTCAAAAAAATCTTTCCTTCTCCAGACTTATATTTTTGCAATTGGACATTGATGATCTCGGTAGCAAATCAGAGTTTTTCGGCTAATAGTCCTTTGTAGTGTTCTTGGATGGTCACATTCCCAACTGAGATAATTAGCTCAAACATTGCATTGATCAGCTTTTGTTTATCTATGGGGGAAGTCATATCGCTATTCGTTCTTATTTTCTCAAACATCACCAGAAACCCATCGTGCGCCTGTTCCAAAGCAGTTTCAAAAAGCTGTTTCCCATTCTCAAGATTTGCTACATCATCTATATCTTTACATCCTTCTGGTAAACTGATGATTTTTGGGAAGATATCCTGATTGTAGCAGAGTTTCAATGCTCTAAAACTTGCCTGCTGTCCAGCTTTATCATTATCAAAGAGAAAATAGAAATTCTCGGTATGTCTTTTTACTATTTTGATGTGTTCTTCACTGAGTGCTGTCCCACTGGTTGCTACTCCAATTGGGAAGTCAATTCTTGCAAGGGCAATCACATCCATCTGTCCTTCCACGACGATCAGCTTTTGAAATTTGTTAATGTAGGGTTTAGCATGAGAGAGTCCATAGAGGATTTTTGACTTCTCAAAGGCTTTATGTTCCGTGCTGTTGAGATATTTGGGTTGGTCCTCGGGATTGATGACTCTTGCACTGAATCCTACCACATTTTTCATTAGATCGTAGATGGGGAAGGTGATCCTATTTCTAAAAAATGCATAGACATCCCCGCTCAGATTTTTCTTTGCGAGGGAAGCTTGCACCATGTCTTCATCATTAAATCCCTTGTTTCTGAGATAACTGAGCAATTCATAGTGCTTATCACTAGCGTATCCTACGCCAAATTCTTTGATGATTGTAATATCTAATTTTCTGTTTTCTGTCAGATATTGCATTGCTTCGGGACTTTTCTCCAAACTGTCCACAAAAAACTGCTGGGCAAGCTTGTGCATTCTCTTCATTTTTTCTTTTTCGTCTTTGCTATATTCTTGATAGGCAGTTGAAGTCTGATATTGTGCGATATCAATATGATTTTGCTCAGCGAGGAGTTTGACTGCGTCTCGGAAGTCTACTTTTTCACTTTCTTCTACGAACTTAAAAACATTTCCTCCTATTCCACATCCAAAGCATTTGAAGATCTGCTTCTGAGGAGAAACCATAAAGGAAGGCGTTTTTTCATTATGAAAGGGACAGCAACCGGAAAGATTGCTCCCTGACCTCTTGAGAGGGACATATCTCGAGATGACATCTACGATATCTACGCGGGAGAGAATTTCATCTATTATTGAATTGTTTACTGCCATGTAGTGAGGAGTTTGAAAGATTCGGAAACCTGCTTACAGTATAAGGATTTTTCCTTACAGTATCAAGGGAGAGATTTTTTTTCTTTTTTGAGTTGAGATATTATTTTGTTACTTTCACTAGCAAAATACCCTGATTATACGGGCTTATCCATTCTTCTAGAGAAGGGAAATGTTGTCTCATCTTTTCCTTTAGTTCTTGATAGCGTTCGATCTTTTCTGGATCAAAAAGATGCACCTCCATAATCATCGCCCCAATCCTCTCAAAAATTTCTTCACCCCAGCTCTCTAGGACTTCAAACTCCATCCCTTCAATATCCATCTTTACAACAATGTCCTCTAAAAATACCTCTTCTTTCTTCGCAAGCTCAGGATTCCCTCTCCCCTTCTCAAGGGAGGACAAATACTGCTTCATATTCTTCATCTGCACCAGCATTTCTTCTCCTTGAGGATTGAGAAAAGAAGACATAGAACTGGATTGCATCGTTTTTTCTCTATTGATCAAAAATCTGATTTCTTCCTCTTTTGCTCCTATCCCAAAGGTATTCCAGATAATTTTTGGATCGTCTTTCAGACACTTCATTGCTTCTTCGATCAAAAAGGGGAGTGGCTCAAAATAATGAATTTCTGCCTCACTTCCTATTTCCCTACACCACTCACTGAAATAGCCCATATGTCCACCGATGTCAAAAATTGTCTTTGCATTCAAAATCTCTTGTTTCATGCAAGCGTATTCTTCTTTTACAAAAATTTCGTAATGGAGTGCTTGATTATAGTCTTTCATATTTATTTTTCAACTAATGCAAAAAAGTTTTTTGCAATACTTTCTTCTCGTTCTTCTTTATTTTTTCCTATAAGTTTCGCGCTGTATTCATAGATGTAGTGAAGGTATGCTGGACTATTCATCTTTCCGCGGAATTCTTGAGGTGGAAGATAGGGAGCGTCGGTTTCCATCAGTATTTTGGCGTTTTTTATTGCAAAAAAACTCTCTCTGGTCTCTTGGGCTTTAGGATAGGTGATCACGCCTGTGAACCCGATCCATAGTTGAGGAAACATCTTTTCAAGGATTCAGATTTCTTTTGGTCCGTATCCTCGACAATGGAAATATATCTTGAGTTCCGTAAACTTTTTCAAGACTTCTAGTGTTTCTTCGAAGGCGTCTCTCGAGTGAATGACAAGGGGAAGTCAGAGTTTTTTGGCGAGTTCTGCTTGAAGTTCTAGTATGTGTTGTTGGTCTTTAGCGGATGCATTATCTGGATAGTGAAGGTCAACCCCACATTCACCGATTCCTGCGATATGCTCTTTGTTCGCGATATATTGGTGTTCTAGGTCTGTAATCATTTGGGGGTAATTACTTTGTTGTTCTGCTTTAACATCACAAGGATGATAGCCAATAGTTGCTTTTATTCTGAGCTCAGGAAATTTGTGTAGAGATTCTTGGGCGATCAAGATGCCTCTTTGATTATATCAGGTGTTTGCTCCGGCATTTATGAGATATTTTCCTCAACTTTCTTCAAAATGTTTCATATGTGTTTCTCGTTCAGGGAAAAGTTGTTCCTGATTGAGATGAGTATGTGCATCGATAAGCATTGCTATTTTCCACAGTAAAATCTGATTCTTTTGTACTCATCTTCTCTCTAAAAACAATTCCATCTTCTTTAGTTTATGTTAAGGTTGCTCAATATATTCCATACTGAAGCTAAGATTTTATTTTTTCTTTCTCTCTCATGATGTATAAATATGCGCTTTCTCTGGTGTTTTCTGCTATTATGATGACGCTTTTTTATGGTATTAGTCCGAGCGTATCAGCATATTTTCCTCTCTCTTTTCATCATGATCAAACATCGCTTACTAAGAAGAAAGATTCTTCTTGTAAACAACATATCCCTTCTATGACGGCAGAGTCTACTGTCCTTTCCGATTCTGAACAACATCCTGTAAGGGCTAAATGTCCTCCTAGGAAGGTTTCTAACCCTTTATTGGATGAAGAAAAATTAGCACTTTTATCTAGACTGAAAGAAGAACTCGATAAGGCTGCTAATTTTGGTGAAGACTTTTCAGATTTCTTTAGTTCTTTATTTTCTCAGGACTTTTCTTCTGATTCTTCTTTGGGTGTGGTGAAAGAGGAGCTTGATTGGGAAGTAGAACGTGGGATTATTACTCAAGAACAAGCTGATCTTGTAATAGAAAAATTAGTAACGAATGGGTTTGTCCAGGAACTTGATGATTTGCAAGCAAAGATTCTTTTAGAAGCAGAAAAAGCTGAAGCGATTAATCTTGTTCAATCTCAGATTGTAGAAGGTTTTCAGCAGTGAATATTAGATGCATCTCAGGCAGATGAAATGCTTATCAACTTAGAAAAAGGTATTCTGGATTTGGAAGAATGAGGATTGGTATTTGATTTAAAGGAAGAGATTGCTTAGTTATTTCCGATAAAAGAAAAATGCCTAGCAAAATGCCAGACTTTCCTTTGGGAACACTGGGATTCGAACCCAGGACCTTATCCTTAAGAGGGATCTGCTCTACCAACTAAGCTATGTTCCCATTTTTTCTTGCAGGTAAACTTATATGTATTCTGATCTTGATTGCAATAAAAAATGAAGATGGTAGGGTAAATCCTATGGGGGATCGACTTTACTTATTTTTTGCATTTTTAGGTGTTTGAATAGCTTAATCTCTTTTTTTCCTCAAGCTAGAATGGCATGTTCTCTAGCTTAGAATAAGCTCGTTTGAAGGTTTTGAGAGGCTGGTTTAGGATCTTCTTTTGGGAGATCAGCGAGTATTGGGAAAATGTTCACAATCTCCTTTCGTCATTCATGAATGGTAATTCCATAGTCTTCAGCTTTTTTTCTTTTATTCCCCGCTTTTTCTCAGATGAGGATGAATGTGGTATTTTTTGTGGGATTCTCATCGAAAAGATATCATTCTTTTTCAAGTGCTTCTCTAATCTTCTCTCTTGAGAAAGGGAAACTTCCTGTAATGGAAAAATGTTCTTTGTTGTTGTGAGAATTTTTTTCTTGTTGTTGAGTAGAAAATTGTACTCCCTGTTTTTCGAGCTCTTCTACTAAAGCTTTAGTTTGTGGATTGCTGAAAAAGTTTTGGAGGGCGAGTATTGTTTTTTCACCGATTCCGTACAATTGTTGCATTTCTTCTGCATTGATCAGAATAGTTTCGATTTCTTTCAAATTTTTAGCTCCTTTTTCTGTTAGGAAATTTGCGATATCTTGAGAGGCTTTTTTTCCAATATTTGGAATTCAGAGCGCGTTGATTACTCTTCGGAGTGGCTGTTTTTTTGATGCTTCAATTTGGCTAGCCACTTCACTGACCTTCTTTTCGCCAAATCCTGGAAACTTTTTCAAGGTAATCTGGATATAGGGGTTGGTGAGCGTATACATATCACTGATGTTCCTCAGGATTTTTTGTTCTACCAAAATTTCGACCATAGCATCTCCGATCCCTTGGATATCCATTGCTTCTTTACTGACAAAATGGAGGATTTTCTCCTTTAATTGAGCAGGACAGCTGGGATTGGTGCAGTAGTAATGGATATCAATATTGGTGATAGGCGCTCCACAGCTCGGACAAAAGAGTGGAGGAATGATGAGTTCTTCATTTCCACTTCTTCTCTCTTTGATTACTCCTGTAATATACGGGATTACCTCTCCACTTCTTTGAATTCGTACTCGATCGTGGTTTTTGATCTCTTTACTATTGATAAAATCAAAATTATGAAGACTGACTCTGGAAATCTCTGCTCAGCTGAGTTTTATGGGTTTGAGATTGGCAACAGGAGTGATGATTCCACTTCTTCCCACTTGAAAATCTACAGACAGAATTTGTGTACTACTTTGTTCAGCAGGAAATTTATAGGCAATGGCTCGGCGAGGATGGTGATTTGTTGTCCCTAGAATTTTACGAAGTGAGTTTTTCTTTGATTCAGGGTTTTCTTCGAAAAGATTGCTTGATTCTGTTCTGGGTGTTTCATCTATTACTTTAATCACTAATCCATCAAAATCAAAATCAAGTTCAGATAATTGTTCTTTAGTCTTTTGGTCAAGGCAGATTTCTTGTATTCCTTGTATAGAGGTGGGAGCTTTTTTGAGTTGGATTTGCTGAAATCAGAGAGATGTGAGTAATCCCTCTCCTCATTTTGTGTCCTCTTCTCTAGCAAGGGGAATTTTTTCCCCATCATCATTGATTTGGAGAATTTCATAGACGAAGCAGAAAAGTCCTCTTTTTGCAACTTCTCCACTGTCGAGGAGTTTGATACTTCCTGCTGCTGCATTTCTCGTATTAGCAAATGCTTCTTTCCCTTGCATTTCTCTTTGTCTATTTAGTTCTTTTCGGGTACTTTTTGCCATCATAATTTCTCCTCTTACGCTGAGAAAATCGGGGATACCCCCTTTCTGTCCTTCGGACATCTCCCTCCGTCAAGGGAGAGTCTCAGCTGTTTCTTTCAATGATTTTGGGATGTTTCTGATGGTTTGTACATTGGTGGTAATATCTTCTCCTGTGTATCCATCTCCGCGAGTGATGGCTTGGGTGAGCTCTCCCTTTTGGTAGATGAGTTCAACAGAAATTCCATCATATTTTGGTTCTATACGGTATTTGTAGTCGTAAATACCTTCTTTATTCAGAATTTTCTGCACTCTTTCATCAAAGGTGAGAAGATCCTTTGTATTATAACTATTTTCAAGAGAGAGAAGCGGTGTGGTGTGGTCAGCTTTTTCAAATCTTTCTGCAATTTGTCCAATAAGGGATTGACTGGGAGAATTGCTAGAAATGAGGTAAGGATATTCATCTTCTATTTTTTGGAGAAACGCAAAAAGTTCATCATATTCATTGTCTGAAATGATGGGTTGTGCTTTGATATAGTAAAGATGATTATGCTCTGTGATGCAGTCAATGAGTTGTTGATATACTTCAGCTATATTTTTTATTTCATTGGGTGTGAGTGTGCTGATTTGTTGGAGTTGCTGGGTTTGTTGAGGAAGAGCCATTGAGCCAAATCTCGTGAGATAAATTTGACTTTGTTATAGGAAAGTTCGCTAGAAAGGCAATTGAAATTCCAAGCTCTTTTTTTCTTCAGACATCTCCTCATCTTAAGACTTCTTTTTCCTCTCTTTGTCAAAGGGGGCTATTGTCAAAAAAACACTCCTATAGCGTCTTTCTTTTATATTAGGTATTAAATCCGCCAAAAAGCAACTAAAAATAAGCGATAAATTGCTTCTCGTTTCGCTTTTTTTTGTGTTTTGGAATATACTTATAGGTGACTTTATACGTCCTTATTGTCTGAATATGAAGAAGTATATAGCTGTTTTGATGACGTTTCTTTTGTGTTTTCAACACGTTCTGTTTCCTGTTATTGCTGAGGAAGAGTTTATTTTTATGATTACAGGAGATTTAGTGCAGACCACAGAAGATTGAAATAGTATTATAGAAGATTGAGAGGAGACAAGGGAGGAAGAGACAAGTGAGGAAGAAATAAATGAAGAAGAAATAAGTGAAGAAGAGACAAGTGAGGAAGAAATAAATGAAGAAGAAATAAATGAAGAAGAAATAAGTGAGGAAGAAATAGATGGGGAAGGAACAACTGAGGAAGAAACAAGTGAAGAAGAAATAAGTGAGGAGGAAATAAGTGAGGAGGAAACAGGCGGAGAAGAAACAACGATAGAGAACGAAGAAACAACAGCAGAGAACGAAGAAACACTTCTTTTAGAAGAACTGGATGATATCTACCTCTCTCTTTCTTCTCTTAGTGGATCAGATCTTTTCATAACGACTCGGCAGACGACTACTGCAAATGAAAGTATCACGATTCCGACGTGGTGAGCAGGATATAATTTTACAATTGATCGATGAGATGGAAGTGTGGTAGAGACAAAAACCGCGGGGAATCCAAGTCATACGTATGTCGAACCGGGAGTGTATACGGTGCAGATTAGGGGTCAATTTCCAAGAATCTACATCAATAATGGGACCATGAAAAATAAGATTTTGACGGTAGAGCAGTGGGGAGATATTGAATGGACGAGTATGGATGGCGCATTTTATGGAGCGAGTAATCTTGCGGTGTTAGCGACGGATGCACCGCAGTTCAATACGGTATCTAGCCTTAGCTTTAACCAGATGTTTCGTGATGTGATTAATTTGACGGGGAACTTTAATCATTGGGATATAAGCAAGGTGACGAATATGCATCGTATGTTTCAACAGGCAACGAACTTTAATCAGTCGATAGGGAATTGGGATACGAGTCAAGTGACGGATATGCAATACATGTTTCGAAATGCAAGTACTTTTAATCAGCCTATAGGAGACTGGGATACCAGTAGTGTAACGACTATGTATGGTATGTTTTATTATGCGAGTGCTTTCGATCAGCCAGTGGGTAATCGAGATACAAGTAGTGTAACGGAAATGGGACGTATGTTTCAGGGAGCAAGTAGTTTCAATCAGTCGTTGAGTGGTTGGAACACGAGTAAGGTGACGAGTATGCAGTATATGTTTGAGAGAGCAAGTAGTTTCAATCAACCTATAGGGAATCGGGATACCACTAAAGTGGTACATATGGGCGGTATGTTTCGATTGGGGATTGCTTTTGATCAAGACATTTCCGCACGGAGTGTTACAGGAATAACGAACATGAACGGTATGTTTTATGAGGCAAAGCTCTCCACTTCCAACTATAACGCCCTCCTTAATAGTCGAAGTCAGCAGGAAGTACAAAGTTGAGTGAGCTTTAACGGAGGAGCTTCGAAGTATGGAGGCTGTGAAATCAATGCTCAGCAAGGAATCGCAGGAAGATCTTTACTTCAGAGTAAAGGATGGACGGTTACTGATGGAGGAGAGGAAGGATGTGTCAGACCCTTTATCACGACCTGGCAAACGATGACAGTAAATGAAAGCATCACGATTCCGACGGCTGGACCATGATATGCTTTTACCATTGATCGATGAGATGGGACGACAGGAACTTATAACGGAACGGCACCAAATTCTTCCCATATGTATCTTGAACCAGGAGTCTATACGGTACAGATTACGGGTCAATTTCCAAGAATCTACATCAATAATGGAACCATGAGAGATAAAATTCTGACGGTAGAGCAGCGGGGAAGTGTTGAGTGGACCAGTATGGAAAATGCTTTTTATGGAGCGAGTAATCTTGCGGTGTTAGCGACCGACGCACCGAGGTTCAATACCGTATCTAGTCTTAACTTTAACCAGATGTTTCGCTGAGCGATTAATTTGACAGGAAACTTTAATCACTGGGATACCAGTAAGGTTACTACTATGAATTCTCTGTTCAATGGAGCGACGAATTTCAACCAACCCATAGGATGATGGAACACGAGTAGCGTGACGAGTATGATAGCTATGTTTCAGCAAGCCAGTACTTTTAATCAACCTATAGGATGACGGGATACGAGTAGTGTAACGAATATGTCTGCTATGTTTCAGCAAGCCAGTACTTTCGATCAATCCATAGGATGATGGAATACGAGTAGTGTGACGAATATGTCTTTTATGTTCAATCAATCAAGCAGTTTTAATCAATCGTTGAGCGGATGGAATACAAGCAAGGTGACAACTATGCAGAGCATGTTTAATTGAGCAACGAATTTTAATGGGTCGCTAAGTTGATGGGATACGAGTAAGGTGACGAATATGGCACATCTATTTATTAATGCTTTGAATTTCGACTGGCCTATAGGAGATTGGGATACGAGTCAAGTGATGGATATGCAGAGTATGTTTAATGGAGCAGCAAACTTCAATCAGCCGATTGGAAACTGGGATACGAGTAAGGTAACCAATATGCAGTATCTGTTTAATAATGCGACGAACTTCAATCAACCCTTGAGCGGATGGAATACGAGCCAGGTAACCAATATGCAGTATCTGTTTCATCAAGCAAGTAGTTTTAATGGAGAAATAGGGAATTGGGATACCAGTGAGGTGACCAATATGTCTAATATGTTCGTGAGAGCAAGTACTTTCAATCAGCCTATAGGAGATTGGGATACGAGTAAGGTAACCAATATGTCTTTTATGTTCCATCAAGCAAGTACTTTTAATCAGCCGTTAAGTGGGTGGAATATGAGTCAAGTGACTGCTGCCACAAATATGTTGTATGGTGTAAACCTATCCACTTATAACTATAATGCCCTTCTGGATAGTCGAGGCCAGCAGGAAGTACAAAGCTGAGTAAGTTTTCACGGGGGAACTTCGAAGTATGGAGGGTGTGAAATCAATGCAACAGTGGGAATAGCGGGAAGAGCACTTCTTCAGAGTAAGGGATGGACGATTACTACCGATGGAGGAGAGGAAGCATGTGTTAGACCCTTTATCACGACTTGGCAAACAACTACTGCAAATGAAAGCATCACGATTCCGACGTGGTGAGTAGGATATAATTTTATAATTGATCGATGAGATGGAACTACGGGAACTTATAATGGAACAGCACCGAATCCTTCTCATACCTATCTTGAACTAGGAGTCTATACGGTACAGATTACGGGTCAATTTCCGAGAATCTACATCAATAATGGAACCATGAGAGATAAAATTCTGACGGTAGAGCAGCGGGGAAGTGTTGAGTGGACGAGCATGTCCGCTGCCTTTTATGGAGCGAGTAATCTTGCGGTGTTAGCGACCGACGCACCGAGGTTCAATACCGTATCTAGTGTCGATTTTACTTCAATGTTCCGTTGAGCGACGAATTTGACGGGAAACTTTAATCACTGGGATACGAGTAAGGTAACGAATATGCAGAATATGTTTCAATGAGCAAGCAACTTCAACCAGCCTATAGGAGATTGGGACACGAGTAAGGTGCTACTTATGATACATATGTTCCGTGATGCGACGAATTTCAATCAGTCGTTGAGTGGATGGAATACCAGTAAGGTAACGAATATGGCAAGTATGTTTTATGGGGCAACGAACTTTGATCAACCGATTGGGAATTGGGATACGAGTAGTGTAGCAGGTATGAACGATATGTTTTATGGGGCAAGTAGTTTCGATCAACCGATAGGGGATTGGGATACGAGCAAGGTAACAGCTATGTGGAATATGTTTCGATGAGCAAGTAGTTTCGATCAACCGATTGGGGATTGGGATACGAGCAAGGTGATATCCATGGTATTTATGTTTCGTTGAGCAAGTAGTTTCAATCAATCCTTGAGTTGATGGGATACGAGTAGTGTGACGAATATGCAGAATATGTTCCGTGATGCGACGAATTTCAATGGATCGTTGAGCGGATGGGATACAAGCAAAGTTACGGATATGGCTGCTATGTTTCAATGAGCAAGTACTTTCAATCAGCCTATCGGGAATTGGGATACGAGTAGTGTAGCAGGTATGAACGATATGTTTTATGGGGCAAGTAGTTTCGATCAACCGATAGGGGATTGGGATACGAGCAAGGTAACAGCTATGTGGAATATGTTTCGATGAGCAAGTAGTTTCAATCAACCTATAGGGAATCGGGATACCAGTAAGGTAGTAAGTATGTATTATATGTTCTATCAAGCAAGTAATTTCAATCAGCCGTTAAGTGGGTGGAATATGAGTCAAGTGACTGCTGCCACAAATATGTTGTATGGTATAAACCTTTCCACCTATAACTATAATGCTCTTCTTGATAGTCGAAGTCAGCAGGAGGTAAAAAGCTGAGTGACGTTCCAAGGAGGGAGCTCGAAGTATGGAGGCTGTGAAGTGAATGCTGCAGACGGAATCGCAGGAAGAGCACTTCTTCAGAGTAAAGGACGAACGATTAGTGATGGAGGAGAGGAAGCATGTGCTCTTATTACAGGAGTTCTATCCTACTCTCCGAGTACTCTTACTAATCAGGATGTACTAGTAACCTTAACACTTAGTGCCCCTGGAACTCTTCTTTCCTCAGGTCGAAGTGGATCTGACAAA
>JAQUDD010000012.1 GCA_028685875.1 Candidatus Absconditabacteria bacterium
TTTTCACAAAAGACAAATTGGTCAAAAAACCATATTTATTATATTTTTTCCTTTAACATCAATGAAATATCTCAAATTAAAGGGTGGATTACTCCATAGTCTAAGTATAGCCAAAACTAAAAACTTTGCAAATTTTGTGCAGAAAAAGACCTCAGAGCTGGGGTTTAATCAGTCTCACGTTTAGAACCCCAGAATATTGCTCCACTAGATGCCTGACTCGACTCGGGTGGGGATACACATATGTAACAAAAAGAGCCAATTTGGCTCTTTTTATTTTCATCTTACCTTTTATTATTGGAGAGATATTATTATTTGTATCATTATTTACTTTCTTGGTGTGGAAAGCTATCTATCAATAGACATCCCCTATGATGCACATTTCTTTCAATACCAACAAATGAAAATTCTAATAGTTCAGAAAAATTCACCCATTCAAAACAAAATCATCATATATGTCAGTATTAATATTGTTATTATAAGCACTTATAGTTTTGGTAGAACTAGATATAGAAGCTGTTAACGGATAAGTTGTACCATTTATATGGATACTAGGACTACTACCTATTGAATACATATTCATATTTGTGATATTAGGTAAAGCAATAGAAACTTCTACTCCTGATATTCTTTTATACCTAATATCATATGTAGTATTAGTATAAGCAGCAGCAGAAGACCAATAACTTCCAGCACCGTTCGCCATAGAACCAGCTAGATTTATGCTAGTCCCATCGCTCATTTTTAATTTTAATGAATAGGTCCCATTAACCGTATTACTTCATGAAGGATACGGTGATGAAGTAAGAATAAATACAGAATTACGTCCATTACCTGAAGCCATACCTTTTATAGTAATGGGTGCAATCTTATTAGCACTACAGTTATCATTAGTCCCTCCGTTACTTCCATTGCAAGTCCATGTCCATGGTCAGCTTCCTGCTACCGCCGATGCTGTTCCTGCTGAACATAAGTTGCTTGTTGGAGCCGCACTTACTGCTGTCCCGTTTGCTGAACCACAAACTCAATTCACTATCCACTGTGCATAATACGTTACATTAGCATTTACTACTGTAGATGTAGTAATTTGTGTTCCTCCACTGGCTGCTGTATACCATCCATTAAAAGTATAGCCTGCACGAGTAGGACTTGTTGGGAGTGTTCCTACAGCTTGACCGTCTTGTACTGTTTTCGTAGTTGGACTATGTCCCGATCCTCCATTCCCATTGAAAGTCACCGTTCTATTAAGTATCGTCCACTGTGCATAGTACGTTACATTGGCACTTACCACTGTAGATGCAGTAACCTGTGTTCCTCCACTAACTGCTGTATATCGTCCATTGAAGGTATATCCTGCACGAGTAGGAGCTGATGGAAGTGTTCCTACAGCTTGACCATTTTGTACCGTTTTCGTAGTTGGACTATGTCCTGATCCTCCGTTTCCATCGAAAGTTAACGTTCTATTGACTACTGTTGTGGTCCATTGTGCATAATACGTTACATTGCTGGTTACTACTGTAGATGTAGTAACCTGTGTTCCCCCACTTGCTGCTGTATACCGTCCATTGAAGGTATAGCCTGCACGAGTAGGACTTGTTGGTAGTGTTCCTACAGCTTGACCGTTTTGTACTGTCTTTGTGGTTGGGCTATGTCCTGATCCGCCATTCCCATTGAAAGTTACCGTTCTATTGACTACTGTTGTGGTCCATTGTGCATAATACGTTACATTGCTGGTTACCACTGTAGATGTAGTGATTTGTGTCCCTCCACTGGCTGCTGTATACCATCCATTGAAGATATAGCCTGCGCGAGTAGGACTTGTTGGTAAAGTTCCTACAGCTTGACCATTTTGTACTGTTTTCGTAGTTGGACTATGTCCGGATCCTCCGTTTCCATCGAAAGTTACCGTTCTATTGACTACTGTCGTTGTCCACTGTGCATAATACGTTACATTGCTAGTTACTACTGTAGACGTAGTAATTTGTGTTCCTCCACTAGCTGCCGTATACCATCCATTGAAGGTATAGCCTGCACGAGTAGGACTTGTCGGTAATGTTCCTACAGCTTGACCATTTTGTACTGTTTTCGTAGTTGGACTATGTCCTGATCCTCCGTTTCCATCGAAAGTTACCGTTCTATTGACTACTGTTGTGGTCCACTGTGCATAGTACGTTACATTGCTGGTTACTACTGTAGATGTAGTAACCTGTGTCCCTCCACTCGCTGCTGTATACCAGCCATTGAAGGTATAGCCTGCACGAGTAGGACTTGTCGGTAGTGTTCCTACAGCTTGACCATTTTGTACCGTTTTCGTAGTTGGACTATGTCCTGATCCTCCATTCCCATTGAAGGTTACCGTTCTATTGACTACTGTTGTATTACATCCCTCACTCCGACTATTGGTAACTGAAGTATATTTACATAATTCATTATCTCTATTACAAACTTCTACTCCCACACCAGTAGGATCTGCGTTAAGAGTATTCCAATATCTTCCGTTAGTACACGAACAAAGGTATCCGTTTTTATATCCTATTACTCCGACATTTGCCGGGGTACAGTTATTTGGTATTTCTCCAAACTTCACAGATCCCTTAGAATCTAAACTTGCCTGAGGAGACGCCGTATTTACTCCTACTCCTCTAGCTGAATTAATGTAAAATGTACTAGAGGACTGAGGATTGAACAGAGAGTCCGCATCAGACCAAACGAAGCTATTCTCTACACTTGCAGTGGAACGAATATTTTTTCCTGCAACTATCATCGCCTTCCCATTAATGATATTTTCTTTCTGCCCTAGTATTACACTGCTTGTTGATTCATTCTTTTCTCATCACAAGACCACTCCTTTTTGAGAACTCGTGGAAAGAGTATTTTTCTTTCCTCAGCCAATAAATCCATAATTGGAAAGGTTTTGATTTTCTCCTCCTCCCAAAAGAGTTGCCGCTTTGGCATTAATAGTGTTTTGTTGTCCTCCAACTAGTGATGATACCCCTTGAGTAATAGCATTTGATACTCCACCAATAAAGTTTGTCGTCTCAAGTGATGCATTACCCCCTGCTACTACTGCATTTGACACCTCTAACTTTCCTCCCGTATGGCTGAGATCTGCTCTAAGATCGATTTGCACTCCTGAATTTACGAAATGTAAGGATTGCACTTTTTGTACTACATTATCTATTCCCTGAATGACAGAAGTGGTATTTGATCCACCCTGAGCCATTACTTCACGAGAAGATTCGGAAAGAAGAAAGATTCCCGTTCCTCCAAATAGAAGACTCATTCCAAGGATCCCAAGAGTCATAAAAAATGAAGATCTGGCGTTCTTGTTGATGATCTTCTTGGAAGAGATGCTGCTTTTTCTACAGCAGTTTTGTTTTTGTTGCATACTATGGGTATCGAATATAAAGAAAACGATAATACTGAAAGAAAGTATAGTCAATTCGTCTGCTTTGTCAAATTTTTTATTAGAGAAATTGCTTGTAAAAACAAGCAAAAAATCTGACCTCGAAATAAAGTCAGACTTTTGCTGCTATGTACCTATCAGAACACCTGTCAATCTACATCTTGGTATGGAATGTTCTCTCAATCACTTCTTTTTGGTGAGCCTTTGAAAGGCGAACGAAGTTTACAGCGTATCCTGACACTCTAATCGTAAGCTGAGGATAGTTTTCTGGATGTTCATATGCATCCATTAGTGTCTCTCTATTGAGGACGTTTACATTGAGATGGAATGCATTTTTAGTGAAGTATCCATCCATCATTCCTACAAGATTTTCTACCTGTTCTTCTCTATTTGTTCCAAGAGAATTAGGGACAATTGAGAAGGTATTTGAAATTCCATCTTGTGCATATTCATAGTTAAGTTTTGCTACAGAATTGAGAGAAGCGATTGCTCCGCTAGAGTCTCTCCCGTGCATAGGATTTCCTCCTGGAGCGAATGGTGCACCGGCCTTTCTTCCATCTGGAGTTGCCCCTGTCGCCTTCCCATACATCACATTTGAAGTAATGGTAAGAATAGAAAGAGTTGGGGTTGCATTCTTATACGTAGTATGTTTTTTGAGTTCATTAGAGAAGAATTTTAATATTTCTTCTGCAATTACGTCTACTCTGTCGTCATCATTACCATATTTAGGAAATTCCCCTTCAATTTGGAAGTCTTTTGTAATTCCGTTTTCATCTCTCACGGGAGTTACTTTTGCATATTTAATCGCGGATAAAGAATCTGCAATAATTGCGATTCCTGCCATTCCATATGCGATATCAATACCATGGATCGTGTCTACAAATGCCATCTGAGCTCTTTCATAGTAATATTTATCGTGCATATAGTGGATAATATACATTGCCTTCGCGTATACCCTCGCTGTTTCTGCCATAGCTATCTTAAAGTTTGCTAGTACCTCATCATACTTGAGCACTCCGTCAGAAAGCTTTGGAATATTAGTCATCACTTGCTTTCCATGATCTTCTTCTTTTCCTTCATTAATTGCAAGGAGTAAGGTTTTGGGGGCATTTGCTCTCGCACCAAAGTGCTGGATTCTTTTCCCAATTTCTTGGTAGGATACACAACATGCAATTCCATAGTCATCGCCTCCTCTTACTTCTCTCATTAAATCATCATTTTCATACTGAATAGAAGAAGTATCAATAGAAACCTGGGCACAGAAGTCTTTGAAACCCTGCGGAAGCTTCTCTGATCGAAGTACGGTTAAATTTGGCTCTGGAGATGCTCCCAGATTATAGAGTGTCTGTAGAAATCTGAATGACGTTTTTGTTACTTTAGACTTTCCATCTAAGAAAATTCCCCCGATAGATTCTGTTACCCAAGTTGGATCTCCTCCGAAGATTTCATCATAAGCTCCTGCTCTGAGATGACGAACAAGTCTAAGTTTCATCACAAAGTGATCAACCATTTCTTGAGCTTCGGATTCTGTAATTTTTCCTGCTTGGAGATCCTTCTCGATATAAATATCAAGGAAAGAAGAAACATTTCCAAGTGACATCGCTGCACCGTCTTGTTCTTTAATTCCGGAAAGGTAGGCAAAGTATGTCCATTGAATAGCTTCTTGTGCAGTATCTGCTGGTTTAGAAACATCAAATCCATACTTATTTGCCATGACTTTGATATCATTGAGTGCAGAAATCTGAGAAGAAACCTCTTCTCTCAGTCTTACTTTGGCATCATCCATCTCCCCGCCAATCTGATCAAGGTCAGCTTTTTTTTCTGCTATGAGTGTGTCTGCTCCATAAAGGGCCAATCTTCTATAATCTCCGATAATTCTTCCTCTCGCATAGTTATCTGGAAGTCCTGTTACAATATGCGTAGATCTGTAGAGCCTACATTCAGCATCATAGGCAGAAAATACTGCATCATTGTGATTTTTAGCATAGTGAAAAATGTCATGCACTCTATCTGGTAATGTGTATCCTTTTTCTTGAAGAGCTCCTTCAACTACTCTCACTCCTCCAAAGGGTTTGATAGATCTTTTGAGGGGAGCATCTGTCTGAAGTCCCACAATTGTTTCAAGGTCTTTTTGAATATATCCAGGACTATGAGCAGTGATGGTGGAAATAGTTTCTGCATCTACATCTAATAGTCCATTTTTTTCTCTTTCTTGTTGAAGGAGAGTCTTACAGATATCCCAGAGTTTCATAGTTTTCTCTGTAGGACCTTGTAAAAATGAAGCATCTCCTTGGTAAGGAGTAATATTGTCATAGACGAATTTTCTTACATTTATTGTCATGTATGTCTAAATATATCGAATAAAAGAAGTATTTCAGTCCCCTAGACACATAAGGTATACGCTAGAGGTGTACTGGCTATGTTGAGGGTTTTTCTTGAATCACCCGAGGGGTGAGTATAGGAAATGATCCTAGCAAATCAAGGATAAAGATTCTATTTTTGTCTTTTTCTTTACTCATTATTATATAGCATTTTTTATAAAAAAGCAAATTACTAAAAAAAACTCCCTTGTGGGAGCTTTCTGATAGGATGTTAAGCATTGAGAATTTTGTGGAAGATTCCATTGATGAGTTTGGGAGACCCCTCTCCCGAATATCTCTTTCCAAGCTCGATCATCTCATTCATCAGTATCTCTTTGGGAGTATCGATTATTTTTCGCTCTATATATCCTAAGAGGAAGATTGCCTGATCGACTGCATCCATTTCGATGTATTTGAAAGTAGTAGTATAGGTATCTACCACCTCAGAAACTTTTGGAAGGTAGAGAGAGATATTTGATCAGATTTGTAGTATGTAGTCTAGATCGATATCTTCCTCCGTCCATCTATCAAAGAAATTCTTAAGGTAATAAGGCAGAAGATATTCAAGTGATTGTTCCTCCATATCATGAAGATTTATTTTCACTGCTTGATTCTCATTCGCTCCTGCAATCTTAATTCTCTGAATTTCTTCAAGAAATTTTTCATCAAAGAAGGGGTGATCTCCTTCTATACTGGGAATCTCTAATTCAGGATCTGCTTGAATCTTTTGTTCTAAAGAAAGCAAAAAGAGCCTTTGATAAAGATAAGACAATACTATCTTACGAGCATTGATTCTTTTGTGGATTTGCATGAGAGGAGAATAGGGCATAAAAAAAGAGCTTCATAGGAAGTATAGTTTTTTCTATACCACTATGAAGCTGATTTTTAGTATTTTTTGAAAAACTATGCGTCAACCACAGTTTCTTTAGATTTTGTCTTGATAGTAAGTACCTGTTTCCCATTGTGGTATCCACATACAGGACATACTCTGTGAGCGAGTTTATTTGCTCCACAGTTCCTACAAACCGTAGTTTGATATTTATTGGTAAGTTTTTTAAGATTGATCGTCTTCCAAGTGGAGTGTCTTCTATGAGTCCTTGTCTTGGAGATCTTATTTCTTGGTGAGATATTCATTATGATATACACATGAGATAAAATGAAAGTATTCTCGTCATATTGAGCGAAGCGAAATATCCATACTGGATTCTTTACCTATGGCTCAGAATAACGGAGGAAGGATTATTCTGCTTTCGCTTCTTTTTTAGCAACTGGCTTCTTAGCAGGAGCTTTCTTTTCTGCCTTTGGAGCAACTTCTTTTTTAATAGTTTCTTTTTTAGTAGCTGGCTTTTTTGGAGCAGCTTTCTTTTCTGTTTTTTCTGCTTTTGGAGCAACTTCTTTTTTAACAGCTTCTTTCTTGATAAGCTCTTTTTTAGCAACTGGCTTTTTCTCAACTACTTCAGATGCAGGAAGCACTTCTACCACAGTTTTGAGATAGGTTCTTCCATCGAATCTTTTGAAGTTCTTCTTTCTGAAGTGTACCACTCCTTCTGCAGATGCATGAATTGTGAAATCTGCTGCTAAGTAAGTATTCTTTCCACATTCGTATTTAGATCCTTGTTGTCTGATGATAATATTTCCTGGAACAGCATTTTGCCCTCCAAAGATTTTGACCCCACGATATTGTGGTTGTGAGTCTCTTAGATTTTTCGCCGAACCCGCGGCCTTTTTGTGTGCCATATGATGTAAACGCAAAGATAAAAAGTAAGGAATCAGTATGGATACCTTGGAAGAGTGACAGCTCCGACAAGCATACTAATGGGTTTTCCCAGCTCCAAAGATCTGGAGAAAGTACTGAGATGGAGTATAGAGATTCAATGTGTGTTTTCAAGGGAAAAGAAAATAAAAAAACTCTGACCCCATAAGGAAGTCAGACCTTTTGTTTAGAATAAAGGATAATTAGAGTTGTTTTGGGGGATTGCCTCGCAAGCTCGCGATGACAAACTTACTTTCCCACTCTCTAAGTATATCTCTTAGTATCCGTGAATATTTCTATAGTTTTCTCCAATAGGGAGCAATCTACCGATGATTACGTTTGATTTCAAATCAGAAAGATTATCTACCGCACCTCTGAGCGAAGCTCCTACCATTACTCTGATAGTTTCCTGGAAAGAAGCTGCTGAAAGCCATGAATCTGTCTCCTTTGCAATCGTAGTAAGTCCGAGTGCAATTCTTGTCCCTTTCGCAACCTGTTTTCCTTGTGCTTGAAGTTCTTCATTTTTGGTAATGAAGTCTTCATATTTAGCATACGTTCCTGGGATAAAGCTTGAATCTCCAGAATCTTCGATAAATACCTTTGAGAAGAGCTGTTTCACTACAATCTCCATATGTTTATCATTCAAATCCTGCCCTTGGTCAGAGTATACTTTTTTAGCTTCACTAATCACATATCTCTGAGCAGCGAGATCTCCGACAATTGCTTTATAATCCATAATATTGAGTGCTCCTGTTGTAAGAATCTCTCCTTTTACTACGCTTTCACCAGATTTATTTCTTTTTGGCAAGAGACCATACAGTGGCCTAGAATATACTTCTTGTACTCCAAGAATCACTGCATCCCCATCTACTTCAAGCACTTTTCCTTCTTCATTTACTTTGAGTTTACTTGCTCCTTTAGATGCAAAGTTTCCTCCTTTTACTACCTGTTGTCCTACCTTTACGGTTGCAGTATATCCATCTTTAATGATATAGATTTTCTTTTGGATGTCTGAGATAATCCTGATCAATCAGAATTTTCCTCCTTCTGGAGTTTCCTCAAATTCTATAATTCCATCAAATGGTGCAACAATTGCAGGATTCTTTGGAGCTCTTACTTCAAAGAGCTGTTTAATTCTATCAATACCTGTAGCCATATCACCTTGTCCTGCAACTCCTCCCTCATGGAAGGTATTAAGGGTAAGCTGAGTAGATGGCTCTCCAATAGATTGAGCAGCGATAATCCCCACCGGGATTCCTACTTCTACTAATTTTCTCGTAGAGAGATCCATTCCATAACATTTCTGACATACCCCACTTGAACAATGACAGGTAAGAGGGCTTCTTACTTTGATTCTATTTACAGAAGAAGATTCAATAAGCGCAACATGGGATTTATCAATCATCTCTCCTTGTGGAACCAGTATATTTCCTTGGCTATCAGCTACCTCCTCTGCTACTACTCTACCATAGATCAATGAAGCAAATTTTTCTCCTTTAATCTCTGCCTCCTCTTTTGAATAGATAATATATTCTTTTGAACCACAATCTTCTTCTCTCACTATTACTTCTTGTGAAGAATCACAAAGCTTTCTGGTAAGGTATCCGGATTCTGCAGTTCTAAGTGCGGTATCAGCCTTTCCCTTTCTTCCTGAATGGGCAGAAATAAAATATTCAATTGGTTTAAGTCCTTCTGCGAAAGATCTTTTAATGGGAAGCTCAATAATTTCTCCTTGAGGATTTACCACGAGTCCTTTCATTCCACAGATCTGCGTTAAGTTGTTCTGGGAACCTCTCGCACCAGAATCGATCATCGTATAGAGATCATTTCCTGGTCCAATAATGGGTTTGAGGTGTTTCTCTACATCTATTTTTACATTTTTCCATACATCTACCACTAATCTGTGTTTCTCATCATCTGAGAAGAATCCCTTGTAGTAGAGTTTTAATATTTCATCTGTCTTTTTGTCTCCTGATTTAAGGATATCTTCTTTTTCCTTTGGAATTTCCATATCTAAGATATTTACTGAGATTGCTGCTAAAGTTGAATAATGGAATCAAAGATCTTTGAGATCATCCGCAAGTCTTACTGTAGTGGACATGTCATATTCGTCAAATACCCTTGAGAAGAGCCTTTTGATGCTTTTGTTTGCCATGGTAGTATTTTGAAACTCCATCGATTCTGGCATTACTCTATTGAAAATTACTCTACCAATTGTTGTTTCTAGCACTTCTCCATCATGTACCAATACGATCTTATCTTTGATTTCCACCTGTTTATTTGTGTAAGCATGGTAAGCATCTTCAATATTTTGGAATCTTGCAACCATTGGTGCATGATTCTTCCATTCTTCTTCCGTATTGATTTCTGGATATTTTGGATTGAAGAAATCTGTGAGATAATATACTCCCAATACCATATCCTGAGAAAGAGAAAAAGTTGGTTCTCCCGAAGCAGGTTTGAGAACATTTTTGTCTGATGCTACAAGCTCTTTTGCTTCTTTTTGTGCTTCATCCGAGATAGGAAGATGCACCGCCATCTGGTCTCCATCAAAATCGGCGTTGAACGATCCACATACGAGTGGATGAAGTCTAATTGTCTTTCCTGGATAGAGTTTAATCTTGAAAGCCTCAATAGAGAGTCTATGTAGTGTCGGTGCACGGTTAAGAAGCACATATTTATCTTTAATTACTTCTTCGAGGAATTTAAGTGCAATAGGATCTTCGTCCTTAATCAGCTTTTCAGCCTGTTTTGGAGTATAGACGATTTTCTTTTCAATCAATTTCCCAATAATAAATGGGGTGAACATCTTTACCGCGATGTAGATAGGGAGTCCACATTCATCAAGTTTGAGACTAGGACCTACCGTAATTACTGATCTACCTGAGTAATCTACTCTCTTTCCAAGAAGATTCTTTCTAAAAATTCCTTCTTTTCCTGATAGCATATCGGAGAGAGACTTGAATACTTTCACTCCTGCTCCTGCCTTTCCAGCTGAATTTTTTTCTCCTACGAGAAGATTATTTACTGATTCCTGGAGAAGTCTGATTTCATTCTTTTTTAGTACGTCGGGCATCCCTACTTGGATCATTTTTTTGAGTCTGATATTTCTCATCAATACCCTTCTGTAGAAGAGGTTCACGTCTGATGAAGCAAATCTTCCCCCATCAAGCTGAACAACTGGTCTTAGATCAGGAGGGATTACAGGCAATTTTCTCAGAATCATGTTTTCCGGTTTTACTCCAGAAACATAGAGATTAATTAATAATTTAATCAGATTCATAGCCTTTTTCTTCTGTTCTTCTGATCTAATGGCAGGGAATTCCTTCACTCTTCTTTTTATTTCTCTCTCTACATCTGTGTCTTGGAGGAGTTTAAGTACCCCCTCTGGCCCAGAAGCCATAGAAACACTATCGGTAAATTTATTGAAGAAATTTCTGTAATCTGCCTCTGCTACGGTTACTCCTAGTCCAAGAGATGCTATCACAGAATTAAGTCTGAGCATTTCCTTTTCAAGAGAGTCTTTATTGGTTTCGTAGAGTTTATCAAGTTCTGCAAGTTTCTTTTTATCTTTTTCCTGGGATTTCTCTTCTGCAACTAATTCTTCGAGCTCTTTAAGTTTTGCTGTAAGATCTTTTTGGAGAGTATCTTTCAGGGTCTTTTTAGCTTCATCAGGCACCTCCTTTACTACGATATATTTTACAAATCCGAGAATCTTGTCAATCTCATTTGCAGAGAGTCCAAGGAGCTGGTGAATACCTCCAGAAGGAGAATTTTTATACCAAGCATGTACGACAGGAGCCGCAAGGTCTACATGTCCCATTCTCGTTCTTCTCGTACGAGAAGAAGTAACTTCTACTCCACATCTTTCACAGACAATTCCTTTATATCTCACTCCTTTATATTTTCCACAACTACATTCGTAGTTTTTTACGGGACCGAAGATAGATTCACAGAACAGTCCGTTTTGTTTTGGCTTCCCTGTTCTATAGTTTACGGTATCTGGATTATCCACTGCTCCATGAGACCACTGCGCGATTTCATCTACGGAAGCGAGCGTTACCATTAATCCATCAAATTTTGTTTTATACATGAAATGTTGAACATAGATTATAAAAGACAATAACTGTATCTAGAAATCTGATTTTTCTCTTACTCTAATTGACCAAAATCTTCAAGCTCCTCGATTACCTTATCAATAATCTCATCTCTCTCTTCTCCTGAGTCTATTTCAGATTGTGTTTCATTAGCATTAAGTGCTGTGCTCATAAGTCCAGAAAGTCCAAGACCTTTGATCTTTTCATATCTTTCTTCATGTAATCTTTCCATATCATCTGCTGTGAGAGGTTGGATATTTTGACCAAGTCCCCTGAAGAGATAGGTCACCAAATTGAACGACTCTGGAAGTCCTCCAATTTTTGGTTTTTGTCCTTTGATAATCGCTTCATAAAGTTTATTTCTTCCCTGTACATCATCTGATTTCACCGTAAGCATTTCTTGAAGTGTATATACTGCAGAGTATGCCTCAAGTGCCCATACTTCCATCTCTCCGAATCTCTGTCCTCCTTGTCTAGATTTTCCTCCAAGAGGTTGCTGAGTAATTAATGAATATGGTCCGACAGATCTTGCATGGATTTTATCTTCCACCATATGTACGAGCTTGAGTAGATGCATATATCCAACCGTTACTGGCTGTTCATAAGACTCTCCTGTTTGTCCATCATAAAGCACTGTTCTCAGTTTATCCTCTAATCCCGTCTTTTGGGCAAGTTCTACAATTTCATTAATTCCGTAGTCACCAAAGGTTGGTACCGCAAATTTTACCCCAAGTTCCTTTGCCATACGAGCAAGTTGAGATTCAAAAAGCTGACCAAGATTCATACGCGAAATTACTCAGAGTGAATTGAGTACCACATCAATACTCTTTCCATCCGCTGAATACGGCATATCTTCTTCCGGAACAACGATGGCAACAATACCTTTATTTCCATGCTTTCCTGCAAGTTTATCTCCTACTTCGATCTTTCTCGTGGTAGCTACGTATACTTTGATTTTTTTTCTCACTCCAGCCATCAGATTGTCTCCTTTTTTTGCATCAAGGATTACAACATCGATCACCTTTCCTTCACTTCCCGATGGAAGGTAAAGAGAAGTATCTTTTACATTTTTTGATTTATCTCCGAAAATCGCTTGGATCAATTTTTCTTCTGGAGTAAGTTCTCCCTCAGATTTTGGAGTAATTTTACCTATCAGAATATCTCCACCTTTTACGATAGATCCAATTCTGACAATTCCTTCTTCATCTAGGTTATTGAGTTTTGCTAAGGAAACTCCTGGGATATCGTTAGTTGTTTCCTCAGGTCCGAGCTTAGTATCCGCTACTTCGATTTCGTGTTCTTCAATATGCATTGAGGTTAGTTCATCATCTTTTACTAATCTCTGAGAAAGCACGATTGCATCCTCATAATTGTATCCTTTCCATGGCATAAATGCTACTCTGAGCGATCTTCCCAGCGCAAGTTCTCCATTTACACAAGAAGGACCTTCTGCTAATAAATCTCCCTTTTTTACCTTTTGACCAAGAGCAACGGTCGGTTTTTGAACGATCGCTGTCTTGTGGTTAGACTTGAGGAAGGTAATGAGTTCATATTCTTTTGCTCCAGATTTATATTTTACTTTTACTCTTTTTGCATCTACATAAATCACTTCTCCATCTCCTTCTGCTAAGATCACTGCGTTTGTCATCTTGGCAATTTCTCTTTCTTGTCCTGTACCTACTAACGGTGCATCATTTTTAAGCAAAGGAAGTGCTTGTCTCTGCTGAGAAGTTGCAACTGATGCACGCACAGCATCGTTATGGTCCACGAATGGGATAATAGACACATTCGGTGAAAAAATCTGAGAAAGATTTACATCCATATGCGTCACATCATTGATGTGGAAGGTTTCCATTTCTGTAAAGTGTCTGGCTGCTACTCTATTCGCTTTAATATTGTGAAATTCATCTATAGGAGAAGTTGCATCTGCAATTACCGTCTTTTCATCCATTTCTGGAGAGATATATTCAATTTCCTCTGTAAAGAAAGGCTTTACTATTACAGGTTTCTTGTGTTTTCCATAAGATTTTTCTATTGCGGATGCTGCCTTTTCGTCAATATATTCATCTTCTTTGATAATTATTTTTTTGCTGGGATTACCTTTTACATCAAGTTCATAAATATCACGATGCGCTATTCTATTAACTAATTGGTCCTTCTTTGGGTCTACTTCACGGAAAATCTTGAGCGCTGGAGTTTCAAGGAATCCTTCTTCATTGATCTTACAATATAATGCTTGATGCACTACCAGTCCAATATTTTGTCCTTCTGGTGTCTCGATCGGACAAATTCTACCATAATGGGAAGTATGCACATCTCTTACTTCAAATTTTGCTGTTTCTCTTTTGAGACCTCCGGGCCCGAGAGCAGTAATTCTTCTCTTATGTTCAATTTCTGAAAGTGGATTAATCTGGTCCAAGAACTGGGAAAGTTGAGAAGTTGCAAAGAAAGATTTGATTGCATTATCCAGCATCTTGAAGTTTACCAAATCGGTAATTTTGATTGGATTTTCTAAATTAAGTACAGAGAGTTTTCCTCCTACAGATTTTACAAATTTTCTCATTACTGGTTGAAGATGAGAAAAGAGAATTTCTCCTGTCGTTCTCACCCTCTTATTAGAAAGGTGATCAGAATCATCTACATAGTATCCTTTTTTTGCATTAGAAAGATTCACCAGATAGGTAATTGCTGCCAATAAGTCTTCTGAGTCAAATACATTTGATTCCTCGGAAGCGAGTGGTTTCTTGAGTCCAAGTTTTGCATTAATTTTTCTACGAGCAATTCTTCCTACATGGATTCTATTGGGATCCATGAATTGAGCCTTTACATAATCTAGTGCTGACTGAGGATCAATCAACTCTCCTGGACGAAGTTTGTTATAGATGAATTCTGCTGCGGAGATTGCATCGTGGGTATCTTTGTCTTTTTTGAGAGTGATATCAATATAGTTTACATCTTCTTCATCAAAACATCCCTCGAATAAGGCTTTAATCTCATCATCTGTTTCGATCCCAAATACTCTGAGAAGTGCCGTAATGGGGAACTTTCTGGATTTATTGATTCTGGCTACGATAGTCCCAAATTTTTCTACATCTACTTCAAGCCACGGTCCATTCTCTGGAATAAGTTTGAAACTATATCTCAAATCTTTTTTAGAATAGAAGATACCATAAGATCTTACAATCTGAGAGATAATCACTCTTTCTACTCCGTTGATGATATAGGTAGCAGAAGGAGTCATGATTGGAAGGATTCCCACATTTGCGCGCTTCGAGAAGAGTACTTTCTCAGATTTTTTCTTAGTTTTCTCGTCCTCAATGATTTCTACCAATTTAATTTTTGCGGTGATAATTCCTCCGTAGGTAAGCTCTTTCTTCTTGCAAACTTCAATAGATTCAATCGCTTCTCCCGCCTTGATATCTGAAATAGTAACGTTGAGTTTATTCCCTCCAATATCTCGGATAGGATTCACATCGTCAAATAGCCTCTGCAAATAGATATTCAAAAAGTCTGCATATCCTTTTTTCTGAAGTTCAAGAAGATCAGGAATTGCTCCGTAGGATTTTGGATTCGTCAAGTAGATTCTTCCCTCCACGGTGTAAAAATCTTTAAAAAATTCCTGTGCTTTTGCAGAAATCTGAATTAATGTCTGATTCAGTTTTTTTTCTACTTTACTAGGAACAGCTTTCTTAGTACTAGCCTTTGCAGGTGCCTTACTGCTCGCTTTAGTAGAAGTTGTTTTTGGTGATGCAGATATCTTTTTTTCATTTTTGGAAAGAGAACTGCTTTTGGGAGCGTTCTTTGGGGTTGTTGTTTTTTTTGTAGCCATACCTCGGTAATAAGTGGAAAATAAATATTACAATTTAGTAGCCAAAAATATCAACATATATTCTTTTGATCGGAAAGTTAGATAAAGACCAACAACCATACTCCTCCCTAGTATCAAAAACTCTGATATTTTATACTTTTTCTCTTTTTTATTCAAAAAAACTTTCAAAGGGAGTCAAGACTACCTTTGAACAGTTAATTTTTTTCTTCCTTTTGCTCTTCTTCTAGCTAGGACTCTTCTTCCTGTCCAGTCAGACATTCTTGATCTGAAACCATGTTTTTTCATTCTGGTTTTCCAGTTATATTTTCTAACTCTTCTTAATTTAGATGCCATGAGTTTACTCTACTTTAGGTAAATAAAATGAATACAGCCTCCCTTTTGAAGGGAGGAGGAGCGAAGCGAAGGTGGGTTCGAACCCCCTGCTCACTATCGTTCGCTTCCCCCTTCAAAGGGGGTTAAATAATTAGTGATTAATGAATGGTAATACTCCAAGAGTTCTTGCTCTGATAATTTCCGCTCTCAGTTTTTTTTGTGTCTTTACATTATTTCCTGTATACTCTCTGGGTTTAATATTCCCAAATCTCGTAAGGTAATATTTCAAGATTGCTACAGATTTCCAGTTGAGATATTTTGCATTTTCTTCCTTTGTAAAGAAGTTTACTTTTTGCCCATATCTTTTGTCTTTGATATCTTCGATTGCCTTTTCAAACTCTTTTTGGAGAGCATCAAAATGGAAAAAAGGCTGATTTGCAGTTCTCAAAAAGATCTCATATCTGATAAGAATCGCACTATAGAGTAATGCCTGCTTGAGCGCAACAATATCTTCTGAAGAAAGCTCTACTTGGTAAGAAACTAAATATGCCTTGCTTACCCTCCCTTTAAGTTCAAAACAGATTTCTTTTACTCCTATTTCGTCTTTGTCTATTACCTTAAACTTTGACTCAATATCCGTAAGGAAGGCTTTTCTTTCAGCTTCTGATGCAGATACATTAAGCATCAAAACTAGTTCATAACTTTTCATACGTTAACAACGAATAATAAATAAATCACATGTACATGTGTCCCATAATCCTATGGGCAGGTAGATACTTGTATATTAATATTTTAGCCGACTTGGTAGATCATTATGAAGGAGGAGTTTGTCTTTAGTATAGACCACTGTGCTCCACTCATAATAAGGGAATGAATTAAATAGCAAACCTTGAAAAAGATGTCACTACAAATCCGTCTTTTAACAATTCTTTGATCTTCTTAGATCCATCTCTGATATATTCTTGCTCAAGAAGCACATCATCAGCGAATGCTTTATCTAATTTTCCTTTTACAATATTTTCGATCATTGCTTCTGGTTTTCCTGCTGCTTTGAGTTCTTCAGTAAATTTAGATTTTGCTTCTTCCTTTTGATCAGCTGGCACTTCATCAAAGGTAAGGTAAGTAGGATTCATCGCAGCTACCTGAAGCGCTAGTTCTTTTGCAGTGTCTTCATCTCCTGTATAATATACGAGGGATGCCACTTTATTTCCTGGATGATTGTATCCATAGACATTATCCTCCGTAACCACTACTTCTGCAAGTCTTACATTTTCTCCAATTTTTCCTACAAATTCAGCGATATCTGTATTGATTGCATCTAAAATAGAAGTATCAAGCGCTTGTGCGCCATCAACAGTAGAAGAAGAAAATAAGTGAGCTAACACTTTGTCGAATAATTCTTGAAATTTTTCGTTTTTAACAACAAAATCTGTTTCACAGAGAAGTTTTACTGCAACAGTTTTCCCATCTTTTGCTACTACTTTTACCATTCCTTCGTTAGTTTCTCTGTCAGCCTTTTTCCCTGCTTTTGCGATTCCTTTTTCCCTAAGAATTTCTGTAGCTCTCGCGATATCTCCTTCTGCTTCTACTAAAGCATTTTTACAATCTCCAAGTGGAGCAAAAGTAGCGTCCCTTAATTCTTTAATCAAAGACATATCGATTTTCATCTGTATTTGGTGATAAGGTATAAAAATTATTGCACTGTTTCGTTAGAAACAGATTGAGAATTCTGTTGATTCTCCTGATTTGTTGCCTGATTGAGAGATGACTGCATCTCATATTGTGATAAATCTATCTGATTGCTTGTAGGGATCTCCTGGTTATTATCAAGAGATTCTTGTCAAATTGTTGTATAATGATTCGCATCAAAAAGATTTAACACCCAAGTCCCCAATCCCGCAAAAAATGAGAAAAATCTGTCTGAAGAGGTTGAGCTTCGCTCATATTTTCCTTCTCGTGCCTGTTTCGCACAGAGAATTCCCATAATCAATACTGGCAAAGTAATTAATAATGCTAACCATGAAAAAAATCCCAAAAACATTCAGAGAATAATGAGAATAACATCAATAAAAATCACCGCCACCAAAAGTACTATTCGTCCCATGGCTTGCTTGAGGTGAAAATAGGTATATGGGGAGACTTCTTGCTTCCCGACAGAAAGAAGAAGTCCTACCATCATATACATTAATACTGCTTGTTTCTTTTCTGAACTACTCGGAGCATAGAGATCCGCTGGATTCAGTTGGATGTCGTTCATGGGTATACAAATTATGATAAGATGTTTTTTACCACAAAGTCTAAACTCTTGTGAGAGTTTACATTAGCAATTACAATTTTTTCTGAATCCCAATACCTTGGGAAGCTTGTAGAGGCAACTACGATAGTTTCCAGATTAGTTACTCTTTTTGCCTCATCTAAGAGTACATCGAGCATTGTCCCATCAAGAACTACTACTACTTCTGGTCTTTTTGTAAGTTTCGTTACCCCTTTATATATCTTATTTACTCTAGCGAATTTTCTTTTGTAAATAAGCTGTTCTTTTTTAGTCAAAGAATTATATGCCTCTGACTCTAGGAAACTAGCCATTTCATTGATACTATCAATTCTTTTTTTGAAGGTATCAAAATTGGTCAAGAATCCTCCAGGGATCTTGTAGTTGAGGTAAGAGAAGCCAGCTTTTTTGGAATACTCTTCTAATTCCTGAGCATACATTTTCTTTTCACATACCACAAGAATTTCCTTTCCTGCCGTTTTTGCTTCTGCGAGTACATTATGAACATTATTAATTTGTTCAGCAACAATCTCAGGGTTTGCTACCACGAGTCCATTGCTAATTTCTGCCCAATACTGAGAAGTCTTTGGGTGTGACTCATTTTTCAATGAACCAAGATGCACTTGTGCATCTACTACTTGTTGTGCAGTAACTGCCATAAGAATAAGAATTAATAATAAAGTAAGAATAGAGAACATATGCTATATTTCATACATCTTGTGCTTAAAAACACGCAAATCTTCTCTTCCTTGCAACTTGCAAATATTATTTGAAGTTTACTGTGGCTCCAGCTTCTACGAGCTTAGCTTTAATTGCATCAGCTTCTTCTGATTTCACTCCTTCTTTAACAATCTTTGGAGCGGCTTCTACTAAGTCTTTAGCAGCTTTAAGGTCGATTCCAAGAAGTTCTTTCACTACTTTGATCACTGCGATTTTTTGAGGTCCAGCTTCTGCTAATTCAACATTAACAGTGTCAGATCCTGCCGCAGCACCAGCATCAGCTCCAGTTGCTGCTCCTCCAGCTACTACCATTGCGGCAGCAGTTACTCCAAATTCTTCTTCTAAAGCTTTTACAAGTCCGTTAAGTTCAACAGCGGACATTTCTTTCACCAAGTCTAATACTTGTTGTTGAGTTTTAGTTAATTCTGCCATGATTAGATAATCTATAAAAAGATAAATAATTGAGTTTTCTTATCAAGTGAAAACTATGCTTCTTGTTTTTTTGCAATCTGGTCAAGAGTACCAGCAAATGACTGAAGTGGGTAATTGAAGAGGTAAGCCAACTTTGAAAGCAATTCTTCCTTTGAAGGAATGTTTGCTAAATCCGTCACATACTCTCCATCATGCCACTTTTTGTCATACCAAGCTCCGAGAAACTTGAACTGTGACTTTTCTTTAGCTTTTACAAATTCTTTTGCAAATTTGTTGATAAGCTTGAGTGGTCCGTATTCATCAGAATGTGCATAAAGCACTACGATTGGACCTTCGAGCTGTTCATGAGCAATTGTTTCATATCCTGCCTCTTCGAGTGCTCTTAGAAAGAGTCTCTTTCTCACAACATTGTACTTTCCATCAGTACCAAGTACCCCTTTTCTTACTGCAGTTGCAGTATTTACAGAGATCCCAGACTGTTGAACGATTACAACATTGTTAGCGGCTTTGAGATCTTCCACATATTGCTTGATAAGCTCTTGTTTTTTGTCTCTAGAAATCGCCATACATATGAGTTCCGAAATAAAAAATAACCCGCTTTGAGGGGTCATATATACGGAAAATCTCCATAAACGAAGATTTAGATTGTATGATATAACCTCGGTAGGAATTTATAATTCTGACTC
>JAQUDD010000002.1 GCA_028685875.1 Candidatus Absconditabacteria bacterium
AGTCCTTGAGCAACTACTTCTCTTGCTCCTTTGTCGATGGCCGGGATGAACTCATTAGGGATTACTCCTCCTTTGATTTGAGATTCAAAATCGTAGAGATTCTCGTTATTTTTTTCAAGTTTTAATACTACGTGTCCGAATTGTCCTCTACCTCCTGATTGTTTCTTGAAGATTCCCTCTCCTTCTACGTTTTGAGTGATAGTTTCTCTATATGCTACTTGAGGAGCACCGGTTGTAACCTCTACTTTATGTTCTCTTTTCATTCTTTCTACAATAACTTCCAGATGAAGTTCTCCCATACCAGAAATAATAGTTTGTCCTGTTTCTTCATCGGTGTAGTATTTGAAAGAAGGATCTTCGTAAGAAAGTTTTGAGAGGGCAAGTCCCATTTTTTCTTGATCTCCTTTTGATTTTGGTTCTACAGCAATTTGGATTACGGTTTCAGGGAATACCATATTTTCGAGAACAATTGGATGTTTAGGATCACAGAGTGTGTTTCCTGTTCTTGTGTCTTTGAGTCCGAGAAAGGCACAGATATGACCTGCATGAATTTCTTGGATTTCTTCTCTTTTATTGGCATGCATGAGAAGGAGCCTTCCTACTCTTTCTTTCTGTCCAGTGATAGGATTAAGAAGCATATCTCCTGTTCTGATAATTCCAGAATATACTCTTACATAAGTCAGAGTACCTACAAAAGGATCAGTCAGAATTTTGAAAGCGATTGCTGAAGCCGGTTCATTATCAGCAGGTTTTCTATAGAGTTTTTTTTCGCTATCATCTACATCTTCTCCTTCCATCTCTCCTACGTCAAGTGGAGTTGGCATAAAATCAACGATAGCATCGAGCATTAATTGAGTTCCTTTATTTCCAAGTGAAGAACCACACATTACAGGATGGATGTTACTAGAAATTGTTCCTGCTCTGATAGCCCCTTTAATCAAATCTTCAGGAATTTCTACTCCTTCAAGGAACTTTTCAGCAAGTTCATCACTAAATACAGAAATTTTGTCGAGCATGATTTCTCTATATTCTTCTGCTTTTGCTTGTAATTCAGCAGGAATCTCGTGTTCTACAACATTTATTCCTTTGTCTCCTTCAAAGGTATAATATTTCATATTGATCAGATTTACTACTCCTTGGAAAGTATCTGCTTGTCCATTAGGAATCTGGAGCGCTACTCCTTTGTTGGTCATTCTCTCATTGATAGATTCTAGGGAATTATAGAAATTTGCCCCTAATTTATCCATCTTGTTTACATAGATCATTCTTGGAACATGATATTTATCTGCCTGTCTCCATACGGTTTCTGTTTGTGGTTCAACTCCTTGAGATGCATCGAGAAGTGCAACTGCACCATCAAGCACTCTAAGCGATCTTTCTACTTCAATTGTGAAGTCTACGTGACCTGGAGTATCGATAATATTAATATGAAACCCTTTCCAGAAACATACGGTAGTAGCTGAAGTAATGGTAATTCCTCTTTCTTTTTCTTGGTCCATCCAGTCCATCTGACTTTCTCCATCGTGAGTTTCTCCGATTTTGTGTAAACGTCCAGTATAGAAAAGAATTCTTTCTGTCGTTGTGGTTTTTCCGGCATCGATGTGGGCCATGATACCAATGTTTCTTACCTTTTCTAAAGGTGTAATGTCTGCCATATTCTTGATAGCTAAAATAATAAAAATTAACTGCTAGACTATAGGAATGTGGATTTTATTTTCAAGAAGAAATGATTGGGGATAGGATTACAGAAGATTAGTGAGAATTACAAAAGATTTATGGGTAAAGAGTGAAAAAGTCTGACTTTTTTTGACTTTGGGAAATTTTGGGTATATAATAGAGGTGATTTATTATTTTACCTTTTATAGTATGGTAGAAACACAAAATAAAGAGGTTAAAGTGCAAAACAATTCTCGGGAGGTAGACTGGGTTTTGCAGCAAGTTAATGAAGAACTCATCAAGCTTGATGAAGGCATTAAGGCTACAAATGAAGCTAGAAATCTTTTTATTAAGAAAAATTCTGATACTCAAGAGGAAGTATTTGATATAGATTTGGCTGAAAAATATCTTGAAGGATTGAAAGATAAGTCTTGGTGAGAATTGTCCTCTTCTAACTCTGCAGCTTGGATTATGGCAGTGCAGATCGTTTTGAAGAGTGAGGGATATGAAGTTGGAAACATTGATGGAATGTTGGGAAATGCTACTAAAGTGGGCGTTAGAGATTTTCAAAGAAGACATGGTTTAAAAGTTGATGGACTTCCCGGTAGTGCTACTATTAAGGCTTTATTGGGAGGTGTTGTGAGCCCTATAAATGAAATATATAGTGAAGAAATTTTGGATAAAAGAAAAACTATTATCAAGGATTTATCTTTATCTCAAGATCCTAAAAATGAACTCTTTTATACTAGAAGTTGATACTCAGGAAAGTACGTTTTTGATGATAAAGGGACTTTGTTTTACTTGGGGGACAACAAACTCTTGCCACAACGTTATGATGAGAAAACAAAGAATTGGATTGAAGATAATTCCTTTGTTATCTCTTTGGTTGTTTCTGAACTTAATCTAAGGAAAATAGATTCTGGATTTTATGCTAGAGATGGTTATCCTTGAACCTATAGTTTTGATGTAAGAGGATCTTTACATTATTCTTGACATGAAAATAGTTTGCCTCAAAAATATAACTATATTACTAAAAATTGGACTCCTGAATTTGATAATAGATCTCTTGTAAGTCAATATTCTTTAAAATTAGATACTAGATGATTTTATACAAATAGTCGTTCATGAATATATGCTTTTGACTCAAACTGAAATTTATTTTATCGTTCAGACAAAGAGGGGAACCAAAAGTTAGAGAACGGTAAACGGAAGCAGAAAGTATCTTTTGGAGAGTTGCCGGCAGCCTTGAAGACAATTGATGCTACTATTCAGGTTCTATCTCTGAAAAAAGATGGAGATAATTACGTTAGAGATGGTTATAATGGGAAATATACTTTTAATAACAAATGACAACTTTCTTACTCAGGCTCCGAGAAGTACACAACTTATGCCGATGGAAAGCGAGTAAGTTAATTCCTCGAAATCATTTTTACAAATATGTCCGAGGGGACCTCTACATTTCCGATGGCTTTCATTCTTTTTTTTCACTCCTTCTGTTTCTGAAGGAGTTTTCTTTTTCTGGAGACATCTCCCCCATAACACTTGGCAAGAACGTCTTTTTTCATCGCGGAAATAGTCTCTCTTGCAATTACTTTTGATCCTAGTCCTGCCTGAATAGGAATAGAGAAAAGCTGTCTGGGGATCAGTGTTTTTAGTTTTTCTACAGCATCACGACCTTTGTAATAGGCGTTGTCTTTGTGGACTACTCGAGTAAGTGCTTCTACTTTTTCGTTGTTGATAAAGATATCCAGTTTTACGAGATCGGCAGGTTCGTACCCTTTGAATTCGTAGTTCATGGTTGCGTATCCTTTTGTGGCAGATTTGAGTCTATCATAAAAATCAATGATGATTTCTCCCATAGGGAGGTGATATTTCCATACTACTCTACTCTCATCTAGATATTCCATTGATTTAAGGTTCCCTCTGTATTCTTGGCAGAGTGCCATAATATTTCCTGCAAAGTCTTTTGGTCCCACGATTTCTACTTCTGATAAAGGTTCTCGAATTTCTTCGATCATCCCCTGTTCTATCATTTCGGAACCAGATTTTACAACAATTCGAGGTCTGAGTATCTCTACAATCTTTTTGAATTCTGGATCTTCAAGCATATTCCCAAATATCCCTTGGCTGTGTTCAATATGTGCTTCTTGAGCAGGAGAAAGTTGATAGTTTTCCTTTTTGAGGATCGCTTTATAGAGAGAGGTTGCGATCAGATTTTTTAGATTATTCCCAGATTTGATCAATTGGATGGAAAGATTCTTAGATTTCACAAGGTAGATTACGGTTGGGATGGTGAAGATCGTATCAAGTCCATATTCTCTTCGTAGTCTTTCTTTGATGATATCCATATGGAGCATCCCGAGGAATCCACATCTAAATCCTAATCCGAGTGCTCAGGATTCTTCCATTTCATATTCTACTGCACTATCATTGAGAGAAAGTTTTTCAAGGCTATCTTTGAGTTTATCGTATTCTGTGGAATCAATAGGATAGACTCCTGCATAGACGAAAGGGGTCACTTTTTTGAATCCTGGAATGAGGTATTGTTGTAGATCGTTTGTTTTTTGTGTTTCCGAACCCCCCGACCCGCTGAAGCGTGTCTCCCCCCTTCTTAGGGGGGTAAATCAGGAGATGATGGTATCTCAGATTTTTACTTCTCTTACAGATTTTTGTCCGGTGGTGATATATCCTATTTGTCCTGCTGATAAGGTTTTGTCGGCTTGGTATTCTGGTGTGAAGTGTCCTACTTCTGTGGGAGCAAAACTATTTTGAGAGTGAATAAGGTGTACTACTTCTCCTGCCTTAAAGCTTCCCTCTACTACTTTTACGTAGGCTAAAACTCCCTTGTAGGGATCAAAGACAGAATCGAAGATGAGTGCTCTAGAGATATTGTTCATGTAGGTGTATAATGTAAACGTATTGCCCTGAAGGGTACTAAAAAGCTGAACTTTTTCAAGATGAATGGTTCTTGTTTGACTTATTTTACTTCTTATATTGCATTCCTTTTTTGTTTGTGTATAGTGTAGGGGTATAATAAAAATATAATTTGAAACAATGGATGAAAACGTGTGTGTTATTGCTGTCCTAACTCCCAAAGGGAAGAAAAGAGTCTTCTCTTTCTTCAGGGTAGATCAGATTCTCTATCTGAAAGAGGAAATTAAAAATGTTGTGCAATTTCGAAGAATGATTAATAAAAAAGCACTTCGGGAGTCGGAGTTTCAGGAATTATCCCCAGAGCTTGCTAGACTTCAAATCATAGCGCTTTTACTTTCTGCTGGTATGGCTCGTAAGGGGGATTTAGATCCTTTAGATTATTATAAGGATCTGATGGATTTATGGAATAATGGGAAGGATACTTCTTTTGTTAGAAGAGACTATAAAAAAATTCCACTTCCGTTTCCGAAGAATCTTTATTTTTTTCTGAGAGATGCAATTGAAAGAGATTTCAATATCCAACTTGTAGAGAAATTGTAAGAGAAATTGTAGGTGTTTATTTAGTCTGATGGATAATAAGATATTTTTTATTTAACGTCAGACAAGCTAGAAGAAGCACTCATTGAGCGAGAAAAGATGATAATAAGATATTTTTTATTTAACGTCAGACTTTTCTTTTTATGATATATTTCTTTTGTTCTGTCAAAGATTTTTTTTACAACTTGCATTTTTCTATCAAAAAAGTATTTCTAGAGTGATTTAGATTTTTCCCTACGGATGGAGATTAAAAAAATAGATACTAGACAACTCAATGATACAAATGGACATAGCAGACCCGATTCTTTTGCTACCTTTATTGGGCAGAGTCAGATTAAAAAAATCTTGAAGACTGCTATTGGTAGTGCACAAAAAAGACAGGGAAATCTTGGACATGTACTTTTTGCTGGTCCGAGCGGATTTGGTAAGACAACGATGGCTACTATTATCTCCAAGGAAATGAGTGTTGGGGTAAAGATGGTTACTGCCTATGCTATTAGCAAGCCGAGTGAAATTGTGAGCATTCTTAATAGTTTAGAAAGCTGAGATATTCTTTTTATTGATGAGATTCATAGGTTGAAGCCTATGATTGAAGAGGTGCTTTATATTGCAATGGAGGATTTTGTGATTGATATGGTGATGCCAGAGGGTGGTAGTGTGAGGATTCCCATCAATCCTTTTACTCTCATTGGAGCAACCACAAAATCAGAGATGCTTTCTCAGCCGATGAAAAATAGGTTTGTATATAGCTTTCATTTTATGGAATATACGTTTGAGGAAAAACAGATTATTATTGAGAGATATTTAGACTTTTATCAGATTCCCTTTGAGTCAGATATTTTGCAGGCGATCGCTCATAAAGTGGATTCAGTTCCGAGGGAAATCCATACTATTTGTATCAAAATTAGGGATTTTTGTGTAAATCATGGATATAGCAAGCTGACTAATGAGATTTGGTTGGAGTTTCTTCATCATTCTCAGATTAAAGAAGGATGAATGACCCCCCTTCATCAGCAGTATTTGGATGTCTTGGCTCACTATGATAGACCACTTTGATCCAAGGCTATTGCTGCACAGCTTGGAGTGAATGAAAAGGCTTTAGAGGAGGATATTGAGCCCTTACTCTTGAAACTTGGGAAGATAGAAAAAACCCATGCTGGGAGGGTTTTATTGTAGGATGATTTATTTTCTTACTGGATTTTATACCCTAATGCAATCAATTCTCTTTGTATTTGTCCATGATCATTTGCATTAGCCATAGCAGCCTCTGGGGTGATAAGCCCTGCTTCTACCAGTTGTACTAAATGATCTTCTAGTAGTTGCATTCCGGAATTTCTATTGGTGTACATTACATTTTTGATCTGATTAAGCTTATTTTCTCTAATTGTATTTTCTACAGCAATATTATTAAGGAGAATCTCATGAGCAGGTATCATTCCTTTTCCATCAGCTTTTCTGATAAGTTTCTGGATGATGATAGCGGTCATGTTTTCAGAAATTTGGTTTCTAATTTGTGGTTGTTCATCAGCTGGAAACATAGAAATTACTTTATTAATCGTTTGTTCTGCTGATCTGGAATGGATAGTGGTGAGCACGAGATGTCCTGTTTCTGCAAGAGCAATGGCGTTTCTTAGTGATTCTGGATCTCTGATCTCTCCAAAGAGAATTACATCCGGTCTCTGTCTGAGTGCATATTTCATCGCAGAGGCGAAGGTAACAATATCTTTTCCTAGCTGTTTTTGTTCAAAGATGGCTTTTTTAGGTTCAAAAATATATTCGATAGGGTCTTCAATGGTGATGATATGTTTTTGTTTTCCCATGTTAATTTCTTCAATCATTGCGGCGAGAGTGGTTGATTTTCCGGAACCGGTAGGACCTGCAACAAAAATCACTCCATTCGTTTTTCCACTCAGTCTTTTAAATATTTCTGGGAGTCCTCTTTCATCAATAGTAGGAACCTTTTCTTCTAGAAGTCTCGCTACAATCATCATATGATCTCTTTGTCTTGAAATATTTACTCTATATCTTCTCCCGTGCATGGAAAGTCCGATATCTACGCTGAGATTCTTTTTGAAAAGTTCTTTATCTTCTTCATTCATGATAAAATCTGAGAAGGCATCGAGGGTTTTATCTTCAAGTTTTGGTAGCCCCACGATTCTACGTGCTTCTCCAAAGATTCTTAGGGTTGGTTCTTCTCCATAAGTCAGGTAGATATCAGAAGAATCATGCTTAATCATTAAATCTAGGAGATACTCTAGATATTTTTCTGGATCCCCATTTGCTAAATCTGTAATTCCATTGTTATTGGTAGAGGTTTGGGAAATAGGAGTAGCATCCTGAGAAGTCTGTTGGTTTTGCTGAGGAACAGCATTTTGAGCGGGGTTTGTGTTTTGGTTTATGTTTGCTTCAGTCATCATACAGAAGAGGAAGATAAATATCTCTTTTATTATACTGACAGAAGGTTCTTTATGCAAAAAAAAGACTTCGTAATTTGAAGTCTAATTTTGGTATTTTGAAGTCTAATTTTGGTATGTGTTGTTTTGAATAATATTTCCTGGATTCTTCACTACGTTCAGAATGACAAAGTGTTTGTCATCCTGAGTGAAACGAAGGATCCAGTAAATAACATGGATTCTTTCCCTTTGTTGCACTCTGGGTCAGAATGACGAGTATTTTTGGATTGCCACGTCTCTGGCTCGCAATGATGAGATGTTATCCAATGCTTCCTTCCATTTCCATCTCAATGAGGTGGTTGAGTTCTCCTGCATATTCCATGGGAAGCTTCTTTACAACTCCTGAGATAAATCCATTTACGATCATTGCCATAGCTTTTTCTTCGGGCAATCCCCTACTCATAAGATAAAACATCTGATGTATATCTATTTTCCCGGCAGATGCTTCATGAGATACTGTTGCATCGGCAGTTTCTACTTTAATTACGGGAATAGTTTCAGAAACAGAAATTGTATCTAGCAATAATGCATCACATTCTGTAGCAGTAACGGCGTTAGTTGCTGTTTCTCTAATATCTACGAGTCCTCTATAGGTAGTAATTCCTCCATCTTTAGAGATGGATTTAGAAACAATATTTGATGAGGTATTTTTTCCAATATGGATCACTTTTGCTCCAACATCTTGGTTTTGATCTTTGGAAGCGACTACCACCGAAATATTATCAGATTTACTATTATCTCCCTTGAGAATACTACAAGGATAAAGCATAGTTCCCCCTGATCCAAGATTTCCTCCAATTCGCTCCATAAAACTATTTTCTTCTACTAATGCTCTTTTGGTATTGAGATTAAAAGTATTGAGCGATCGATTTTCCACTGATGAATATCTCATTTTAGCATTTTTTCCAACATAGATTTCTACACATCCTGCATGGATGGATTTTTGGTCGTATTTTGGAGCTGAACACCCTTCAATATAATCTCCTTGGGTATCGTCTTCGAGAATAATTAGGGTATGTTCAAACTGCCCTCCTTCCAAAGTATTCATACGGAAGTAGGCTTGGAGAGGATCAGTAAGTTTGATACCTTTGGGAATATAAATGAAAGTTCCTCCACTTCGTACAGCTCCATGAAGTGCTGTAAATTTGTGGTCGGTCGGTGGCACTAATTTCATGAAGTATTGTTGCACGATATCTGGATATTCTTTTATTGCCTCACTCATATCTTCGAAGATGATTCAGCTTTTTAATCGCTGTTCTTTGAGTCTATGGTAGACTACAGACGAATCATATTGTCCTCCAACTCCTGCAAGATACTGTTGTTCTGCTTCTGGAATTTTGAGCCTTGCAAAGACATTTTTGATCTTTTCTGGTACTTGGTCTCGATTGTCGCTGTATCCTTTGAAGTCTTTTTTTGGTTTTGCATAATAGACAATATTTTCGTAATTAAGTGAAGAAATATCTGGTCCATATTTTGGATCTTTGCTTTTTAGGAAGATATTGTAGCATTTAAGTCTATGTTCAAGCATTCGCTGTGGTTCTTGGAGGTCTCTGGAGATTCCTCTGATTGTTTCTTCTGAGAGTCCTTTAAGATAGACTTCGTAGGCAATATCATCGTGTTGTTCAAGATTGGTCACGGGTAAAAGGATATGTGATAAAATTCTGATTTTTAGCTCATCTTTATATCTAGTGATTTGAAAAACGCTTACAATAGAAAAAAAGATACTGAATTGCTTCAATATCTTTTTGAATGTATAGAATGGATTACGCTTCTAACTCATACCCATGTCTTGTAGCGAAGGCTTCTTGTACTATCTGAAGGTTATCACTTGCATCAATAGTAAGATCATAGAGAGCAGACACTTCTTCAAAGAGAGCGTCAGCTGCTGCCTCTACTTCATCAGTCCACTCTTCATCAGAAAGAGTGTAGTAAGCGATAAGTTCTCCGTATTTTTCGAGGTATACTACTTCTGAGTCTAGTACTGCAGCAAAGGCATCTCTCAGATCAGTATCGTCCTTGTATCCTTCCATATTCTTTACTGTTTCAGCATTAGCTGCACAGAGATTGAGTGCTGCTGTAAGAGCTGTTTGAGCGCCTTCATAGTTTTCGAGATTGAGTTCCGTGTCAATCACTTCTTCAGCTGTGTAACAAGCTTTCCCTAATTCCACCAGTTTGTCATTGTAATCAATAACATTTACTCCACATCCAGCAAGCAATACTGTGCTGAAAGCTGCGAAGATTGCTAATAAACCTTTTTTCATCGTTATTAGTAAAAATAATAAAATGTATGTGGTAACTTATACCCAAAGTTGTTCTATTCTCCTTCTTCAGTGGAGGCTGTGGAGAGAATATATTGGTGTTGTTCGGAGAAGCTTGTTTGTGTTTCTAGAAGAGTCTTTCCTGCATCAGCTGATGTTTCTTGGAGAAGGAGTAATTCTCCAGCAATGCGTTCATAATCAGCTTTATCTGCTTCTGAGAAATCGGAATCTTCGCTCTTTTCTCGATAGATTAGGCTTTCTCCAAACTTTTCTAAATAGGCTACTTCTGCGAGCAATAAGGCATTGGTAGCGTCCCTCAAAGATGCATCGCCTCAGAATTCTTTTGTTTCACTAACAGATTTCTGTACGCTTTTGCAGGTAGAAAGAGACGCTTCATAGAGAGTTTTGGTGAGGGTATAATTTTTTTCTTCAATTGCTTGTCGCATCATATTTTGAGCGAGGCTGCAATCTCCAGCATATTCTACCAAAAGGTTATTATATTCCACGGCTGTGATATTCTTTGAACATCCAGAGACCAGAAAAGATACTACCATAATACTTGCAATAAGTTGCTTTTTCATCTGCTTTTTAGTTTTTAAAACGAACTGCGTTCTTTAGGATAAGGATGTCTATTTAGAAATCAAGCTTTTCCCTTTTATGCAAGGCTTGAAAATTTTTTAGGGTTGTTTTGCTTGTGGGTTTCTGGGTCTTGAATACGCTCAATAATGGCATCTAGGACGAGCTCTACGTTTTCCCCAGTTTTCCCGGAAACACAGATAATCTCTTCTTTTGGGAGTCAGATTACATTTTCTATCTCGGTTGCTACTCTATTTGGGTTGGCTGCTGGGAGATCGATTTTATTGAGTACAGGGATTATTTCTAGTCCTTGATCCATTGCTTGGTAGAGAGTGGAAAGGGTTTGAGCTTGTATCCCTTGAGAAGCGTCGATGAGCAAGATTGCGCCTTCTACAGCTGCAAGAGAACGTGATACTTCATACTGAAAATCCACATGCCCTGGGGTATCAATGAGATTGAGTTCGTAGCCTTTTCGTTGCATTCTGGCAGGAGTGAGCTTGATGGTGATCCCCCTTTCTTGTTCGATATCCATGCGGTCCAAGACTTGTCCGCGGTCGAGTTTTCTGAGTGTTCAGGTGATTTCGAGCATTCTATCTGCGAGGGTGGATTTTCCATGGTCGATGTGAGCGATGATGCAAAAGTTGCGGATATTCATAGGAAAGAGGAAGAGGGAAAAAGATAAAAAGGGGGAAAGATTCTTCTGATTATTTCGCTGAAAATGATAAGAAAGCTACTTCGAAAAGCAAGATATATCTCTTTATCTTTTTGCTTGACATTTCCTTGATTTTTTGTTTCATATTTATATATAATTTATAAACTAAATTAAAACAAAATGTGTTATGAAGAAATTTTTTTATATTCCTTTATGTGTAATCCTCTTTATCTTAGGGATTGAATCTATTAAATATTCTCATTCTATTTATCCATATGGATCTCTTCTTGAGGTTTCTGGAGAGCTAGTCAGAGAAGATATTACAGGTTACTCTAAGTATAATGCTACAATTATTGATATTGAAGATATTGATCAATATTTTGTAGAGGATGCTTATGGAGAGTTCGTTCCCATAGAACTTCCTAATAAATATTTTTATTTCTTATGGAAAGTTTTCCTAATAACTGGTATGGCTTTGCTATCATATTATCTTTGGAAAAAAGAACGAAAGAAAAACGAATAGAGTAAGTTTTCTTGATTCTATAACCTATTTTGAAGTAGTGCCCTAATAAGGCACTTTTTCTAATTGAAAAAAAAGATAAGATTCTTACTCTATTTATATGACTTTAAACAACTAAAAACTTTCTAAAATATGGCGATACATAAATTACCCGATTATGTGATTAATAGATTGAAAGCAGGAGAAGTGGTGGAAAAACCTGCTTCTATTTTGAAAGAATTGATAGAAAATTCCTTAGATGCTGGAGCGACTAAGATAGAGGTAAGCCTCAATGATGGAGGAAAATCCTATCTTAGTGTGCAGGATGATGGGACAGGAATTGAGCTCTCAGATATGGATTTACTCTTGGAGAGGTATGCGACTTCCAAGATTGAGACGGATGAGGATCTCTATAGCATTGCAAGTTATGGATTCCGTGGAGAGGCGCTGGCAAGCATTGCTGAGGTGAGTAAAACTACGGTGATAACCAAGACTGCCTATGCAGAGATTGGGACAAAGTTAGTAAAGAAATGAGGAGAATTGGTTATCAAAAATACGCCTGTGGGGTTTGAACATGGGACGATAGTAAGTGTTGAGGATCTGTTTTTTAATGTGCCTGCGAGATTGAAATTCTTGAAGTCGGCGCAGACAGAATTTTTTTACTGTTATAATTATTTTGTGGATGTGGCGCTTTGGCATTATGATAAGTCCTTTGTGCTGAAGAAAAATGATAGAGTGAGCTTTGATCTCAAACCTGTGCGTGATCTCAAAGACAGAATTGTAGATATTTACAAAAAAGATTGGAGAAAAAATCTGAAAGCTTTTGAGGTGCAAAATGAGGTGATGAAACTGAGTGGCGTGGTGTCTGATCCAAGTCTGAGATTTGGTTCAGGGGAAAATATTAAGATTTACGTCAATGGGAGACCGATTCAGGATAAAATTATCAGAAAAGCACTGATGGATGCCTATAATAGACAGATTACACCTGGAGAATTCCCGTTTGTGCTGTTAATGTTAGAGATGGATCCGAAGCTCGTGGATGTGAATGTGCATCCGAGCAAGTTACAAGTGAAATTTGCAGATAGTAAGATGGTGTATCAGATGGTATATGATACGGTTAGTGAAGCCTTGGGTGGAAATAAGATTGCTCAGCAATATATCAATTATTCTCAGAAGGGATATGTGCCAAGTCAGGCTACAGGAGCAGTGCTGGATCAGGTGGTGGGAGATATAACCTCTCCATCCTTCGGTTCCCCTGCCTCTACTAGGGATGTAAGTTTGGATAGAGAAGGGATTTTGGCGGATGGACCGAGTGCGGAAAAATTATTTGCTTTTGATCAGGCGACCAATCCTAGTGTGCAATCTGTTTTTCATCTAGATCAATTTACAGAATCTGGTCAGAATGCTAAAGTATTTTTTTCTCCTGAGGTAGGAGAGTATCAGGTGATTGGTCAACTTTGGAATAGTTATGTTGTGTTACAATCCCAAGATGCGCTGTATTATATTGATCAGCATGCCTTAGCAGAAAGAATTGCCTATGAAAAGATGAAACAAGAACAGGATATCAACCCTGAGGTTCTTTTACAACCTTTGAAATTTGAAATTAATCAAGTTCCTGATTTAGAGGAAAAAATCTGGGAACTTAATCAGCTGGGATTTGAGATTTCCCTACTCGGAGAAAATGTGATTGTGATTTATGCTATTCCTAGAGTATTTGTGGCAAATCCTGTGGATATGCAGCAGCTTCTCAATCACGTACTGTATTTAGAGAAGATTAGCTTTGATCATATGATGGATAGTGTATATGCGAGTAAGGCCTGTAAGACCTCAATTAAATCTTGACACAAACTTTCTTTCCCTCAGATGGAACAATTGGTGAGTGATGGGTTTGAGAAGATTCCAGGGATGTTTGTGTGTCAGCATGGAAGGCCGTTTTTTGTGAGGATTGATAAGGGAGATGTGGATAAAATGTTTGATAGGTAAATTTTTGATTGATATTTTGGATGTCGGAGCTTTTCTTCGGCATTTTATATTTTTGGGGAAACTATACCTTTTATTTATATGCAATTTTCATTGTACTTTCTCTTTTAAAAAGGAAGTTAAAGAACCATTTTGGATCAGTCTTTTCTAGTTTTTTATTTACCCAGATTACTGTGATGATGCTTCCTAGTGTGGCACAAATCATATCTCGCACAGTATCTTCTAAGTCCCCTCCCATTACTATTCAAAAAATCTGATCTACTAGAAATTCTAGATATTCCCAGAATGCGGCACAAGTTATAGAAAAATAAAATGCAAAAAATATCAAAAATCCCTTAGATACTTTTACTTCTCAAAGTCCTCTACGATTATTGAGTCGGTAAAAAACAATAAATCCAAAAAGTGTTAAGACAAGTCCAGAGAGAAAATGTAGCATAATATCCCGAGGATAGACTCCAAAAACAACCCATCCATAAAAGTCAAAGGCATCTCCAAATACTGCATTTGCAATAAGAAAGAGCCAATACACGATTTTTAATCCACTAGAAAATTTAACTTTCCAGGCTTTTTCTAGTCATTCTGGAAGGAAAGTAAGGAGTAATGATATTCCTAAATTGATTATATTATATCGGTCTAATGCAATAATTTTCCAAACGAGAGGAATTACAATAATGATCCTCAGAAATTGTAATAAGAAGAATTCTATTTTTTCTCGTTTATCTCTTTGTATTCGTTTCATAGATTCATGTTTTCTAAAAGATTACTTGGAAATCATGATAGCATTTCAGCTCTTTTTTACAATCTTATCTTTTATCATTCCTTCAATAATTTTTTCTATTTCTTTTTTGGGAAACTCTTCTTTTGCCTCAGAGATTTGGATACTCCCCTTTTTGATAAGTTGTTTTACGAGCCATCCTCTGACCTGTCTGTCTGATCCTTCAAATTTTGATTGTTTGCTAACAGATTTGATCTTGGTCTTTTTTGCGGTTAAATGCATTGCTCCGTAATCCATTAATGCGTTATGTCGATCCCTACTCTTTCCTTGTGGGATTAGCTTTTTAGCTATATTTTCTAATTCTTTTATAGAAATATTTTCTTCCAGTTTCAAAAGGAATATTAAAACTCTTCTGATATTAGTATCAACGACGACTTCTTCTTGATTTCGTGCAAAAGCGCAAATTGCTCCTGCAGTATAGGGTCAGATTCCGGGTAAGGCAAGGAGTTTCTTGTAGTCTTTAGGAGGATTCCCCTGATAGTCTTTAACGATTACTTTCGCACATTCTTGAAGTCTGAGCGCTCTAGAATTAAATCCTAATCCTGATCGATGAGCTAACAATTTTGCTTTTGAGATGGAGGCAAGTGCTTCATAATTGGGAATATCTTGCATCCACTTTTCTCGGTAGGGTAAAACACGAGAAAGCTGAGTCTGTTGGCTCATCACTTCACAGATATGGATGGCGTAGGGGTCTTGTGTTTCTCTTCGTGGGAACCTTCTTCCTTCTTGTCCGTATCGAGAAAGGATTTTTTCTTGTAGTTCTTGGATTTCTTTTATGGTTATTTTCTTCATTACTTCCCAAAGAGCAAATAAAGACTAGCTCCACCTATAATCCAAAGAATTACAATCCCATAAAACCAGATAAGAAATTTCCCTTTTACTGTTTTGTGACGGAAGGCTTCCATTGCTAGGATTGCTCCTAGTCGTCCTCCTAATGCACAAAAAATAAGCAGGATCTTTTCGCTGATTCTTCGTTTTTTGAGAATAGCTTTCCACTTATCAATTCCTCGGAGAAGGAAAGTGATGATGTTTATAAGGAGGAAGTAGATGAGAAGTATTTTCCGTCGCATAAGGAGAGATAGTTGATAAACCTTTTGAGAGCATACCTTATTTGCTGCTTATTTCAATTGTAATCTAAAAGTATGAATATTTACTATTCATACTTTCTTTAATTTTCTCCTAAATATTAGGGAAAAATTAGGGAAAATCGTACCCACTTTCTACACAAGAGAACCATTCCCAGTTGATACCTTCTTTTGTTGGGTTTCTTGTTTCCTCCTTGTTTTCATTTGTTTTTTCTTTCTTTCTAAAGAAAGAAATGATCCAAATAAAAAGTGCTTTTAGTGTTCTTGTTTCCATTTTTTTTTGTTTATTATTTTAGTACCACTCTGGCTTTCTTTTATCCAGAGAGCACTTAAAATAACAAATTGTACTTAAAAGTCAAATAAAAAAGCCATCTTTTGAGGTTGGCTTTTTCCCTATCGTTTCTATGGAATTATTTGATTTCGTAAACCACATTCACGGTTATGCTTACTTCACTTTCCCCTGCTTCAAGGCTTACAGAGTCATACTTTGCCTCCTCTGCTACTGATGCCGCTGTGTTATACATCGGGTAGAATCCTCCTATATTGGAACTCTCAACGATATTGATTGGATCTCCAAGTGTTACTCCTGCCGCATTTGCAAGTTGTTCAGCTTTTTTTCTGGCTTGTTCTAGAGCTAATTCTCTCACTTGAGCTTCCCCAGCTGATTTATCCTTAAGGGAGAAATTACTTCCGTTAATGTTAATATTTCCTACTGTTGGCGCTGCGCTCAATACTTGCTCACCCAATTCTATAAATCTTTCTCCATTAAGTGTTATGGTGATAGTTTGGCTTGCATTATATCCATCTGCAATTTGTTGAGAAGTATCCTTCTCCCAATAATAATTCTGATATACAGAATAATTTGAAGTCTGGATACTTTTTGCTTCTACTCCAAGTCCTTTTACGAGTTCAATGAAATTTTTGCTCAGTTCATCGATTTTTTGTTGAGCTTCTTGCGTAGAATCACCTTTCTCTTGTACATTAAAATAGAGTGTTAATGTGTCTGGTTGTACTTTAGCTACTCCTACTCCACTTACACTAATCCCATTGGTTAGCTCTTTGTTTGAAGATATTCCTGGGTAAGTAAATCGCATTACTGCACAAAACATTACTGCGATAATGAAAATCAATAATCTGTCCAATCATTTCATGATGTTCTTGGTGAAAAAATAAAAGAGGTACACCCTTATAACGATGTATCTTTTAAAATGTGACAGAAATTATTTTATACTATAGCTAAGGCTGACTTCTGTTGTAAAACTTCCTGTGAGAGCATCTAGATATATTTTGTCTTCCCTATATCCATAATAAGAAGAATAGAATGTCCCTTCGGAGCTAGATGCTATATCTTTAATCTTTACTCAGAGTGTTTGTGCCGTTTCTTCTGCTACTGCTCTCGCATCAAGGTATGCTTGTTTTCTTACTTTATTTTTTATTTCTTTGAGATTACTGTTATCTTGCATATAATAGTTATGCCCTTGATAGTTAACATCTTTATTATTCGCCATGATGTGTTCCACAATTACTTCTTTCTTTTCAAAATCTATAGGATTTTTAAGTTCTATGGCAAAATATTTATTGATGTTATAGGACTTTTCATAAGTGTTGAAGTAGGAATCTTGTGCCCTTTCGTTTAAGATATATTCAATATTTTCTCCAGAAAGATAATTTTCAACATTAGTAAGGATATTTTTGAATTCTTCTTGTACTCCTGAAAATGATGCACTATTTCTATACATGTCAAAACTCAAACTCAATGTATCTGCGGTGATTTCTATATTTCCTCTTCCTATTACATTTATTGTTCCGTCTGGGGTGCGAATCTGGGCAAAGGCACAGAGTCCGATAATTCCTCAAATTACGAGGAGTAATGAGAGACCTAGAAAAAAGAGTTTGTCAGATTTTTGCATGGTATATTCTTGCAAGAAGATAAAACGATCTATATATTGTTGTTGATTATTACTTATTCTTCCTCATCTTCCAAGCGTTTTTTAATGAGAGGCATAAATCTGACAATTTCAAAGAGCTGGAGTCAACTAAACCTTCCGACGATAATGGTTGCAATTAGTATAACAAGGAGAAGTTCTGGATAACTAAGAAGTAGATTTCTCAGCCGATTCCGTTCTAAGATTCCTCGTGAAATAATGGTAACGAAAAGGAATTCAGTAATCGCTATCCATCCGGCCTTGCTCCAAAGTTTGAAGTTTTCAGTAAAAAGTTTATCGCTAGCCATGATAATGAGTAAAAGAGGGAGAATGATAAATCCATTATTCCAGATTCCTGAAGGAAGTAGGGAGAGATTTAACTCCTGATTAAGGAATATCCCTCATAATAGGAGAAGAATGTATATGATAATAAGTAGGCTGATTTTTGTGCTTTGTAAGAGATGGATTTTTGTACTAAATCGTCTAGTAAGGAACGTTGCTAGAATTGCGCAAAGAAAGAAGAATATTGTGGTTTGCCATCAAATTAAGAAGATACTAACTGCAAATAAGAGTGGTTGATACACCCCAAAGACCGATAGTCCTATAATTTGTCTGAGTCCACTAATAAAGAGTACCACGAGTGAGATAAGCAGAATCGTTCCGATAAGTTGTAATGATAGTCATGATTGAATGGCACGATCAACAAGATTTGAGATAATCAACCATCCACTTTTCCCTTCTCCTTGTGAACTATGAAAGGATGCAAAGCTATCAATTTCTTCATTACTTTTGTTTAGGGAAAGTGCGCTCATGAAGTTGAGAAAATCTGATGATTTTATTGTTGCAATTTGCTGTTCTCAGAGTTCTTTTACAAAGAGAGAAATTACTCTATTAAGAAAAGAAGGATTATTATTACTGATAATATAAAGCGTCTTTTCTCCATAAACTAGTTCTTGAGTGATGAGATCGGTATAACTACTGAGAATTTGATCGAAATTTGGATGTTTGATAAGAATAATTTCAGCATTATTAATTCTACGTGTTGCATTTCTAAGTATACTTTTGATTTCCTCTTCATTGGAAAATTTCACTTCATCTAGTAATAGTTGATCTAGGTAAGTAGATTCTTCAGCGAGATTCTCTTGGAACCCTAACTGGAAGGCTTCTTCACTATTTCCTATGTATAATATACTCCTTTGGTATACACTAATCTCTTTTTCTAATTCGTAGCTACATTCTCCTCTGTTGATTGTTGCTGAGAGTAAAAGATTCCCTAATTCTCAGAAGCTAATTTGTAGCGAACTATCATTAGTTCTTTGTACGATTTTCTCTCCCTCTTTTATTTGGAGGCTATAAGATACAGGAATATTACTTGCAGGATCGTTGCTACTAATAGAATAGGTAAGCTCTTCTCCAAGCAATACTATACTTGGTCCGTTGAGGATGAATGACTCTATACAGAGATTCTGAATAGGATTATTTTCTATTTCATCAGAGGGCATAATTTCTTGGGCAAAGAGGGTTTGCGTTCCTAAGAAAACTGAAAATATAGTGAGGAGTATTTTTTTCATCAATGCAAAAAAGATAAATCTGAATGAGATAGTAACTTTTTGCTTCTTTTTTTCAAGGAATCAGTCTTTTACCTTTCTACTAACTTCTGATCCTCAATCTCCAAAATCCTATCAATCATAATCTCTTGTACAAAATACTGATCATGAGATACCACGAGCAAAGCGCCTTCATAGTCTTGCAAAGCACTTTCGATCACCTCCCTCGTATTGATATCCAAGTGGTTCGTCGGTTCATCTAAGATCAAAAGATCATAACTATATCATGAAATCTCCGCAAATCTTAAGCGGACTTTTTGTCCATAGCTCAGCGTGGATACTTTCTGTTCCCAGATCGTTTCCCCTAGACCGAAATTACTCAGCACTGTCTTTGCTCTCCTCTGATCATGATACACGCCTTCTACTTTGGAGAGAAATTCATCCATCACCGATAATTCAGAATTGATATTAAGTTGATATTGGTCGATATAACAGGTTTTGATCCCATTTCCAATCGTCACTTCAGGAGCATCATTACGCTCAAACTGAGCAACTACATCACGCAGCAAGGTCGTTTTTCCACTTCCATTTACTCCCTGAAGAAGCACTCTTTCTTTGCCAAACATTTCAAAGCTGCAGTCCTTAATCAAAAGCTGACCAGCGATGCTGATATCTTTTTTGAGATAACGGAGTAATCTCTTAGAATTATGCACTCCTCCGTCCAAAGCAAGTTTTGCCGATTTCGTAAACTTCACTTCTTCAGGATCTGCGCCTCCAAATTCCCTCCCAAACTGCGACCTTTTCGCTTTCAAAAGTTTTCCAAAAGTCGGATTAGCATAATACGATGCTCTTTCCTGCAATTTGCGAAGCCAGTCTTCCATCTTTCTTTTGTTTCTCGCATACCTCTCAATTTCTTCCAGCTTTTTCTTTTTATTGGCTTGTTTATCCTGCTTATATGCCTCATACGCGCCTCTCCAGTTGCCAGGGTAATAGGTAATCCCACCAAACTCAATATCCACAATCCCTTCACACGCCTCATTGATCAGCGCTCTGTCATGAGAAATCATCAAAATCATCCCAGGAAAATGTTGAATATAGTTTACGAATCGCTCCCTGGTCTCCGCATCGATATGATTGGTTGGCTCGTCGAGAATGAGAATATCATTCTCCTGCAAGAGCATCTGCGCAAACAAAATCCTCCTCTGCTGTCCTCCGCTGAGCTCGCTCAGCCTACGCTTTCGAGAGATATCGGAAGGAAATCAAACTTCTTTGAGTGCTTTCTCGATCTTATACTCTTCTCGTGGTTGAACGAAATTCTTGAGATATCCCTTCACCGTCACCGAATATCAGAATTTGAGTTCCTGAGGGATATATCCGATATTTGCATTCGTCTTGATGCTTCCCTCGCTTGGACGCGTTTTGCGTGCAATCACCCTTGCAAGGGTCGTCTTTCCCACTCCATTTGGACCGACAATTCCGATGATGTGTTGCTGAGGAAATTCAAAATTCAGATTCTTAAAAAGAGGACGTATCACATCATAGCCCTTGGTAAGATTTTGGAGAGAAAGCTGAATATCCTTATAGTCCATATGCAAGTTCATAGTCTAAATTCTAGAGAAGTATAGCATTCCTCTGAAAAAATGAAAGTCTGATTATCTACTCAGGATACGAAGAGGAGAGAGAAATGTGACGAGAGAAAAACTAGCTAAAAAGATTACTTTGGGAAGAAAAGAAACATTTAAAAAGAAAAAAGTCTGATAGATTTTTTGTAAGAAAGTAGAAATATGAGGGAATAACTAGCATAACCGCCATCAAAAAAAAATTACTTTCACTTGACTTTTATAGAGAGATAGGTATATATTATATATCAAATCATCTCGGACCCCTATGTGGGTAGGTGATTTGGTCTAGAATACAATTCTAAATAAAATCGCCCTTCCAATGCTACAAAGACCTTCAATATTTGGAGGCAACCCACTGGAACTACAACCACTAAGATGTGGCAGTGAGCACAAACCCGTGTATTAACAGGGTTTGGGAGTACGGATTTTTGATTAAAATCCGTGCTTTTTTTCTTTTACAAAAAACTCAGATCAACTCTCTCTTGCAAGAAGCCCTAACTTTTTTATGATAAAAAAGAATTTTATCTTGCATTATCCCTTATGAAAACTTCAACCACACGACTTATCATTATTTTAGCGCTCGTTATCGGAGTAGCTATCGGACTTTTTTATCCTAATCCTCGAGAAAAGGAGCAGCCGCTTAGTTCTGATATCAATCTTTCTACAAGATCTATCGCCGAGGAAGACTGTGAAGAAGAAAATACACTCGCCTGTGGAGGAGAAGAAATTGTGGAAGAAGTCGAAGAAATGACTTCTATTCTTAGCAATTCTGGAACAATCACTCCAGCAATTATTGAGGAAATCAAAGTAAATGGATTTGTGCAGACGAACGGAACATCAAAATATCTCCTAGTAGAATACACGGATCTTGAATGTCCTTACTGTAAAGAGCTTCACAATTCACAAAATACTGACTATATTCTTCAACAGTTGTTAGGAGGAAATGCCGATTATGTTGTAAAACATTATCCAAAGGCCTTTCATACCGAGGCGCTTCCTGCACATCAGATCCTCGAATGTATCGCTGAGCAGAAAGGGCAAAGTGCATATTATAACGCTCTTGATGCTTATTTCAAAAGTAATGAAAAAATAAGTTTGACTCTGAGTGACCAAGTGATTACAAGTTTGGATGTTAATGTTGAAGAGATTAGAAGCTGTTTAGAGAGTGGGAAATATCGCGAAAAAATCTTTGCTCATATCGGAGAAGCAGTAGGGATATTTGATGCAAAATATGTGCCGAGTACCATCATTATCAATACAGAAAATGGGAAATGGATCTCTTATGTAGGAAATGAAACAGTGGAAGCAGTGGAAAGGGAATTGATAGCTATTGAGTAAATACAGAAAATGATAAACAAGAAAGCTGAATATACTCAGCTTTTTTTCAATTGCAAAAAAAAGGAATATTCGTAGAAAGAAATGAGTTTATCTTTGCAAGACGAATGTTACATTTTTTTCATGGGAAGCTAGAAAGGTATGGAAGTACTGCTCTCCTCAAGAATAAGGATCGAGGAATACAGACTTTTTATGCTGGTGGAAAACAGGAGGGAGATTTCTATCTCTATCCTCATTTGGATGATAATAAAAAAACGGTTGTCTATTTTGCCTTTGATAGTATGCAACAGAAACAACTTTTTGAAGATTTACTCAAGGTAAGTGGTGTTGGGAGTAAGACTGCGTTTCTCATCTCTCAATACAGTCAAGAAGAGATTAATCTTGCACTTAAAAATATGGATGTGAAGTTTTTTCAAGCGATCCCTGGTATCGGTCCCAAATCAGCAAAGAAAATTCTTTTGGAACTTAAAGGGAATTTTGATTTAGATCAAGTTTCCGCTTTGGATGTAGATCAAAAGCTTTTTAAGGATATTGTTAAGAGTCTGAAAGGATTTGGTTATGATGCAGATAGGGTAAAAAGCATCTTAACAAAATATGAAGGAAAGATTAGCAAAGAAAATATGGCGGAAGTGATTAAATGGGTGATTTCTCAGATTTAACTTACTTAAGGAGAGGAATGTTTCATATTAAGGATTTTCTCATTACCTATGGATCAAGGATTAAATATGTCCTTTCTTTTGTTTTTATTATTGTTATGCTCCTTGCGATTAGGACTTATACTAATTATACTATCATTATTAGTACCACTAATAATGTTGATGAAAAAAGTCGTATTACCCAGCAAGAACTTGATTATGCACAAAACTTTGAATCTAAATATCTTGCTTCTGAATATGGGCATCTCTTTTTAGCACATGATAATAATGTAATTTTTTGGGGAGAGAGTATTGTCTCTTTTACTAGCGGAACAGGGACAACTACTGTGGAACCTATGACTCTTTCTCATATCCCAGATCGTCAAACACAGTTAGAAGAAGATAAAAAAATGCTGACTCCTGTTGAATCTTGGAATCTCTTTATTAAAGAAAAACTCGCTAATTAGGCGAGTTTATTTTTTATAATTTTGGAACTTTTTATTCCCACTTTTTCCAACTTGGGCAGGTTTGTTGTACATTCACATGAGAGAATCCTTGATGTTGAATAGCTTCCATAATCGTTTCTTTTAAAAGTTTGATATCTTTATCTTCTACAGAAGTTACGGATTCACATCCCACTGCTTTGAGTAGGGCGATAGGATCTAGAGGACGAGTTGGGTTTCCTTGTGGTGTTGATTTAGTTTTTATCTCCTCTGGAGTAGTAGGAGAAGCTTGCCCTGTCGTCAAAGCATAATTCTCATTATCGCAGGTGATATGTACGATGTTGATATCTCTTCTCGCTGCATTGAGCAAATGTCCTAATCCGATTCCATAAGTATCTCCATCTCCAGAAACACTAATCACCGTAAGTTCAGGATTCGCAAGCTTTACTCCTGTAGCAAAAGGGACTCCCCTTCCATGGAGGGTTTCTGCTCAATAACAGTCAAAATATTGATTCATTTTACTGTTACATCCAATTCCCGTCACCATGACAAGGTTATGTTTGGGGATATTGAGTTCTTGTACTGCTTGCTTGATTGCCATATGGATCATGTAGTCTCCACATCATGGACACCACTGAAATTTCATTAAGTTTGTTCTCATTTATATGATTATAGCTAATAAATCTGATAGTTCCTTGTCATTGCGAGCGAAGCGTGGCAATCCAAATAAAAAGGATTTTTTTTACCTAGATTCTTCCTCCTTTCGGTTCCGTCTCCCTTCGCTCATCTTCACCTCCAGTCGTCTGAATGACAAAAGAGCATCTATTTCACATACTGCTCCAATTCCTCAATAAAAATTGGATATAAGGTATACTTTCTATGATGAGAGATTTTTTTATTTCGTTCTGGGGTGGTAAGATTGCATTCTTGACGAACTACTCTCTCCATCTGTCCTTCATAATTCATCTCAATGAAGATCAACTTTTTGATTTGGTTTTCATGGTTTTTGAAAAATTCTGGCAGGTGAAAACTGAAAGGATGAAAAACTTTGATAATAATCAATCCTCGATCAGGTTTTTTCTTAATCAGTGATTCAATATTATAACGATTGATTCCTCGTGTTACAAAGAAATTTTCTACATGGGGATTGATCACTTCGTATGCAACAAAATCTTCTGCGAATTCTTGTGCAGTAAAGGTCAGCCTTTTTCTGAATCTTTTTTGCATTTGTTGGTCTTTGATGAGGGGATTTTCGTTTGTTGTTCATGATTCTTCGTGTTCATAAGAGGTCGCAATGAAGAGTGTATTTTCGGTTCCTGGGATAGCATAGGGAGAGATTCAGCTTTTTGTATCTTTGTATCTTAGATAAGTGTCCTCTCCTCCTCCTGTTGCTATCTCTCCTCTATCAATCTTTGGGAGAGTTAGCTTTTTTTGATTAATAGTCAGATATCCTTCAGAAAGCTGTTTATCTAAGAGGATAATGAGTGGATGTTGGTATCTATCCGACCAATTAAGTGCCTGTCCCATCATACTATAGGCTTCTTCGAAGGTTGAAGGTGCCATGACAATAGGAGAAGTCTCTCAGAAGCTCGCATTCATCGCGTAGGCAAGATCTCCTTGCGCAGTGAAGGTCGGAGTCCCCGTGCTTGGTCCATCTCTCTGAGAAAGAATATATACCCCTCAGATTTCCGCCTGATGAGCAAAGGAAATACTCTCTGTCATCAATGCAAACCCGCCTCAGGAAGTTCCACACATTGCTCTCTTTCCAGCAAACCTTGCTCCCAGCATAGACATCGCTACTGCGATTTCATCTTCTCCCTGATAGTAGGTAACTGAAGGATCTTCCAGAATTACATCAGAAATTGATGAAGCTGGCGTCATAGGATAGGCAGAATAGAATTCCAATCCTGATTGTATTGCACCTTTTGCCACCAGTTCATTTCCAAACATGAGCGGTTTAGCGGGTCAGATTTTTTGAGCATAATGTACTAAGGTGCAAAGATCATTACATTGTTCCTGCCCATAGGTATATCCATTTTCTAATTCTATAAAATTTTCTTCTCGATATTTTTCTTTCATAAAGGTTTGGATTATAGATTTTCCCTCTTCTAAGGAAATATTCAACATTCTGAGAGCAACTCAGAAGGCGAAGGTATTTTTATGTTTTGCGGCAACCGATTTGATATTCACAATATTCTGAAGGTCATAGATTTCTTGATTTTTGGTAACAGAATAGTCATCAAATGTCAAAAAGATATCCACCTTTTTGGGAAGGAGAATGCTTCCATCATCAGAAATAGAAAGGAAGAAATTATTATTGTCTCCTTTGATAATGGAGGCATATTCTTTATCTGCTCGGATGGTATATCCTTTGGAAGCAAGCAATTCTGCAAGCAGCATTCCTGCAGTATTTACTCCTGACCCTGCTGGACCGGAGAATCCTAATTGTATGTGCATAATCACGTTTCTAATGGATAAAATATATGAATACTACGTATTTTTGTTTCCTTCTCATTGCTAGTAAATTGGAAGAGAAAAACAAGAGAAGAAAGAAAATTACAAAGAAGTTCCTCTTGCTTTTTTCTACCTATTTCCTTACAACAACACTTGTAAAATATCAACACAAGTAAAATGTTTATTCTATATAAAATACCATTCTTATGAAAATCGCGGTGGTTGGGAAGTGAGGAAGTGGTAAAAGTAGCATTAGTCGGTTACTTACCCAATACTTATTACAAGAAAAACAAAAAGTTTGTGCTATTGATAGTGATCATAATATGGATTTTACCGATTTGCTAGGATATGAATTTAATGAAGAAAGTCCAAGTTTTAGGGATTTATACGATGAATTATTTGTTTTCTTAGATAAAGATAGAAGAGAAACCAAACCCAAAGAACTTATTAGAGAGAATTTATGATATTCTAGATTTTTTTTAGATACTCCTGATGACTTCACCAAAAAGGTTATGATTCAACAAGGGGAAAACTTCAAACTTGCAACTCTGGCATTAGGGACTGAAGATGTAATGCTCGGAAATAGTTGTGCACATGGATTAAGTAATCCTCTGAAAATATATCTCTCCCTTTTGGATGAATGAAAATATACCGTTGTGGTAGATGGGGTTGCTGGAGTAGATATGATTAATTTTGGTCTCTATCATGCTTGTGACTATCTTATCATTGTAGTAGAACCTAGTAGGAATGGGATTAAGGTAGCGAAACAAATCAAGAATCTCTGTGATATTTCCAGTGTGAATTATGGACTCATTGTTAATAAATATCAGCCTAATGCTTATGCGGATCAGATCTATGAAGAAATGGGAGATAAGGTAATTGGCAGTATTGCTTATGATGAAGGACTTTTTGCTTATGATTATGAGAAGATTGCAGAAACTGTGAAGAAATCTATCGCTAATATTTATATGGAGATGCAGATTTTTAAAGGATTTAGTCTGATTGAAAGAATTAGAAAGTTAGAAGAGTTAAAAGGGAATTAGTTTACTTGTAATGAACAATAATGCATAGTGTCTTTTATGGAGATGAAGCTCTCTTGGACTATCTTGATCCAGAGAATTATATTACTCCTTTAGTTGAATTACCAAAGCAATTAAACCCGTTTGTAAAAGAGAGGGTTAGTATTTTTGCGAAAATGTTAACTCATCTTCCTCTTATGAATGTAAAATCCATTCCAGCTTTTCATATGTTGAAAAGTTCTTCATTAAAAGGAGTTACTACCTTAGTTGAGAGTTCCTCTGGGAATACTGCTCTTTCTTTATGAGTCATATGAAGAGCATTTTGAATCAAAAAAACTCAAGCTTTTATCTCTCATGAGGTTACAGGGGGAAAATTGAAATTATTGTAACTCTTTGGTATTGATATGATAGTAAATAGGGAGATGATTTGTCCAAATCCTAATGATCCCCATAGTTGAATACAAAAAGCCAAACATCTCTGAGAACAAAAGAGATATTATAATTCTGGACAATATGATAATCCTCTTAATCCTGATGCTCATTATAAAATTACTGGACCTCAGATTTATCAACAATTGGCTTGAGATATTCAGATGTTTGTTACAGGACTTGGGACAACGGGGAGTATGATAGGTATTTCTAAGTATTTAAAAGAACAAGACTCTGATATTTTTTGTTTGGGAGTAACTAGAAAACCCAATAATCCTGTCCCTGGTCCTAGGACCAAGAATCTTTTGCAGCAGATTTCTTTTTCTTGGGAAAAATATCTTGATGAGATGATAGATATCTGAAGTAGAGAGGCGTATACTACCAGCCTTTCTTTGATTAGGGAAGGACTTATTGCAGGGCCAAGTTCTGGATTTAGCTTGGCTGCTATTTTATCTTATCTTAAACAATGCAAGAAGAAGTGAACTCTAGATGCTTTGAGAAATACTAATGGAGAGATTCGTATTGTATTTTTGTGTTGTGATACTCCCTTTCCCTATATTGACGAATACTTTAGTTATGTTCCACAACATTATTTTCCTAAGATCCAATGAGAAGAACTTCTTCAACAATGAAGTACAACTTCTTTTTCACCATCCTATAATAAAATTCAGGAAATATCTTGTAAACAGCTTTATCGTAAGGCTTTTTCTCATAAGGAACTTCTTAAAGATTGGAGGATCTATGATATCAGGGATCAAGAAGCATATGAACACTTTCATATTCCTGGGGCGGTCCATGTAGAAAATGAGGAAATCGCTAGAAAATACTGCAAATTACATACCTCTGGCTGTACCTGTATAGTCTGTAAATATGGACTAAGATCTTCTGATTTTGTTTCTACTTTAGACCAAGAAAATTTGCTAAGTCTCATCTGATGAACTACTGAACGATCTGCTCTTGATTTGCCTAGATGGATATCGCCGACTTGTAGGAGATCACATACTACTTTATAAATTACGATCCCATTCCATCTTAAGAAGTAGAGCAAAAAACTCTGCTTTTTTTTGACTTTTCGAGCTTTTTGAACTATACTTAGGGGTGCTTTTATTTGAAATGCAGTTTGATGAGTAAACAGGAGTATATCCTAGCAGTAATTGATGCGATGCCTGATCGAGAAATGGGTCGAGGGATCAAAGCAATGGTACAAAATAATCAACTTGAGGACCGTACAATTAATGTACTTGTCTTGATTTTCAAAAAAGCTGTTGATAGACTTACTGATGTGATTAAGAAACATAAAATTATGGAAAATATTGAAGCACTAGAAAGACTTAGTGCGCAAAAGGAAGTTCAAAGACAACAGGATGCAAAAGATATAGAATCTTTAAATGGCATGTTAGATGCACTTTAATTCTTAACCTCTATTGATGACTGCAGAAGAAATCAAACAATTGGAGGCTAAGCAAGAGGCCTCTGGACATGAATGGGATGAACTTGAAGCGGAGCTTTCAGCATTGATTGCTGATGAGACTAGTGGGCTTGGAGATCTTGCCAAATTTAGTAAAAATCTTTCAAAAAAAGATTCTGCTGTACAATTATGAAATATTCATTTAGAACAGCTGAAATCTGACTTGCAAAATGGAGGCTTAGTAGATTTTGAATGAGGAGAAAGATGATCAAAAGTCTTTGGATTTGAAGTCATTGGGGATGATATTCACCCCACCCTTACTCCGAATGGTGATGCAATTATTCCGATCAACTTTTGGTATAATAATCAGAGGAGAACAAAACTGTTGGTTCTTCACATCAAAGATGAATGATGAGAAAACAAATATTTGCTTCCTAATGGAGAGAATATCTACGATATTGAGATTAGTAAAGAGCAATTTAATTATCAACTTATTCATGATCAAAAAGGTTTTCATTTAACATTAGCATAATAATATTTTTATACTTTATACTTAACAAATGGCATTAGACAATATCCAGAGAATTAATGAAGTCCCAGAAGCTACTCCTTTAGTAGAAAATCTGGATACTCAAGATACTGATATGAAATATCTTGTAGAAGAATCTAAACAGGATCCAGAATCTACAAAACAAAAGGCAGATAAAACCATGGAGGAAATAAATGAAGAAAAAGAATTAGCAGAAAAGGAAGGAAGAAAACCTGTTTGGGAAACTCTTCAGACAGCTTTATCGAAATTAAAGTTCAAAAAGGAACAAAATCAATTCCAAAACGAAGGTGATATCGCTCTGGATGATGAATATAAATCAACGAAAGAAGATATGAACTCAAATATTGCTCAAGTTATTAAAATTGAACAAAATGGAGATGATGAAGGGTTTGAGAAGAGACATGAAAGCATGGCTGCCTAGAAGACCTCTTCCATTTGATTTTTACAAAAGAGTCATTAGACTCTTTTTTGTTTTATTAGAGATAAAAATATAGGGATGAAAATAGCCTCTCGAAATGTGAATGGAATTCGTGCAGTATTGAATAAAGGATTTTTTGAATGGGTCAAGGAAAATGATCGAGATATTTTTTGTCTCCAAGAAGTGAAAGCGTTTGAGACCCAAATCCCTCCTGAATTGAGATTTCATTTGTCTGATTATCATTACCTCTGGCATAAAGGGACTAGGCCTGGCTATGCAGGTACTGCTATCTTTTATAAAAAGAATATTGAGATCAAAGAGGCAAAATCTGAGTTTCCCATTTTTGAGTTCTGGGAAGAGTGAAGGACGACAGAGATAATTTTTTTATATAAAGGAAAAGAGATTGTTTTAATGAATATCTATTTTCCTAATGGAGGAGAGAGAGCGGATGGGACAGAAATGTTAACTTATAAATTAGATTATTATAAAAATTTCATAAAATATTGTAATGAACAGAAAATTACTGGTAGAGAAATTATTACCACAGGAGACTTTAATATTTGTCATCAGGCAATAGATATTGCTCGCCCTGAGGAAAATAAAAACTCAATCTGATTTCTTCCGATTGAAAGAGCGGAAATGGATACTATGCTTGCTCAGGGATACACAGATGTTCGACGTTGGAAAAATCCGACACTTGCAGAGAGATATACTTGGTGGAGTTATCGTGCTGGTTCTAGACCAAGAAATGTTGGCTGGAGGTTAGATTATTTTTGGGTTTCAGGGGGAATCTTACCTTTAGTAAAAGATATACAACATCAAGATGATGTTTTGGGTTCTGATCACTGCCCTATTTTTTTGGAATTATCTTAAGAAGTTGTCATTCAGAGTTCTTTCATAAGTTCTTCTACATGTCCGTTTGCTTGTACTTTTCTTCGCTCTTTGAGTATATTGCCTTGTGTATCGAGAAGAAAAGTAGATCTTTCTGCTCCCATGTAGGTTTTCCCGTAAAGTTTTTTCTCTTTTCGAACATCAAATTGTTTGTGGAGTATAAGATTCTCATCGGAGATTAGATCGATGCTCAATCCTTGTTTGTCAATAAAGGAGCAATGGGATTTTGGGCTATCTTTACTCACTCCAACGATATGGATTCAGGCTTGTAAAAAAGCTGATTGATGAAGGGTAAATGCCCTTGCTTCGAGAGAACATCCGGAAGTATTGTCTTTGGGGTAGAAGTAGAGAAGGGTTTTTCCATTTTTCGCTAGAAGCTGGGTGAAATCAACTTCTGAGATAGTATTTCCTTGAATGAGGGTAATGAACATAAAAAGAGAAGAAAAGATTAAAAGTTGGAGAGAAGGTGTTAGAAATTAAACCATTCATCATGCTCATATGCTTCTTGAATGATTGCATCAGCGAAGGGTTGTAATGGTTTATATACATATGTTTTATGAAGGTGTTTTACTAATTCTTCACGCGATATGTTGAAATCTTTGTATAAACTTCCATCAGTTAGATAAATGTTATATTCAGGAATGAGTTTGTCGAGTGCGTAGACAAATTTTGCTTCGTCTGTATCTCTTTTATGGTAGGAATGAATATTTTCTCGGATGTCGGTTTCTCAGAATTCTTCCTCGAGTTTCTGAAGGGCTTTGGCTTCTCTTTCTTCTTTGGTTTTCACTGCTTCATGATCAAAAGGTAAGGGATATATAGCAGATTATCTCAAACTTCCTTTAGATAAGAATCAAGTGATAAAGTATGCCCTTGCACATGATATGATAGAGGTATACGCTGGATATCGTGCTAAAAGTGTTAATTGATATCCATGTTCGAGATCATTTTCTAATCTCTTACTATCAGGATAGTATACCGTTCTTTCTACTATCCTTAGCTTTTGTGTCATCTTGATAAACTCAAGAAACTTTTGATGTGCTGTCTCCATTAGGGTTTTCTGATCAGTGTAAAACAAGGGAAGGTCTTTCCTTCTCTGGTGACTTCTTCTAGGAACATGGCTTTGGGTCTTGCTCGAATACTATTGTAATTAGTATCTTCTTTTGGTTGGTAAAGGCTGATATAGATTACTAATTCTTCCATTGTTTCAGAATGAAGAGCGACGGAAAGAACTTTGTAAAAATTTCCTTTGTAATGTTGGTAGGTTCCTCCGATTACGAGTTCTTGCATGGATTTATGTTTTAGATAAAAAATTTATTCAGATCTGATTTGTTCAATGGAAACTCCAATATTCGTCAGCTTTTGGATAATATTATCATATCCTCTTTCAATAATGGATTCATTGGTTATATAGGTACTTCCCTTTGCCATAATCCCAGCAAGAATCATTGCACTTCCTCCTCTGAGGTCAGTACTTGAAACGTATCCTCCTTTTAGGTTGGTTTTACCGAGGACTAATGCTTGATGAGGATTTAGTATTTCTATTTTTGCTCCAAGGTTCTCTAGTTCTGAAAGATATCAGAATCTTCATTCATAGAGTGTTTCAAAGATTTTGGAGATTCCATGACATTGAGTGAAGAGTGCACCGAAGATTGACTGGAGATCACTAGGGAATCCTGGGAAAATTCTGATTTCTAATTTTTTGACTGCTCTATAGTTGGCTTTATTATAAGAGTCTACTTTGATAGTATGTTTATCGAGAATGCGGAAGTTAATACCCATTTCATCGGCAATATTGTACATGGCAGAGAGGTCGTCAACATTCATGTTTTTGATGAGAAGCTCAGAATTATCAGCTCCTGCCCCGATAGCAAAATATGTACCTGCTTCGATATAGTCACTTACAATAGTAAATTCAGGATTCTTTACTTCAATTTTTTTAGTAGGCTTTATGGTCAGGGTGTGATCAATTCCTCGTGTAATATTGGCTCCTGCATTATTGAGGAATTCAACAAGATTTTTTACATGTGGCTCTGTTGCTGCCTGATAGACAGTAATATCATAATCAATGTCTTTGAGGAATGCGAGATAAGTAATGAGCGCTTCTACTGCAGTTACGGAAAATCCCTTGAGCATAATATTTCTTTTTGGTTTTCCGACAACTTTGAAGACTTTATGTTCTCCTTCATAGGTAATTTCTACTCCTGCCTTCACAAGTCCATCATCAAAGACATCAAGGGGTCTTTTCCCAATATTACATCCACCACTTCCCACAAAACGCACTTCTCCATATTTAATGAGTCCTAAAGGGATGAGAAGAATAGATGCCCTGAATTTGGTTGCTAAGTCATTAGTAAGATCAAAATACTTTTTGGAAGTAGTAAGTGCTGTCTCTGCAAGAGCTTCCATATTCCTTACATCGCTGATATGAGGTTTGTTTTTGAGTTCAACTTCATTGTCCAAGATGTAGTTAGCTGCTACAATAGGTAATGCTGCATTTTTACTTCCTGAAATAATTACTTCGCCCTTGAGATTAGGTGAATAGCCGATTTTATACATTCGTGAGATAAGTGGATAAAAATTCCTCTTTCTTCTCCAGAATATATGGGTTCAGCTCATAAAGTAAAGTTGAAAAAAATCTGATTTTTAGTTCAGATTTTAAAAGTTCTGTTATTGATTTTGTAGTTCTGTTATAATGTTTTGATGCATAGCATACATTTCTTCTTCTATCTGAGAGGGTTGAAGACGAGGTAATAATGCTTCTAGGATAAGGTCTCAGAGGATATTATAAATATTCCATCCTTTTCTCTCCAGTACGAGAGGAAGATATTCTTCATTGTTATTGTATTCAATTTCTGCATTTTCTGCTCCAAGTCGCAATCCATATTTAATTTTGTTTATTGTATCCTTCCTATTAAAGAACGGTTCAGTTAGTGGAAGATATTCCTCAAATGAATATCTTTCCTCTTTTTCTCCTCAAATAACATCAATTTCGTCTCTATTAGAGAATTGAAAATTATTTGTTAGTGTTGCAAACATGTGATATTCTGCTTTATAGGTGTTTTTATTAAGTGACTCTTTATTGATCGTTAAGGTTTCTTGATATTCATGAAGGAGCCTTTCTTTAACTTCCAAGTTGAGTCAATAGTTCAAAAGCTGTTTTGTGCTTTTATGAGCAATATCCATCATCACCATTCCAATGAGTCTTTGAACATATCCTGCATGTGAATTGAGATACTTATCTGCCAGAGTGAGTTGAAGTATATTTAAATCTATTGCTCTTTCATACTCCCCTTGCTCAGCATAATAGATACCTATGTTTCATAGACTTCTTACTATAGGTTGTAATCCTATTAATTTAGGAAAATACATTTCCTCATCTTGTCGCTGTAAATTTGCAATTCTTTCTACTTGATCAAAAAAATCTGACTCCTCTAATTGTTGTAAATATTCCAATAATTCTGGATTGTTTTCTATGAATTCACCATGTGTTTTATAATATTTTTCTGTTCGTCTATCATTTCGATATCTTCGCATCTGATTTTCTTTATCTAATCCAAATCCATCCCATTTTTCATAAGGAAATTTTTCCCTAATTATATTTAAAGTTTCTATATCATCAAAACTCGTTCCAAACACTCTTGCAAATTCTTTATATCCATTTTCCTCTGCTGAGAGATTTGGATCTAATCGTGTCGCTTCAAAGTAAGCGTCTGGAATAATTTCTGGGGTTTGTTGTGCTTGTTCCCCTATGAAGAAATAGATGCATCCCAGAATAATCACTATAATTATTGCTATGAGCGTAGATCTTCGCTGTGGGGTATCAGACTTTTGCTTCTCTGGAAGCTGGGCAAGATGAAGTTTTTGTCTTTTTTGTTGGAGTTCGAGAGAAATACAAAAACTGATTACAAAAAGTGTGAGCGTTCGCATTAACATTTTAGATGTTGGGTCTTTTGCGTAGTAAGTAATTAATCCTGTAAGTGCAATCATTCCTCATGAGAGGATAAGAAACGCTATCTTTATGCATTTGAGCGTAGTAAGGTTCGGGATGAAAATCGCAATACTACAAAAGAAAAAGAAAACTGAGATAAGTATCCCAATCGTTCCGTGCAGAGGAAGCAAAAGGTTAAATGCTTGAATAGTAAGGAGAACGCTTCGAATCCCTATGAGAAAGAGAATTCAACTGGCTATTTTATTTCGGAAAAGGATTTTTCTGTGCATGTGTTTTTTTATTTTAGTTAATAAATATTATCCTATCCATTATATAGATCTATCTTATTTATGCAAAAAGTTCTATTTTCTTCTCTCTCTTGTAAACGGAGAATGAAATCGTAGTATGGAAATTAGATTTTTTATTCTCTTGTGTGATCCTGCATTTTGTTATGAAATATGAACTCCTAAACGAAGAATATTGACTTTCTTTTATAGAAAGACTACTGAAAATCAGGACGGTAGCATCAGATGTTGATGCTTTTTTTCAGCCAACTTTAGGTAATAGTTGGATTGATCCTTTTTTACTCAATGATATGGAGAAAGCAGTAGATCACATTATCACAGCTATGAAAAAGAATCACAAGATTATGGTTTTTGGAGACTATGATGTGGATGGAATCACTTCGAGCTACAGTGTGTATAAATTTTTGAGATATTTTCTGCAGTATCCAAATGTAAGTATTATGTATCCCAGTAGAAGAGAAGATGGTTATGGATTGAAGGTAAAACATCTGGAGATGATGAAGGAAAAAAATATTGATTTGGTGATTACTGTGGATAACGGGATTACTTCCATAGAAGAAGCTTTTTATGCGAAGACGCTTGGCATTGATTTGATTGTGACGGATCATCATCATCCTCTAAATGAGCTTCCCTCTGCTATTGCAGTGGTAAATCCTAGCTGCTCTCCTCGTTATCCTTTTAAAGGATTGGCTTGAGTCTGAGTAGCTTTCAAACTGATTATGGCGATTCTCTCTAAAACTACATTGGATGTAAAAAGAAAGAATCAGATTTTTCATTTCTTTTTGCCGATTGTGGCGATTGGGACGGTAGCAGATATTGTTCCTTTGCTGAGTGAAAATAGGTTTATGGTGAAGAAGGGTCTAGAACTTATCAACTCCTCCGCTGATACCTTACCTCCTGCATTGAAAGGATTTCTCTCGTATCTGAATATTAAAAGTCCTATTGATACCTTTCATATTGGGTTTATGATTGGACCGAGAATTAATGCATGAGGGAGAATGGAAAGTCCTTATGATAGTTTGAATATCTTTCTTCATGAGGGAGAGGAACAAGTAGCGTTTTTGGAGAAAATAGATGCAATCAATACAGAAAGAAGAAAAACTCAAGAGCAAGGAGTAAAAATAGCTGAAACCATGATTAATCCCGAAGGAAGTTTACTTTGTGCTTATAGTGAGGAGTTTCATGAAGGAGTGATCGGGATTATTGCGGGAAGATTAACGGAAAAATATTATAAACCTTCCATTGTATTTAAGATTGAACCTGAAAAAGGGACGGCAAGTGCAAGTTTGAGAGGTCCTGCATATTTTAATGTGATTGATATGATTCTTGCTCATGAGGAATTGCTTGAGAGATATGGAGGGCATAAGGGGGCTGGAGGATTAACGGTGAAGATTGAGAATTTAGCGCTTCTCTGTGAAAAGATGGAGCGTTATTGTGTTGATAAGATTCAGATTTCTGATTTGGAGAAAGTGATCAGTGTAGATACGAAGATTTTTCCTCATGAATGGATTGAGGATAATCTTAGCTATTTAGAAAAATTTGCTCCTTTTGGAGAAGGGAATAAGGAACCTCTTTTTTTGTTTGAAGACTTGGAAGTACACAGAGTTGAAAAAGTCTGAAACAAAGGAAATGGACATATGAAAATTTATGCGTATCGAGGAGAAATGCTGATGAGTTTGCTTTTTTGGGGGAAGTGAGCTGATTGTGAGTTGGTCCCAAGTCAAATTTCTGTGATTGGAAGTATCAAAAGAGATACCTTTAATGGAGGATATTTCATTGATGGAACGCAGATTTTGGAATAAAGATAAAAGAGTACCTTCCCCCTTTTTTTTATTCATTTTTTTGCCTTATGCCTTTTTTGTAAGAAAAGTAGATAGATTTTTTCTTCTCTTCTTGTACATGAAAGAAATTTACCTATAGACAAGGAGTTTTACTGATAATTTTCCATATATGAAAAAATTAATTATTACTGCAAACCCTTCTTCAAAAGGATTTACTCATGTTCTTTCGTGAAAGCTAGAAGCACTTTCTCTTAAACAAGGAGACGAAGTAGAACTTTTGGATCTTTACTCAACACCTCTGCAACAAGATTTTCTTACATATGAAGAGGCCAAAGAGATTGGAGAAAATTCTCTAACGAAGCAAATGCAAGAGAAGCTACTTTGGGCAGATGAATATATCTTTATTTTCCCCATTTGGTGGGGAGATGCCCCAGCAATTATGAAGAATTTTTGGGACTGTAATTTTACTCAAGGATTTGCTTATAGATACAGAAAAGGAGGGAAAAGAGAGGGATTATTAAAAGGTAAACAAGCAAGAATTATTGCCACTTCTGGGGCACCAGCATTTTTTTATTCAATTATTTTACATATTCCGCTTTTTTGGAAGCTTAATAGAATTGGTTTTTGTGGGGTCAAACAAAAATCCTTTACAATATTTGGAAACTTGTGAAGGACAAAGACTGATGCGAGTAAGTATTTAACGAAGTTAGAGAAATTGGTGTAATTTTCTTACTTTACCACTTTCTAATAATTACTCTATTTTCATCCAAAGATCAAAGATCAATGCTTGCAATCCTATCAAAGTCTGGATAGTATTTTTGGAGTTTATGATATTTTTCAAACTGAGTTTCTAGGGTTTTAATATCCTGAAGGTTAAGATAGATAACTTTTTCGTCTGTCGTGAAGAGTGCAACTCTTCGAGAACCTACCAAATATACGAAACGTCTAATATTTGGAATAGCTTCATACACCTTGGGGAGAAGTAGTGTGAAATTTTTGAAGCTAAACTGGAAGAAAAAGCTCTCTAAGGATACTGCACCAGAAGCATATTGTGGAGTATCAATAACGGGAGCTGCCAATCAAAGCGCTCCTCCACTCTGAAGTTCAAAAATTGTGGTATCATTTCGTACTCCATATTCTTTTTCTCTGTATTTAATTTTGAGTGCAGGTTCTTTATAGAGAACATTAATTCCCAGAGTATTCCCTGTTTCAAGTTGAAAGTTGATATCTGTTACAAAAGGATGCGTCGCCTGTATACTGTGTAAAATATCGTGTTTTTTGAATCTATTAAGCATAAAATAATTCTGATTTTTTACTTGAGTGGTGAGAGCATTAAAAAGTTCTATGTCTTCGTAATAGTCTATTGTTCCCTGCGAGAACTTGATTTTTTCGATAGTATATTCTGCTCTAAAAAAAAATCCTCTAATGATAAACACAAAAATAAATACACAAAAAATAATAATCATTGTTACTCGAGTAATAATTTTTTTTGTTTTGGCACTCAGAGATATCTTAACATTAGGGGTACGAATCCCTGCTTTGTTCATTACTTTCTTGAGTGAGGGTTTCCTTTTTTTCTTGGCAAAGGACCTAGCACTAACTAATCCTCTAGACATATACGATATAATATAATACAAAGGTAAGAAGCATTCCAAATAATAACCCTCCCAACACTTCTATAGGAGTGTGTCCTAGTCTTTCATTCAGCTTGGTTTTCTTTCCTCATTTCATAGAAAATGTTTCTTTTAATTCTTTTCTGATGTCATTTAGATATTCTGCATGTTTCCCTGTTTGAAATCTTACATTCATTGCATCATAAGCAAAGAGGAGAGAGAAAGTAGCCGCAATAGCGAAGGTTGTAGAAAATATCCCATCATGTAATAAAGCAAGTATAGTAACACTGCTTGCTACTCCGGTGTGGAAGGAAGGGAACCCTCCAGAAGAAAATACCTGATCGAGAGAAAAATGTTTTTGACTGACAGAATCAATTACTACTTTGGTAAGTTGAATAATACCCCCTACAATTGCAACGATAAAAATAGGAGGAAGAGTATTCTTTATTTCCTGAAAAAAGTCTATCGTATGCTGGATGAGGTATTGCAGCATCAACCTTTTGAAAAAGTAAATCTTCTTTGTCTTATGAAAATCTTTTAAAAATACAAGTTATCTTTAGCTTGAAAATCTTGGATATATAGCTACTCTTTCTGTGTTTTATTTCTTCGTGTAAGTATGGGGTTTGAGGAAAGAATTAATAAATGGATCATTGGTGCAGTAATGGGAAGGAAGCATGTCTATCGCTACGAAGATACTAAAAAGATCGTTGACAAAGAACATACCCCTAAAGAAGGGAATACTAAGAAATCTTCTAAAATCTCCGAAGTGAAGTGATTTCTGGAGCTTTGAGTTGGGGAATTAAAGAGCAATATTAAGGGGAAAATAAGCTCTGAAAACGATGATGAGTATTCCGATGATCGATAAAATATCTCAATACCACCATTCCTGCTTTATGAAAAACTTCTCGGAATGATGAGAAGTTTTTTTGTTTACTATTAATTTTGTCCAATGATATTTCTGGGGTTGCTATTTCTCATTAGTCAATGTGTCCTGCTGTAAGCGCAAGCATAATTCCTATTCCTGCCAAGAAGAAGAGAATTTGGATGAGGGAGGAAGAAAGTTTTGTGGTTTTATGCATCTCTGGAATAAGATCAGAGCCTGCAATATAGATAAAGAGACCAGCAGCTAGAGGCATTAAGAATTCTGAGATTCCTTCAATATACATATTAAGTACTATTGCAATCCCCACTCCAATAAAAGCTGTTAATGCTGTGAGAAAATTCATTAAGAGAGCCTTCTTTTTTGTGAATCCCCCATGAATAAGTACTCCAAAGTCTCAGATTTCTTGTGGTATTTCATGGAGAATCACCGCGATGGTGGTTGCAATTCCTACTTGGATATCTACGAGAAATGCTGCTCCGATAATGAGTCCATCAATTAAATTGTGTACCATATCCCCTACTAAATTCATCCAAGCGAAGGGATGTTTGTGTTCTTTAGTGATCGGCATGTGGCAGTGATTTCGGTGGATTACTTTTTCAATGATGAGTCCTAGTACTATTCCCACTAACACAATAAGTCAGATGTGTAGGTCAAACTCTCCTTCATGACTTGCTTCTGGCAAGAGATGAAGAAACGCATCTCCCATCAAGGTTCCTGCGGAAAATGCTATAAAATAAATCAGAATTTTTTTAAGTTTTTCGACTTTGATTCCAAGTGTGAGAATTCAGATTAAGGAGATAATGCTTACAATGGCTGTTGCTATAAGTGCATAGATAATATTTTGCGGCATAGATAGGGGAGAATAAAAGTATAAAAGAGAAAGAGATTGAAAGTTATGTATGTTGTCATCCTGAGTGAAACGAAGGATCCAAGGATGCATTTTTTTTGTTTCTGGATTCTTCACTGCGTTCAGAATGACGGGATGTCATTGCGAGCCAAAGGCGAAGCAATCCAAGTAAAAGGAATTTCTTTTTTATCTGGATTCTTTCCCGCTGTTCGCTTTGCTCAGCGGGACGCGGCCTCCTTACAGTTCTCCCGCAGTTCTGCGGGACAGGCTGCCTTTCTTTGTTCGTCTTCACTTCCAGTCGTCTGAATGACGATTTATGTTCAGAATGACAGTTGGATTGCTTCGCAAGCTCGCAATGACGAGATGTTGATGGATTATTCTTCACAGTTTGGATCTCAACAATCACAATGAGATTGATGTTGTTTTTTTCGTTTTATTAATGTTCTGGTTGAGATTCAAAATTTTTTTACCACTTCTTTTGCGGTTTTGTTTTCATGACAATACTCTTCATTTACTTCTTCAATGAATTTTCTGCTATAAGTTCCTCTTTTCCCTTCTGGGGTAAAAGTAGTTTTGCAATCATGACAGAGGTACCTTTGACTATGGTTTCTTCCTTGTCCATACTTAATGGTATCTTCACTTTCACATTTTTTACATTCAGGATTATTTGTCATTTATAATATACGAAATGTAAAAATATTTTCTCTACAGCATTTTACTTTTGTTGGTATAAGAAAGAGAGAGCGGAATACAAGTAAATTTTACTAAATCCTCCTCTTTTCTCTTGTTGATTTTTTTCTTAGATTCTCTTGTAAGAGGGCTGTCTTTCTCTATAAAGGGGCTGTTTTATCCCATTATCGATTACTATGAAAGCTACACAGATTGCACAAATCTCGAAGAGCTACCCATCACTCTTGGACGCGCCGATCAAGGTGCAGGGGCGGGTGAGAAGCATCAGAGATTCAAAAACCTTTGGGTTTATCGAGCTTAATGACGGTTCTTGTTTTAAGAATATTCAGATAGTATTTGATAATAAGCTCAATAATTTCGAAGAAATTTGTAAATTCACCACGGGAAGTAGCGTGAGTGTAGAAGGGATTTTGGTGGCTTCTGAGGGAGCGAAGCAAGCTTATGAAGTTAAGGCTACAAAGGTGAAGCTCATCGGTGGAGCTGATGAAGATTTTCCGTTGCAGAAAAAGAGACATAGTTTTGAATATCTCAGAACTATTGCGCATCTCAGACCGAGAAGCAACACTTTTAACGCAGTATTTAGAGTGAGAAATCTGCTTTCTTTTGCGATACATCAGTTTTTTCAAGAGAGAGGATTTCTGTGGGTGCATACGCCGATTATTACGGGATCTGATGCGGAAGGAGCGGGAGAAATGTTTCAGGTAACCACACTTGATCTAGAAAATCTACCAAAGAATAGTGAAGAGAGCGTTGATTATCATCAGGATTTTTTCTGATCTAAGGCATCCTTAACGGTAAGCGGACAGCTCGAAGGAGAGACGTTTGCGACTGCTTTTGGGAATATTTACACCTTTGGACCGACGTTCAGAGCGGAAAATTCTAATACTTCGAGGCATTTGTCTGAGTTTTGGATGATTGAGCCGGAGATCGCTTTTGCGGATCTGGAGGACAATATGCAGTTGGCAGAAGATTTGATCAAATATGTCTTTGGCTATGTGCTAGAAAAGGCGCCTGATGAGATGGAATTCTTTGATACATTTATCTTTCCTGGCGTGAAAGAGAGAGCAGAAACATTGGTGAAATCAGAATTTTCTCATGTGACCTATACCGAAGCTATCGAACTTTTGAAAAAAGCTGACCACACCTTTGAGTATGCTCCTGAATGGGGAATCGATTTGCAAACCGAGCATGAGAGATATCTCTCGGAAAAGATCTTTAAGGGACCAGTATTTGTGACGGATTATCCCAAGGATATCAAGGCGTTTTATATGAAGCTCAATGAAGATAATAAGACGGTAAGAGGAATGGATTTATTGGTGCCAGGAGTGGGAGAATTGATCGGAGGAAGTCAGAGAGAAGATAATTATGAGAAGTTGAAAGCGAGAATGGATGCGATGGGAGTAAATACGGACGAACTGTATTGGTTTTTGGAGCTCAGAAAATATGGTACAGTGTCTCATGCAGGATTTGGAGTTGGATTTGAGAGATTAGTGATGTATATGACAGGAATGGAAAATATTCGTGATGTGATTCCGTTTCCTAGATATCCGAGAAATTGTGAGTTTTAGGGTTAGGGAGGATTACAGATGATTTGGGAAGAGAAAAAAGTGTAAAAGAAGAAAAGAGCGATGGGTATTCGCTCTTTTAGTTTTTTTATTGCTTCAATAAGTTTAAATTAATGTTGGGACATTGAATTGGAAGAAAGCAAAAGCAATTTTATTATTTTTGTTCTCTTCTCTGATATCATCTACCCAGGTCCAATCATAGTTAGGACCTTCTTCATTTTGTAATATCAGAACAGGAAAGATTTTACGACCATGATTATGTTCTGGTAAATCTGCTTCTTTTGCAGGAGCAAGTATTGCTAACCGATTGTTTTCTTTATTTGTTAGTTCTTGCAGTTCTTTGCGATATACCTCCCATAAAGCGAACAAATTATCCCTACTGAGAGAAAATCCATAATTATTTTTTATAAAATTTAACATCTCCATATTCTTTATTTCTGCTGAAGCTGTTGCAATCACAATACTAACAGTACCTATTTTTGCAAAATGATATACCTTCCAAATCCCTTGAGATCTAATATCTTCAGGGCTATGGTATCCACTAAGACGATAATTCCCTAAAAATAGATTATCCCTTATCCCTTCTCTTTTTTCCTGAACTAGCTGTTCAAAGGGAATGTTGATGGCGTGTAAATTAAGGGGAGATACACTAATTCTCTTAATAACTTCAATTTTTGTTTCCATATACTTTTATTTAATTTGTTTATATTTTATATTTTATATAAGAGCATATATAATAAATATATTCCTAATGTCAATCTTTTTTAATAAAAAGCTGACTTATGTCAGCTCTTCTGTTTTTATTCTTCAGAATTGTTTGTTTCTCTCTTCTCTTTCTCTTCACCCGGAAGGTCAAAAAGGGATGGTTCTCCTTCATTCTTTTCAGATTTTTTCTTCTCTTCTTTGTATTTCACGTTTTCTTCTTTTTCTTCTCGTGGGCGGTAGATAATATCAATGTGTTGATCTACCATTTTATGTAATGGAGTCTCTGGTTCATCAAGGCGGACATTATTTGAATGCAGAGTGATCATTTTCCCATCATCAAATCTAATTCTGATTGCTCCTTCTACGATAGAGATTCCTCCCTCAATGGTTTCTTTTCCTGTCATGACTACTTGTCCTTTTCTTGCTCTTTTTCGGATTCTGAGGTCTTCGAGAGAGAGTAATTTTCCATTTTTATCGGAATGGATTAAGATAAATGGTTCGTCTTTGTGTAAGAACATATTCGCAACTTCATCGCCTTCTTGGAGAGAGATCGCAGTAACTCCTCCAGCGGTCTTTCCCATTGCTCTGATATCTGATGATGGGAAGAGTAGCATTCGTCCTTGCTTGGTAAGTATTCCGATATTGTCTGTATCTACTACCGCTTCAACTTTTAGAATTTTTTCTTTTGGCTGAAGATTCATAATCACCGTTGGGAATTTCTTGAAAGAAAGCACAAGATTTTTATCGATTTTTTTGATACTATTTTGGTTCGTCAAGAAGATGAGATGGTCATAGGCGAAGTGTAAGGTCTTGGCAAAAATAATTTTTCCCTTAAGGTCAAAATGTTTTTTGAGATTGATTGCAGGTTTTGCCATTGTCAATGCTCCAAAATCTTTGAGTCTCTGTACTACGAGCTCTCCTTGATCAGTAATAATAATCAGATTGTCCTGATTATGAGTGTAGATCAGATCAAGCGTTTCATCTGGGATCACTTGTACTCTTGATTGATAGAGCACCCTGAGTGAGTAATCATTTCCAATTCGGCAGATTACATCTTCTTTTACTTTATCTGCTGCTGCTTGAAGTGCTTTAATACTTCCTGCGATATTGTAGACATCTTTACTTTCTGAAACTTCTGTCTTCCTCTCATCTCCATACTTATTTTTCATATAATCAAACTCCTCTTTTACTACTTCATCAAGTCTTGTAGGATTATTGATAATCTCATTGAGTTCTTCGATCTGTCTTTTCTTTTCTTCTATTTCATCGGTAATCTTTTGAATTTCTAATCCTACCAAGGCTTGTAATCTCATCTGAAGAATATATTCTGCCTGTTCTGCGCTGAACTCAAATTTTTCGATCAAGGCATTTTTTGCTTCTTGTCTGGTCTCTGATCCTCTAATGGTGGCAATTACTTCATCAATAATATCAATTGCCTTTTTGAGTCCCTCAAGGATGTGTAGTCTATCTGTTGCCTTTTTGAGTTGAAAGACAGATCTACGATATACGACATCTCTTCTAAAAGTTACGAACTCCATCAGAAGATCTTTGATATTGAGTAGCCTTGGCTGACTTCCTTTATCAATTAACGATACGTTATTGATGTTAAAATTGGTCTGAAGATCGGTAAATTTGTACAGCTGAATTAAAATTGTATCAGGATCTACGCCTTTTCTAAGGTAGAGCACAATTCTATTCTTATTCTTATTACTTTCATCTCTGATGTCATTGATTCCTTCAATCTTTTTATCTACCACGAGTTCTCCAATTTTGGCAACAAGTGTAGACTTATTCACAAAGTAAGGGATTTCATCAATCACAATTACGTGAGCGTCTTCGTATACTTCAGTATGAGTTTTCCCACGCACTACGATTGGCCCCTTTCCTTTCTTGTAAACTTCTTTGATACTTTCTGGATCAAAGATCATTCCTCCTGTTGGAAAGTCAGGACCTTTTATGATTTCCATGATTTCATCTATAGAAACTTCATATTCTACCTCTTTCTCTTCTTCAAATCCTAATTCATTGATTACTGTTCCCATCATTTTCTTTCCCTCTTTCTCAAGTAAGAGATGACAAGCATCCAATACCTCATTTAGATTATGGGGAGCCATGTTAGTTGCCATACCTACTGCAATCCCCATGGTTCCATTACAAAGATGGTTCGGGAATTTTGTAGCCAACATCTTTGGTTCATCAAGGGAGCCATCAAAGTTTGGTCTTCGATCAACGGTATCTTGCTCAAGATCGGCGAGCATTTCTTCTGCAAGCTTTGTTAATCTTGCTTCGGTATATCTCATCGCAGCTGCTCCATCTCCATCGATAGATCCAAAGTTTCCCTGTCCATCCACAAGTGGATATCTCATCGCCCAAGGCTGTGCAAGTCTTACCATTGCTTCATAAATTGAAGAATCACCATGTGGATGATATTTTCCCATTACTTCTCCGACGATTCTTGCAGATTTCTTATGTTTTTGGTTAAAAAAATTGTTTGTCTGATACATCGCATAGAGAATTCTTCTTACTACGGGTTTAAGTCCATCTCTCGTATCAGGAAGTGCACGAGATACAATTACGGACATTGAATAGTCAATATAGGATTGGGAAATTTCCTTTTCTAAAGAATGATTGATTTCCTTATTGATTTGTGGGACAAGTTCTTTTTCTGACATGGATGGGCAGCTGAAGAGATAAAAAAAAGATATCCTTTATAATTTTCTGAATCTGATTTCATGATACGAAAAGAACTGCCTTTTTCAAGCAGTTCCTAGTTGACATTTATGAATTAGACTCTTAATATGTTCTTATACAATTTTGTCTTTCCATTCAGGATCTTTCGCCATTAATTCTTGGAGATGTTCGAATGCAGTTCCTTTTCCATCATGAAGGTCCATATAGAAATCATAAAGATTTTTATATGAGTCATCGTTCAGTGACAATTCGTAAAGTTTATTAAGTTGTTCTAGTGGCAATTGATCTCAATCTCTAATTGTTTTTCGTAGTATTTTTGATACTCATTCTTGATCTGAAAAATTACTCAACATATCTCAAATAACTTTTTCAATCAGAAACTCTCTTCCTTCGTGGGTTTCCGTATTTCTTTCGTAGTGTTCCATATGATCGGGATTGAATGGCATTGGTATAATTATAGAAGTTAAATATTTTTCCTTATATATATTTCTTTGTTTAAGTCAATCCATTTTCTTCTCCTTCTTCTGTTTCCTTTCCTCAAAAAATTCCTAGTCATTTTTTTAAGAGGTTTCCTCCTGTTCAGAGAACTTTTTTGGCAACATTCACTCCCGTTTTTACCGTTCCTTCTGCAACAGCCACTCAGCTTTTTAAGGCTTTTCCTCAGATTGAACTAAGATTGGATTAGTTTCTTAGTATATTATTTCTAATCTATTGTCTCTAGAAAAAGTGTGCATTTGAGAAATAAATCCTCTCACTGTGATTTTGTTGTATTTTGCTATTTTTTGGTTATAGTTTTTTGTGCGAATTTATATTATATTATCTAAATGAAGCTTAATCCCATAATTAGTTTATCATTAAGGAGTTATGACAAAGTAGGTATATTGTTTACATTAGTATATAGTCTTTATGGAATTATCCAATATGCCTCTAAAATTGCATCATTAAACAATCTTAACCCAAGTCCTAATAGTACGCCATATATTGATTTGGTATGGGGAGCAGAAACAGCCGTAAAGATAAATGACTTAATAGAATGGTTTATTATATGAGAAATAGCTTATTATTCACTATACGGTATAATTTTAATTAGTATCATGTTTTTAATAATCCAATATCTTAAGATAAAAACAAAAACATTCTCACCAAAAATTTGTTTAATTACCCTATTTCTTCACATATTTCTAATGTCTCCTTACATTGTGTATGTTATTGCAAATCGTCATTATTTTATATAGAAAGCATCTATAGGATGTAACCTATAGATGCCTGTTTTACAGTTTAGTTTACATTTTAATTCAGTGTTGCCACACATACTTCTAAATAATAGGAGGCTGTATTTACTCGTATTGCACGAAGATTGGATGAGGGAGTTGGATCTGTATAAGAATAGGAACCATTTGCAGGGATAGACACAACATTGTCTGTGATAACATCCCCTAATGCATCGATTTCTTGTATTCTTATACTTACACTGCTAGAGCTACTACTACCTATATTGATAGTATACCAAGTACAATATCCACATTCGAAGGTATGGGTGTGAGAAAAAAGACTGGAGCCCCAACAATCGTAAAAACTCTGAATTCTTTCAACATCACTAACAACCTCAGTATTTGCATTTGCTTTTGTAGAAGAAGTAAATGCACACAACAGAATAGCAACGAAAAACATCGCCAATAAATAAACTTTTGTTTTCATTTTTATTTAATTTTTTGACTCTATTTAGGTAGAATACAGAGTCGTTTTTACTTTTTATTTTACGTTTAGTAGAATCTACCTTTCTACTTTGGATGTCCCGAAGAAAAATCTACTCAGAAAGAACATCAGTCATTTATTCCATAAGGTCTCTTCTCCTCGTCCTATCATAGTCAAGTGATAGCTCCTGTGCTTTTTTATCTAGGTTAAGCAACGCCTGACCCGCCATGGGGTATGTTTTGTTTTTACTGTTTTGTTTTTTATTTCACGTGAAATTATAGTCTATAAGCCATGCTTTTCAATTTAATCTTTATACAACAGTGGTATATCCTTTTTTATCCTAACTTCAAGAGAATTTTTATAGGAGCATTTTATACTTCTTCTGTTTCCTTCCCTCAAAAAATTCCTAGTCATTTTTTTAAGAGGTTTCCTCCTGCTCAGAGAACTTTTTTGGCAACATTTACTCCCGTTTTTACCGTTCCTCCTGCAACAGCTACTCAGCTTTTTAAGACTTTTCCTCAGATTGAACTAAGAGTATTCAGAGGTTTCTTTGGTTCAAAGACTCACTCCCCTTCTTTTGCTGGTTCTATCCAAATATTTCCAAGTTCTTTTCCTATGTGCATCACGTCTTCTACTGCCCCAGTCGTCAAAGAAATTGCATCACTTGTAAGATCTTTTGCAGCTTCTACTCCTGTATTAGCAATATTTTTTCCTAGGGAGGCAAGATTGTCTACGGCTTTTGTGGGTTGAAAGAGATTTGAAGGTTCCGAGATAAATTCCCCCAGATTTCCTATTACTTGGGTTCAGAATTTTGTAATATCTTTTGTTATTTCTGTAGCAGTAGAGATTCCTTCACTTGCCAGTCCTCCCAAATCTGCAACAGGCTGAAAAACAGAAGCATCGGGTGCTACATAGATTTCTTGTTCAGAAAAGTATGTTTCAGTTGTAGGAGTTTCTGAAGGTATTGGAGTTGTTTGTTGGGTATTTTGAGCGGTTGGATCGTTTGTAGTCATCCACACAAAAAAAGAAATAAAGTAGTACTATCCTTGTGGATTTTGAATTAATCCTTTCGCTGCTAATTCCTTGATGAGGTAGTCGCTGTCATTTGCAATATTTACTGCGTTATTGAGATCAATAAATCCTTTACTTGCAAGAAAGAGTAAGTGATCTTCCAATAACTGCATTCCCATAGCTCTATTGGTATAGATGGTATTATTGAGCTGATTGAGTTTATTTTCTCTGATGATATTTTCTACTGCAGTATTATTGAGAAGAATCTCTTGGACAGGAACCATTCCTCCTCCTACTCTTTTTGCTAGTTTCTGAACAATAATAGCAGCCATCGTATCAGAAATCTGGTTTCTAATCTGTGATTGTTCGTCTGCTGGGAACATTGAAATAATTTTATTTACGGTTTGTGCTGCAGATCTGGAATGGATAGTAGTAAGCACTAAATGTCCTGTTTCGGCAAGGGCAATTGCATTTCTGATTCCATCTGGATCCCTTGCCTCACCAAAAAGAATTACATCCGGTCTCTGTCTAAGTGCATATTTCATTGCGGATGAAAAACTCGCAATATCTTTTCCCAGTTGTTTTTGTTCAATCAGAGCTTTTTTGGGAGTAAATATGTATTCAATAGGGTCTTCGAGTGTGATAATATGTTTCTGTTTATTCATGTTAATTTCTTCAATCATCGCGGCAAGTGTGGTTGATTTTCCCGATCCTGTTGGACCAGCTATGAAAATAATTCCACTTGTCTTTTGCATAAGTTGCTTGAAGACAGGAGAAAGTTTTAGATCATCAAGTGTAGGGACTTTTTCTGCAAAAAGTCTGAATACAATCATTCTATGTCCGCTTTGTTGAGAAATATTTATTCTGAATCTGCGATTGTGAGCAACATATCCAATATCCACACTCATATTTTTTTCGAAGAGTTCTTTATCTCTCTCATCCATGAGTTGCTGGGCAATAGCATCAAGCATTTCGTCAGAAAATTTATCTAGACCTACAAGTCTATACACTTCATCATTTACTCTCAGTGAAGGTTCTTCATTAAAAGTAAAGTAAGAATCTGAGGCCGCATAGTCAATATGTAATTTTAGCAGATAGAGAAGATATTCTCCAGGATCTGTAATATGAGGATTTTCTATTGCCATTGATAAGAAATGTAAGGTAAAACTAATCACTTTCTATATAGAAAAAATCAGAAAGAAAGCAAGATATAATATTTCCCTTTTACTTTTGTCTCTTTTCATTATAAGTCAAATCGTTTAGATTTTTGCTTATTATGAACTTTAAAGAATTTTTAGTGGGAAGTAGTATAGCTTTATTTCCCTTTTCTGAGTCTGATACTAAGATAGTAACTTCTCCTCAGGAAGAAATCTTTGATACCATTTCTTTGGAATATATATGAAAGGCTGTTGATCATACAGAGAATTCTTTTGGTTCTGAGATATTTTTGGATGTTTCTACTGAAATAATAAAAACGCTTAATAGTAGAGAAAACAGGGAATTCCTCTCTCAGAATCTCCCTCAGATTACGGCAGAAACTTTCGTACTTTTTTGTGAGAGGGAAATGGAAGTTATTTTTTCTCCTAAAGAAAAAAAGGAACTTCTCAGCTTTCTTCCTAGTGTTTTTGAAAAATATCCCATCTGCTCTCTTTCCCCTGAAGGAGATCTTTCTTTTCTCCTGAGTGAAACCTATATTGATGCTATGGCGAAGGAACTCATGCCGTATTTTGTTAGTAAATTAGCACGATATTATAAAATTGGGATATTTCTTGCGTGAGGGAACAACAAAATTCGAGAAAAAGTAAAAAAAGATTTAAGAACGAAGAACCTTCAATCAGCTAAATCAGTATTTATTAAAGATTTTGGAGTTGCTTTTCAGAAGCTTTTGATTGAAATAAAAAACACTACTCCGAATATCTGAGAACCTACTATTGGAGAATATTTTACTATGATATATACTACTTTTAAGAATCCTGACTTCAGAGAGTGGATGGATACTCAAGATACAAGTTTTCTCAATCTCCCCTTCTCTCAGTTAACATATCAGCAAAATAACTAGTATCTTACTCCTCTTTTAGTTTATTACGAAAAGAGGAACAGGATATTGTGTAGCAAATGCTTCTACTTCCTTTTTGAGTTGTACCAATTTTTCTGGATGATCTACGGTCTGCAATGCTTGATGAATGAAAGATGCGATGTATTTTGTTCCTTCTGCCTTAATTCCTCTCGTAGTCATCGCTGGCATTCCAATCCTGAGTCCTGAAGGTCTGGATGGTGGATTTGGGTCATCGGGAATTGTAGATTTGGAGGTGGAAATTCAGATCTTATCTAAAGTATCTTCCGCTATTTTCCCATCAAGATTTGTTCCACTAAAATCAACAATAATCATATGGTTATCTGTCCCTCAGGTAACGAGTTTATATCCATACTTAAGCATTTCTTCTGCAAGCGTTTTTGCGTTGATGAGTGTTTGTTTTGCATAATCTAAAAAGTCAGGAGTCTGAGCTTCTTTGAGGGCTACAGCGATAGCAGCGATGGTATTCATATGGGGTCCTCCTTGCATTCCTGGGAATACTGCTCTATCAATTCTGGTTGGAATGTTTTCGATTGTGTCTTCAGGTTTTTTGAGTGGATTAGAAACGATTCCTTTGGAGAGAATTAGAGCTCCTCTGGGTCCGCGAAGGGATTTGTGAGTTGTGGTCATTGCAGCATGGAATCCATAATCAAAAGGATTTTTGAGTATTCCTGCTGCTATGAATCCCCCGACATGAGAAATATCTGCATAGAGAATTGCTCAGACTTCATTGGCTATTTCTGCAAATTTATCATATTCTAGTTCTCTAGGATAAGCACTAAATCCTGCCAATATTACTTTGGGCTTAAACTCGTGAGCAAGTGAACGAAGTTGATTGAAATCTATTTTTCCATTAGATAGCGTTTTATACCTTTGGAAATTAAAGACTTTGGAAAAAAAGGTAACGGGCGATCCATGTGTAAGATGTCCTCCATGAGAAAGATCCATCCCTAATATTGCATCCCCAGGCTCCATTACTGCTGAGTAGAAAGCAAGATTAGCTGCGGCTCCAGAAAGAGCCTGTACATTTGCATGATCAGCTTTAAAAAGCTGTTTTGCTCTATCAATAGCCAATTGTTCTACTATATCTGTATTTTCTTGTCCTCCGTAGTATCTTTTTCCGGGAAATCCTTCGGAATATTTATTAGCAAGGATGGAAGATTGTGTTGCAAGTACTGCTGCTGATTGGTAGTTCTCACTTGCTATCAACTCCATTCCATGATTTTGTCTATACTCTTCTTGTTTGATTGCTTGAGAAATCTCTGGGTCAAAGGATTGAATAAAATTAGTCATGACTTTAGGCGTTAATAAACAAAAGGTTATTTCATAGTAATTTCGCTAATCTATAGAGATTTTTTAAAGAAAGAAAAGAGCAAAATCTCCCTATTTTAGAATATTATTAAGAAAAAGTGTTGAAATGTTTGCAAAACGCTCTGTTTTCTCTACAATTACCTTTGTATTATTCGATGAAGTACGTTCTTCTCGAATCTCTTTATTCTTAATCTATATACAAGATGAAAAAAATGTTATTGGGATTGGCACTTGGACTCCTTACTTTTGTTGGAGTATCTAGTCTAACACCTGCTTTTGCACAAACGGATGGTTCTTTTCAAGCAGGATCATTTGGAGATACTAGTGCAGCAGGAGGTCTTGGAGTAAGTGGAGCATGAGAAGAAGCAAGTGGAGGGTTAATTGATATGATTAAAACCTTTATTAACTGGATACTCGGGATGTTGGGACTCGTTGCTTTAGTGCTTTGTCTTTATGCTGGATTTAAAATTACTACAGCTGGAGGAGATGAGAAAAAGGTGACCGATGGAAAGACTATCTTGAAGAATGCTGGTATTGGTCTAGCGATTATTGCACTTTCTTGGATGATTGTTAGTCTTATCTTTTGGATTATTGGTGGAGTTACTGGTTCATAATATTATACACCTTCTTTACTATTTATATGTAAGATAATGAAAAAGCTTTTTTCGTGGCTCCTTATTCCTATGCTTAGCCTAGGGATATTGCTTCCTTGTACTGTTTCTGTTGCACAATTTGGGCAGATGAATTATGTAGATGGAGTTGGAGTTGTTGGAACAGATGACGCAGAAAGTACTGACGACTCCCTGATTGATATCTTAAAAAATGCTATCAATTGGATACTTGGGATGCTGGGACTTCTTGCTTTATGTTTGGTATTGTATGCTGGATTTTTAATGGTAACAGCTGGAAGTGATGAAGCTAAAGTCAAAAAAGGAGTAACCATTATGAAGAATGCAGGTATTGGTTTAGTAGTTATCGCTCTCGCTTGGATGATTGTGAGCCTAGTCTTTTGGCTTATTGGTTGAATTGCAGGAGATGTTCCTGCTACAACCACGTGATTTATTCCTCAATTATTTACTTACCTAGCATAGTCTATATACTTACTATCTAGAGAAACTATAAAGAGAGATCAGATTTCCTTTGGGGAGTCTGATTTTTTTTACTTTTGAGAAACTTTGTAGAGAAAAAATATAGCTAATATCTTGTAATTTTTCCCCTGATGTATAGACTGAGGATAGTAGTTAGATTTTTTTAGCTTTGAGGGGAAAGAGATGAGTAGTATGGTAATGACACGTGATGAATTTGAACTTCGTTATCTCTCTTTTTTTTGATTGAGTAAAAAATTTAGGTTACATTGGGAGCAGGATGTCTTGATTAATTTAGTGAAAATTACCAGTAAAGGAGCTTTAGAAAAAAAGCTGACTGATACCTCACCCGATGACCTTAAGAAGTTTACTCAGATGACCTATACCCCCTTTAAAAGGGAATTTATCGCCAAGCAACAAGAAATCTTTCCTGGCAAAGATCCTAGATTTTCCTTGGGATTCTATATTGATCGTTTGGAATATGAGATGAAGGTGATTAAAGAGATGGGATTTAATTCCTACTTTTTGGTAGTATCTGACTATGTGAGATGGGCAAAAGATAATAAGATTGTTGTAGGACCAGGAAGATGATCTGGGGCAGGTTCGCTTTTAGCATGGGTGATAGGGATTACGGATGTGGATCCTCTTCCTTTTGATCTGCTTTTTGAGAGACTATTAAATCCTGCGAGAATTTCAATGCCAGACTTTGATATTGATTTTGAGGATACTCTAAGAGGGAAGGTAGTAGACTATGTGACGGAAAAATATGGAGCAGAAAATGTTTGTTCGATCGGTACCTTTATGAAGATGGCGAGCAAGGCGGCATTTAAAGATGCTGCAAGAACACTTGGGGTGCCTTTTGATAGGTCTAATTACGTCTCTAATCTTTTGAGTGATAAAGGGGGCTTGTTAGATATGGTAAATGATCCTGAAGGAAATGATGAACTCAAGAATCTCTATGAAACTGATGAAAAACTCAAGAAGGCGATTGATTTTGGGAGTGAATTGACGGGAAATATGAGACAGCTTGGGGTACACGCCTGCGGAATTATTATTGCACCAGATAAAGTGACCCATTTTACACCAACGCAATATAATAAGGAAACAGATCATACTATTGTTTCTCAGTATGATGGACCAACTCTTGAATATATCTGACTATTGAAGATGGATTTCTTAGGATTAAGAAATCTTAGTATTATTAAGAATTGTATCAAAATTATTAAAGCGAGAGCTGATAAGAATTGAACAGACTTCCCTGAAATGTTTCAACATTTTATGGATACCATGAGTTTCGATCCTCCGCTTAATGACTCTTTTACTTATGAAAAGGTATTTAAAGAAGGAGATACAACAGGAATCTTCCAATTTGAATCGGCAGGAATGAGAAGATTTTTGATTCAACTGGAGCCAGATGTGATTGATAATATTGTAGCAATGGCCGCACTCTATCGTCCTGGACCTATGGAATTTATTCCGAGTTATATTGAGAGGAGACATGGGAGGGAAGAGATTGAATATCTTTATCCTGAACTCAGAGAAGCATTAACGAGAAAATATGGAGCGAAGGTAGCTGAAGAGGAAAAGAGAAAACTGATCGAAGATTTGAGTCCTATTATGAAAGATACCTATGGGATTGCTGTGTATCAAGAGCAACTTATGTTTCTGGTACAAGTAATGGCGGGATTTTCGCTTGGGGAAGCGGATATGCTGAGAAGAGGAATTGGAAAGAAAAAAAAGGAAATTATCGATGCAATCAAACAAGAGTTTATCGAAAAAGGAGCGGCATTTAGGGACTATAAACCAGAAACCACTAAAGAGATTTATGAGAGGATGATTGAACCTGCGGCTTCCTATTCCTTCAATAAATCGCATGCAGTGTGCTATGCTTTAATTGCTTATCAGACAGCGTATTTGAAGGCACACTATCCTGTTGAATTTTATGCTGCACTTATTAGATCAGTGGAAGAAGACACAGATACTCAGAGTTTTTATATTTCTGAGATTCAGCAGCATGGGATTGAGGTGCATGCTCCCGATGTAAATATTTCCTTTAATCATGTGGCTGCGATTGATGATGCGATCAGAATGGGATTTGTTTCCATTAAGGGTGTAGGTAAGGACATAGGAGAATTTATCCAACAAGAGAGAAAAAACTGAATTTACACAAAGTTGGAGGATTTTCTAAAAAGATGTGCTCCCGTGATTAATAAGAAATCCCTAGAAGGTTTAATTAAGGCAGGGGCTTTAGATACTTTTGAAGATCGTAAAGTTCTTTTGGATAATTTGGAAGGAATCTTGGATTGGGTGAAGAATTCTGCGAATGCTGACCAAGGACTTTTTGGTGGGATGGAGACGCAAATTGCTTTGAAACAGACTCATCCTTCTAGTTTGATGGAAAGATTGATGATGGAACAAGAGGTATTTAAATCTTTTATTTCTGGAAATCCTTTAGATGGATTGTATAAGTATATCAAGAAGTTTACCTTTCTTTCCTTGGTAAAGGATAAGACAGAACTTGGAAATTTCATTATCATTGGATATGTTAGGGAGATTCAAAGAGCGAGAAAAAAAGGATTTTTTATCAAGATAGATGATATTTCGGACAGCTTTGAGTTTTTTGTTTCTGATCCTTGTGGATTGGAGAAGTTTGATTTGGTGATTGTTCATGGATATAAAAAGAATAGAATCTCTATTAATAAAATCATCAAAACTGATCATGAAAAATTAAAAAGCTTGGCTGGAGGAAGTTATGATCCTGGTGATACTGTGGTTAAGGTAAAAAAAGCCAGATATGGAGAACAGAGAAAAGCGGATATTGAGAGAATTAAAGCTGCGGCTGCACAAGTCACCCAAGAAGAGAAAAAGGAGCTTGCGAAAGGAATTATTAGTGGTTCTAGTTTTGAAGAATGAGAAAATGAGGTAAACGCAGACACAATAATTAATTCTGATATTTCTGAAGATAGTATAGAAACTCTTCCTGGGGAACCTTCTTTACTTGAAGAGGAAAATGAAGGAAATAAACATATTGAGCAGGATTTGGGGATTATTGAGGAGGAAGAAGATACAAATAAAGCTCAAGAAATAATTGATATTTCAACGGAACCTTTGCTGGAAACAGGAAATGTGGATAATGAAATAAAAGATGAACCTAATCTTGAGAATGAAGCCTTTAATGAACTAGATGGGGTAGCAGAAGTGAGCAAACCTGTTGAAATTTCTGTTGAGGGACTTATTATGCAGGATATTCAAGAGATTATGCTTATTATTAAAAATAATCCCTGAGAAGAGTTTGCAAAAGTCCTATGAGCTTCTGTACATGTTTCAGAGGAGGGATTGGAGAGATTAAGAAGATTTATGAAGAATTAGAGAGGAAGAGAAGAAAAGTGTAAAAGATTAAATTATTATTATAGAATTTTTTGTCATCCTGAGTGAAACGAAGGATCCATATCTACTTACTGGATTCTTTAGTTTCGCTTCAGAACGACTAAGCACGATTACAGATACTTTATACATGCAGATACAACAACAGATGAAAGAAACACTAGAACAGGCACAGAAAATTGCAATTTTTGGGCATCAGTCGATAGATGGAGATGCGATTGGATCAATGTTTTGACTTGGTTTGCAGCTCGAGAAGTTGGGGAAGCAAGTCAGCTATTTTACCCCAGACAAAGAAAGTCAGAATTTTGATTTTCTTCCTGAGATACAGAATATGCAATACGAGTTTGATTATGCAGACTATGATGTTTTGATATTTGTAGATTTTTCTGGATATGGAAGAATTAAGAAATTTACGGAGAATCATATTGAGTATTTTGACCAGATTCCAAAAGTAATTATAGATCATCATCTCTTTGATCATGCATTTCAGAATGCATTAGTTTATAGAGATGAGAGTGCTATCAGTTGTGCAGAACTTATCTTTGAACTTAGCAAGAAATGGCGAGATCTCATAGATAAAAAAGTGGCTACGTTCCTTTATATGGGGATTCTTACTGATAGTGGAAACTTTTCATACGATAGTTGAGAAGAAAGCATTAGGGTGATGAATGATGCCATTGATCTTTTAATATTAGGAGCAGACAAAGCATCAATTATCTTGAATATCTTTCATAGGAAATCATTAAAGGAGGTTCAGTTTTCTTCTCTTATCTTGGAAAGAATGCAGATGCAGGACGATCTTATTTTTTCTCGACATAGCCAAGAAGAATTGGAGCTCTTTTGAGTACACGGAGATGCTTCTGATACAGCTCTCTATACTATGGTAACCATTGAATGAGGTGAGCTTGTGATCCTTGGGAAAGAGGTAAAAGATGCTATTAAAATGAGTTTTAGAGGGAAGGGGAGATATAATTGTCGTGATCTTTGTGTTGCTTTTGGAGGAGGAGGACATCATAATGCTGCGGGATGCACTATTCCAAAGACGGGAAATTTGGAAGAAGATATATTTGCCTTTATTGGAGAAATTAAAGAAATCCTTAATTAATCTCTCCTTTGACTTCTTCTAGCTTTCAGGAGTAGGATTGTTATGATCTCACTGGAGATGAGGAATTTTATTTAATAGCATTACCTATGCATCAAAAACGACTCAGACTTTTCCGTCTTTTGAGGCCACTGATTCATTTTGGGATTATCTTACTCATTTTCTATATCACCTATGAGATGAGATTGGTCTCTGATTTCATTCCGGGAGTACATCTTGATATTCCTCTTATTAATATAGGAGAACTCAAAATATTTGCCGTTGTTAGTGCGGCGGCATTTGTGGTTATTGGTTGGATGAAAAAACTCTATGAATTAAATAAGACAGCAGATAATTATATTAGAACTCTGACTAAGGTTTGGTTATATTGGTTTATCAGCATTACCTTTATTTCTTACTTTGGGCAAGGATTTGTCTTTTGGCGAGGAATTTCCAGATTTGTTATTCTCTTTAGTGCCTTCTTGACTTACTTTGTACTCTTTATTTTCGATCAGATTTGGTATCGTATTGATTTTAAGTTACAAAAAAAAGTCTGAAAAAAGATTCTGATTATCTCCAATAATATGATTGATAGCTATGAGATTATTGAAAAAATTAAAGAAAATTTCAGCTCCCCTACTGAGTTTGTCGAAAGCAAGGATCTTGATGCAGTAGATTTTGCAAATTACTCAATGACGGTAGCTTTATGAACGTTTGATAAAGATACTTTACAAACTGTTTTTGAAAGAATTAGATTTTATGAAACGAGATTTTTCCATATTAGTGAGGGATATTTTCTTGAAGATGTAGTCTATAAACCTGAAAAAATAGATAATATTATCGCTATGGAATATAAGCATTCAAAACTCGATGGACGATCTCTGGTTGTTAAGAGACTTTTTGATATTGTCTGATCTTTTTTGGGAATTATTTTGGCTTCTCCTGTAATGTTAGTTGTTGCGCTTCTGATAAAAATTGACAGTGAATGACCCATTATTTATAAATCCAAGAGAGTTGGGAAATGAGGAAAAGAATTTACTTTTTATAAATTTCGCACAATGTATACTCACATGAGTGTGGGATATGGAGGGGAAGAGGCTGAGAAACTTTATAAGAAGCTCGTTGACTCAGATGCAAATAATAGAAAATGAATCTTGCCAAAGATTAAAAATGACCCAAGAGTAACAAAGCTAGGGAAATTTCTTAGAAAGAGTTCTTTAGATGAATTACCTCAACTCTTTCAGATTTTTATTGGAACCATGTCTTTGGTCTGACCAAGGCCACATTTGCCAAATGAAGTAGCAAAATATGAAGCTTGGCAGAAAAGGGTTTTGAGTATTAAACCAGGGATAACGTGATATGCACAAGTGTTTGGAAGAGATGAGCTACCTTTTGAAGAAGAAGCGAAACTTGATTTGTATTATATTCAGAATTGGTCACTTGCGATGGATATTTATGTAATCTTTGCAACCTTTGGTGTGGTGTTTAAGGGGAGGTAAAAGGAAAGAGCAAAAGAAGAAGAGTAAAAAAGATTAAATGGGTGAAAGTAAAAAAGGCCGATAGATTGTCAGCCTTTTTATTGTGATTTTTAAAACTAATTACATATTCTTAATTATCTTTTTCACCACTCCGATGACTTTCGTTTCATCATAGGGATCGATTTCTACCTTATCAAAAAATCTGTTAACAGATTCTAGGAAGAATTGACCATCCTGTTTGATAATCTTTTTGAGTTTTGGAAGTTGGTTATGGATTACGAAGACATAATCATTTTCATCATAGGAATCCTGTTGGCGAATGAGAACAAGGTCTCCATCCTGGATTTTTGGTTCCATAGAGTTCCCCTTCGCACGAACGAAGAAACAGTTAGTAATGTCACTTGCTCCGATAAAAGCCATGGTAACTGGCATCTTTTCTTGGGAATACTCGTGAATAATCGCCTTTCCTTGGTTTCCACATTGAGCAAATCCGAAGATAGGCAGCTGAACGATATCGGTGAATTTATCCGTGATGCTTTCACGGACGAGGCGATATCCTTTTTCATCTTTGACAAAGTATCCCTTGAGGACAAGCTGGTTGAGCTTATTGAGGACCGTTTGAGGATGTTTTACTCAGATTTCCTGAGCTATTTCTCTGAGAGTTAGTCCTTCTTCATTAGTGTTTTTTTTGAAGAAGAGAATGAGTGCTTTTTGAATGTCGTCGAGTTTCATTTCTTGTAAGAAAGAAAAATAAAAGTCTGATTTCTGTTATTCTGGGCAAAGCGAAGAATTTCTATCGAAAAGAATTCCTTATGTATACATCCCCTTCTTCCACTAAAGCAAGCTCTGGGATACAGAAAACCTCCCCTTCCCCTCCTTACAAAGGAGGGCTTTTGCAATTTCTTTATAAGAATCTCTTTGACGATGTCAAATCATTTTTGACAAAAATCAATCTTTTTTTGACAAAATTTTATTTCAAGTTCCCAACTAATAAAAATCGTCTTGATTTTTTATTTTTTTTTGTTAGGATGATATCGTTATGTTATTTTTTACACATTATCACATCAACAAATGACGACAAAGAACCCGCAAGGATTAAAAGATGCATTGGCAAGTATTGAGAAACAGTTTGGAAAATGAGCCGTGATTAGAATGGGAGATACTTCAAATGTTAGCCTAGTAAATACTTTCCATAGTGGATCCTATATTTTAGATTTAATCTTGGGTGGTGGATATCCAGAGGGAAGAGTTGTAGAAATCTATGGACCTGAATCGAGTGGAAAAACTACTGTTGCACTTCACGCGATTGCAGAGATTCAAAAGAGAGGCGAAATTGCTGCATTTATTGATGCTGAGCATGCACTTGATCCTCACTATGCTCGTAAGCTGGGAGTTAATATTGATGACTTATTCCTTTCTCAGCCTGACTATGGAGAACAGGCTTTACAAATTGCTGAAGAACTTGCAAAATCAGGGAATGTTAAATTGATTGTGATAGATAGTGTTGCTGCCTTGGTTCCTAAAGCAGAAGTAGAAGGAGATATGGGAGATAGCTATATGGGTCTACAAGCAAGAATGATGTCTCAAGGACTCAGAAAGCTGGCTTCTATCCTTGCAAAGACAGGGACTACTTGCGTCTTTATCAATCAGATTAGAATGAAGATTGGAGTGATGTTTGGAAATCCTGAAACCACAACTGGAGGAAACGCTTTGAAATTCTTTGCTTCTCAGAGGATTGAGATTAGAAGAGGAGATAAAATTATGGAAGACAAAGAACAAATCGGATACTTTGCAAAAGTGAAAGTAGCAAAAAATAAGATTGCAGCACCTTTCAAAACTGCGGAGGTCCCTGTAAAATGGTGAATAGGGTATGATACGGTAACAGATACTATTGAGGCTGCTGTTCTTTTAAAATTAATTACCAAAGCAGGAGCTTTCTATACCATAGGAGATCAAAAGCTTCAAGGGAAAGAGAAGCTTTCGCAATATCTCATTGCTGAAACGAAGGGATTAGCGGACTTGCAAAAGAAGATTGAATCTAACATCAAAGATATGAGATCAGGGAAGAAAGTGCTCGATGATGAAGTATTTGATAATTTAGAGGCGATTGCTGAAGATATCGCAGGAGTGGAAGAGGTTGAGTAGGTCATTGCGAGCTTGCGAAGCAATCCAAATATTTATAGGTTCAAATCTTAATGAAAAAGTGATATGTTTACATTATGACTAATCATAAACATTGAACTCTGTATGTTTGAGTTACTTCAAATTTAGAACAAAGAGTTTATCAACATAAAATGAAGTACTTCAGGTGATTTACAGCAAAATATGATTTAGATAAACTTGTACGATTTCAAGAATCTCCTACAATTCAAGATGCTATTGAGGAGGAAAAAAGATTAAAGTGAGGGAATCGCAAACAGAAAATTTTGTTAATTGAAAATATTAACCCAAACTGGAAGGATTTGGCTTCATCTTTAGACCTCGTTTAAATATGAATATCTACTTATTTGGATTGCTTCGTCCTTCGTCCTCGCAATGACATTTTACTTCTTCTCTACACATAACTATGACAGAACTACTTCCTTGATACTTTGCGTATACGATAAATACCACCTTTATCACCAAGCCCGTGGCATTTGAAAATTTTATGCCGGTAGATATTGGAGACTATGCGATCTTTAAGCAGGAATTCTCCGAGAAATATGGAAATATTAATCGAGAAAGTTGAATGATTGAACATGCTACTCTTCAAGGGAATGGGTGGATTGGTCTTGCCCATCCGCAGGGAGATAAGGAAATCAATCAAGAGTTTGTTGCCTATGAAATTAAAGGAGATTATGCCCAAATGAAAGATGCGTATGTAAAAATTATGCAAGACTACCCGGAAGCAAAGGGATATTACAATCTTTATCTTACTGACCCCATGCTTACTCCTATGGAGGAGAATAGAACCTGGATATTGTTAGAAGTGGAATAAGTCATTGCGAGCTTGCGAAGCAATCCTATATACTCAAATTATAATGAAAAAGTGACATGTTTATATGATGACCAATCATAAACATTGAACTCTGTATGTTTGAGTTACTTCAAATCTAGAACAGAGAATTTACCAACATAAAACGAAATACTTTTCATGATTTAGTGCTAAATATGGTTTAGATATATTAATCTGGTTTCAAGAATACTCTACCATTCAAGATGCTATTCACGAAGAAAAAAGATTGAAATGAGGTAGTCGTAAGCAAAAGATTGAATTAATTGAAGAAATAAATCCATATTGGGAAGATTTAGGAACGTCTTTAGACTCTGTTTAAATATATATCTCTATTATTTGGATTGCTTCGTCCTTCGTCCTCGCAATGACAATTTGTGATAAGCTGATCTTGAAAAAAAGGTCAGCTTTTTTATACTTCGGGAGTTGAAAAGATGAAAAGAGAAAAAGGTAAAAAGTCGTCTCTCTTTTAATCTTTTATACTTTTAATCTTTTACGCTTAATCTATTATGAGGGTACCTATTTGAATATCACAGAGACATCTTCATCTTTCTCAAGAAGATGCAAATACCTTATTTGGATCAAATTATGAACTTACACCCATAAAAGATCTTTCTCAGCCTGGACAATATGCAGCTGAGGAAACTGTTACCCTCAAATGACCGAAAGGAGAAATTGAAAGAGTAAGAATTCTTGGACCCTATAGAAAATTTACTCAGGTGGAGATCTTAGCTTCAGATGTATTTAAGCTGGGGACACCTGCTCCTCTCAGAGAATCTGGAGATATTCAAGGAAGCGGAAGTATCGAAATTATCGGACCAAAAGCAAGTATTATCATTCCTCAAGGATTGATTGTGGCGCAAAGACATATTCATATGACGGTAGCTGATGCAGAAAACTTTGGAGTAAAAAATGGAGATATCGTGAAGGTAAGTGTGAATGGAGAGAGAGCCGTAGTCTTTGAAAATGTAGTAATTAGAGTGAGTGATAAGTTTGCTCTGGATATGCATATCGATGTTGATGAAGGAAATGCTGCTGGACTTGCTCAAGGCGCTTGGGGAGAAGTGATTATTAGATAAAAAAATCGATAAAAAAACTTCTCAATCACGAGGAGTTCTTTTTATAATTGTATTTTATATTAGTAGAAATACAGGGATCATCTAGTATTTTATCCTTCTACCCACTCAATAAAGATCTGGTAATCATGCTTAATATTTTCATCGGTTTTCAGCTTTTTTTCGATATTTCCTATTGCATAAATTGCAGTAGCATGGTTTTTCCCGCCAAAGTAGTCCCCTATTTTTTCTAGGGTTCGTTTGAAATATTTCTTTGCGATAAGCATTAAAATTTGTCTTGCTGTAGTGATTTCTTTTTTTCTACTATCAGATTTGAGATCTGCGACAGAGATCCCATAGTAGTTTGCAACCATCTCTACGATGGTATCAAAAGACTGAAGTGATTTGCTATTTTGCTCAGAAGTATTGGTAGATTGTGTTCCTGTTTTTGACTGATATCCCAAAGTTTGTAAACAGGCATGTACATCTTCTTCTGTAATTTCCTGACAGGAAAGTTTTTTTCTCGTGAGGAGGATATTGAGTGCTCCTTCCAGTTCACGCACATTAGACTTAATATGTTGTGCTACAAGGGAAAGTAGCTCAAAATCAATATGTTCCTGTTTCACTTCAAGTTTAGATTCCAAAATAGCAATTCTCGTTTCAAAATCAGGAGCATGGATATCGGCAACTAATCCCAAAGCAAATCTGCTTTTTAATCTTGGTTCGATATGTTGGAGTTCTTTTGGTGGACGATCTGAAGAGATAATTACTTGCTTTTTCTTGGAATGAAAGTCATTAAAGATGTTATGAAATACTTCTTGAGTTTTGTCTTTATCTGCAAGGAACTGGATATCATCAATCAATAAAACATCCACATCATCAAATTTTCTCATCAAGGTATTCATTTTATTATGTCTAAGGGATTGTACGATTTCTTCTACGAGTTTCGTAGCGGGGAGATAAATTACTACTTTGTGTTGATCATTTTGCATAATTTCATTCCCAATTGCTTGCATCAGGTGGGTTTTTCCAAGTCCGACATTTCCGTAGAGGAAGAGTGGATTGTAAGCAGTTCCTGGATTCTCTGCTACTGCTTTTGCAGCGGAAAAAGCGAACTGGTTATTCGCACCTGCGACGAAATTATCAAATCTAAAACTTGGATCAAAGAGAATCCCAAAATAGTCTGATAATTCAGATTTTATATTTTTTTCTGAACTTTGTCTTGTGCTTGCTGCTTCTTCTTTAATATTGAGGAGCTTTTTGAGATCGAGAAGTAGATCACTTCCATTGGAAAATGGCTGATATACACGATACTCTACTGTAAATTGGGGATTGTAGACTTGTTGAACTGCTTCTTTGAAGGATTTATTGAAAATCTTTTTCCCCTGTGCGAGTACAAAATCATTGGGAAATCCGATATATATTTTCTTTTCTTGTTCTTCAATGTTGATAATCCCTGATTTTGCTAAAAAGGTCAGAATCTTTTTATGATCATGTTGTGCAGAAATGTGGATAATCACCTTAGTTCGGATATCTTTGAGTAAGGTTTTCTTTTCCTCATTATACTGCTGAGCCATATCGATAAGCATATTCTACAGAAGAGAAGAACAAAATAAAAAAGCTATACTATTTGTTTAAGAACGGAGATTGAACATTTTATTGCTTATGTAAGACAATTCGTCCTACATGGGTATGCTCCCCTCTTTCTCCTGCAACAGGATTGCTGTATTGACCAAAATCTTTTACTGCAAACTTTCCCTTAAGTCCTTTGAAATCATCGAGATCATATTGGAAAAGATTCTCTGTGGTCTTCATATCGTAAGAATCTGGATAATGATAGGTAATGAAGACATTCCCTCCTCTGACGAGATGATCGTGAATTGTTGGCATTAATTCATTCAAGATGAATTCTTTGGGATAGAACATCACGATATGTTTCACAATAATGAGATCGTATTTTTTGTCAAACTTAAAGTCCTCTATCTTGGTAGAGAAATAAGAAATATTGGGGTGATCTTTGAGATAATCTGGATATTCAGGGATATCTACATCATCTACTACATCTACATGTGCTCCATAACTTGCTGCCAAAATACTAAAATATCCTTTTCTTGCTCTGAGATCAAGGATGGTTTGTGGCTCATTGTCCTGAATGAGTTTACTTACTAATTTTGCTCCTTCCATATACTATATTATTTATACACAATTAAAAAAACTGATTTATCCTAGGAATTGTTCCAATCTCACAATATCCAGTTCAGGTCTTGATTCATTGAGATCATCAAGCGTAAAATCTTGAAGTTTGTCATTATAGGTCTGACAAATGTCTTCGATCAATACCGTGTTAAATCCTCTATCGTATACTTCTTCTACAAACATCCTTACACAGAGATTGGTGGGGATTCCTCCACAAACAATATTTTGGATATTTCTAAGTTCTTGTTCAAGTTTTGTATTCAGAAAAGAGGATACTTTTGTCTTACTAATGATCACATCATTCTCCTGTGGATAAAGATCTTCAATTATTTGAGAAAGCGGATCTTCTGGTGAAAAGGGTCACTCCTCTTCTTCTTGTTTGATAAGAATAATTTTATACTTCATCTCTCTTGCGTATTGAAGCAGATAAACCGCTCTTTCGATGAGTGGTTCCATATTACGCAAATAATAGTCAGATTTCTTTTCTCTCCGTAATTCTTGCAATCCTATGAGCACGAGTGCGGTATCTGCCATGAGCTGAAGTCGTTAAGAGATAAATTTCTTTGACTATAGGAATTTGATTTTTTTATGCAATGGAGAATGTTAAAAACTTTTTGAGATAAAGAAGAAGCTGAGTAGAAAACCCAGCTAGTTCATTATAAATTTCTCTATTGTGTCATACTTCAATTGTGTATAGCACAACATCTTCTTCCGTTAGCTCACAAGCATCGTGCCGGAGCAATTCCTCAGAAAACCCATCTACATCATCCCAATCTCTTGTGGGAAGATGTCTAGAGACATCCTTTTTATCAATTATTTTTGATAGGATGATACCCCACCAAAATTCCGAGAAGCTTTCCCTCCATTTGCTCCAGAAACGATACCATCGGTAGTAATTCCATTCTGGGTATTTCGGAGGAAGGTCGAAAAGACTCAATTGTATGTGAGCTTCTGCTGGTCTTGGACGAACTCTAAATCGATTTATTACTTCCTGTAAGGCGATTTCTTGCATTTGGTAATAAAAGTTTAGATTGTCATTTAAGGCTTCTTCTGAAATTTCTAAGTGACCTTTCCTATACCCTCTTCTTTCGCGATAAGATACTCCTCCTAATTCATCAATATAGAGGAATAACTTGTATTCTTCGAGAATTTTTACTTCTTCGCGAAAATTTTCTATTGTCTTTTTGTTTTCTTTTTCCATATCTTTTGTATTATGTTGTTTATGTTTTATTCTCTCCTAATATAAATATCTTTATGATAAAGTCAAATTAAATTTGATTTGCAAAAAGTGGCACAATTTCTATCTTATAGTCCATTATCACTTTGTGAGGTATTACTACTTTATTTTTTTGGATATAAATAATGGCAAAGAAATTCTATGTAACAACACCGATTTATTATGCGAATGGATTACCTCATATTGGGCACGCAAATAGCTCTTTCATCGCTGACTTTTATGCAAGATACAAAAGATTGCTCGGGTATGAAGTAAAATTTGCTACAGGACTTGATGAAAATGGACAGAAAATGGTAGAGAAAGCAGAAAGTGAAGGAAAGCAGATTATGGAATTTCTTGATGAGATTGCTGAGGGATCGAAAGAAATCTGGAAGGAATTGGATATTACGTATACGGATTTTATCAGAACCACAGAGGCGGACCATCATGCCTTTGTACAAGCACAGCTTCAAAAGATTTATGAAAAAGATAGGATCCCCCTTACGAAGGGGGGAAGCGAAGCAGGGGGTTCGGATAGCGAGACTGGATTGCTTCGTTCCTCGCAATGACAAAAGAAGGATGATATTTATCTCGGGGAATATGAAGGATTATACTGTGTGGGATGTGAGGCCTTCAAAAATCCTAGAGATTTAACGCTAGATGGGCTTTGTCCGGATCATTTGACGAAGCCGGAGATTATTCGTGAAAAGAATTGGTTCTTTAATTTGAAGAAGTATGAGTATGTGTTCAAGAAGCTTTGGGAGGGAAATCCTCACTTTGTGGAGCCAGGACATAGATTTAATGAGGTGAAAGCTTTTGTGAATTCTGGATTAGAAAATTTTTCTATTTCGAGAGAAAATAAGCATACGGGGATTGGGATTCCATTACCTCGGGATAAGGAACAGATTACTTATGTCTGGTTTGATGCGCTATTTAACTACATCACGGTGTGTTATAGAAATGAAGAAGAAGGGAAATTCTGGAGTGATGGTGCAGAGATCCTGCATGTACTGGGGAAAGATATTGTGAAATTTCATGCAACCTATTGGCCTGCGATGCTAACTTCTGCTGGATTTAGGCAGCCAGATAGAGAATTTGTGACGGGATATTTGACGGTGGATGGACAGAAAATGTCCAAGACAATCTGAAATGTCGTGGATCCTGTGAAAGTAGCGAGAGATTATGATAGAGATGCTCTGCTTTTTTATCTTTTGTATGATGTGGCAATTGGATTGGATGGAGATTTCTCTTGGGAGAGATTTCAGGGAACTTGGGAAAAAATGCTGATTGGGGGGCGAGGAAATCTCGTGAATAGAGTTGCGAATTTGGGGAAGAAGTATGGAGTGACAAAGGGGAAATTTGATGAGAAGAGGTTTGGAGAATTTTTGAAAAAAGAAGAGATGAAAGCAGGTGAAGAATCTTTATTTTCTGGATTGCTTCGCTTTGCTCGCAATGACATAGAAGAAGGATATTTGCAGAATGCAAATACCAAGAGATATTTGGAGGATTGGTATAGCTTGGTGCAACTTGCGAATGAGTATATCACCAAGGCTGAGCCTTGGAAAAAGTATAAAGAAGAAACTACGAAACAGGAAGCTATTGAAGATTTAGAGTTTTTGCTTTGGGTGATTAAACAGCTGGGATTATTGTCCGCGCCTTTTTTGGTGAATGGGTTTGCAAAGTTGCAGAAGATTTTGGGGAATCCAAAGATTAGTGCGATTGATAGTAGCAAGAATGTGATGCATGAGGGATTTGTGGAAGTGTTTGATGAGCAGGAGTTTGAGGTAAATTTGGATCCGATGATTATGTATGAGAGGAAAGAGGTTTAGTTTGACTTTCTCGTTCTTGACTTTTGCTAATCATATCATTATATATGTCAGCAATATAAAACCCTAAAATACAAAAATATGGAACGAGGAAAGTTTATAAAAGAGAAAGTGATTTGGATGTTCCCAAATGAGTATCTAACTTTTAAGAATGGATATGTGGAAAAAGGAAATGATCACGGATTGAGCGTTAAAATTTCGGAAAAGAATTTAACTGCTTTGGTAAAGGATTTAGTTTTATTGACTCCTTACACTGAAAAAGTAACTACCCTCTTTCAAAACCACATCTCTGGAATAAAATTAAAAAAGGGATGGGAACAACGAGCAGGAATAATCCAAAAAGACATCCATACTTTGTGGAAAGATGTATGCGAGGGGGAAGAAAAAACTGAGGAAGAAATTACAACTCTTCTCTCAGGGATAGAACTATGGTAATATATCAGACTGTTAAAGAAGCTTCTCTTGATTATCTTGAGAGAAGCTTTTTTGTAAAGTCGGGTTAGTCTAGTAGTCCATACAACAATACATTCTCTTGATTCACATTTGCTTGCATGAGCTTTTTGGTATTGAGCCGTTTTTCAGCATTTAGGAAATGATTATGTTGGCTTGCATAGGCAATTCGTCCATCAATAAACGCATCAATCAATCAGATTTCTGAAAGTTTTTTGAGCAGTTGTCGTTTCTTATTCAGAGGGGCATGAGGATTTGGAAGAAGCTGAATTAGTGATTTGAGTGTATCTGCAAACTCTGGATTGAGCGTTAATTGCTGATGCATTTTTAGTAACATTCCTGGCTTTCCCATTGCCATGGCGATGAGAATATCCTGTAGTTCTTTATCTGTAGTGCCAATCTGTTCCTGCTGAGCAAACTGCTGCATCTCGCTAATGGAAAGAGGATCAAAATGGATAACAATTGCTCTAGAAACGATCGTATCCAATAACATTGACTGATGAGGAACGGTTGCAAGAATAAATCTATCTTTTAGTGGCTCCTCTACTGTCTTGAGAAAAGCGTTCATTGCAGGTCCCAGCATTCTTTGCATATTTTCGATGAGGACGAATTTCTTCCCACTGAATCCTGATTGTTGTAATCGCAGATTTGTCTCTCTAATTCAGAAGTTTTCACGCTTGCTCCCCTCTTGAAATTCTATCGTAGAATTGCTAGAGTTGAGTTCTATAGGGATATTGTGATTCTTCCCCATCTGATAAGAATAATCTTGAAGGTAGAGGAAATCACTATATCCATATCCTCAGAGAAATTCTTTGATAAGTTCTTGGGCATGAGCAGACTTTCCTATTCCTTCTGGTCCAACGAGAAGAAAAAACTGAACTCCTTTTCAGGTTTCTATTTTATTTGAGATATACGTTTTTAATGTTTTTGCTGCCTCTAAATTTCCAAAAATCATACTCTTGCTAGCTTTAATAAATATTTTATTCATCATAGCATTTTACTTTCTCCATTCAAGGGAAGAAAAAAAGCAACATCTAACTGCTGCTTTAGTGGGAAAAGATATTAGCTTAGTAGTTTTGTAATAACAGCTTCATTTCATCGATTTCCGCCTGTTGAGTTGCAATGATATTAGTTACGATTACTTGAGTACTTGCCTCCATTTCATGATTTTTCATCTTTTCTGCCATAGCAATCGCTCCCTCATGATGGAGAATCATTCCTTCTAAATAGGCCTTTTCTAGTTCTTCTCCCGTGTAATTTGCTAGATTGGTATCCATCATTGCTTTGTAGATAATCGGCTGAGCCTCTGGATATTTGGAAATAAGCGTTCCTTCCATGATGGAAATTTCTCCTTCCTGAGCCGAAATAATGTTACTTGTCAATCTTCTAAGTATTTCATCTTGAGTAGATGCTAGGACAATTTTTGAGGTATCAATTGCCTCTTGATGATGAGGGATCATGTGTAAAAGAAATGTTTCTTCTCCTTTAATAGCATCAGCATGGGAAGATCCATGATTCATTAGATAGGGATAAGCAAAGTATCACGCAACTACGAGAACCAAGATAAGAATTGTACTTCAAAGAGCATATTTCATGAGTGTGGGAAAAGGAAAATAAATCTTCTATGCATACCATAGCTAGGGGTATAATAAAAATATTTCTACTTATTACAAGTTTTTTATCGAGGGATAAGGATTTTTACTTATTCTTGCATTTGTCTTTCAAATAGTTAAGCTCTTTCAAAGAATTTATTCTTTATTTTGTATCTAGGTATTTTATGAGAACTGTATTAATTATTGCTCTTGTGGTCTTGGGAATCATCTTGGTGGGAAGTATCTTATTAATGAATCCTAAAGGAGGAGGAATTGGTTTAGGAATCGGTGGAGCTGCAGGTTCTGCTGGTGGAAATGAATATGGAAGCAAAAAATCTATTGAAGGAACTTTGAAACAAGTTGCTACCATAACAGCAATTCTCTTTGTGGGAATTTGTCTGTTTTTACCCTTTGTAAACTAGTATGTTGTATTCTCGTTATGAAGTACATACATTTAAAAGAGTGTTGAAATATTTATTGGGAGTAATCATCATCCTCTGGGCAATTGTTACCTTTGTGATGGGGTACTTCTATATTGTCTCTACGGGGACCCAGATTAGTAAGAAATGAGGAACCTTTGTTGAAGGAATCTTTAATCAGGTTTCTTATCTTCCTTATTTGAGAAGTGATGAACAGAGTACCTTTTATCAGTCTTTTTTGTTTGGATCTTGTGTGGATTTATATGAAACAGATGAAGAGGGAAATTATCTTCCTGATCTCTGTGAAATAAGTAGTGAAGATGATAAAGTATATCAGGTAAGTTTGACAGGAGAAGCATTTTGGAATGATGGAATGCCTGTGAGTATTGATGATGTTTTCTTTACCTATGATGAAATTATTCGTCAAAATAAATGGGGAATAGCCTCACTCTCTGCTTGGGCCAATGTGAGTGTTGCTCTAGAAAATGGCGCTATCAAAGTAGAATTTCCTATTTCGAGTCCCAATAATGCAACGTTCTTTACACAGTATATTTTACCAAAGCATAGCATTGCAAATGCCTCTTTGGAAGAATATAGAAATACCTTTTCTTTGGCACCGGTCTATGCAGGTTGTGCAAGTATTGTAGCACAGACCAAAGATATTAATAGTCTGATTTTCGATCTCAGTAAATGTGAGGATACCCATCTAGGATATTATCAACTCAAAACCTATCAGAATTTTGAGGAATTTGAGTTTACCTTTAGAAATGGAGGGGGCTCTATTGTAGATGTCTATCAGTCTCCCTATACTATGCCTGAATATAGCAAACAAAATATGCTCAGTTCACAGCTCATGGGAGTGTTTTTCAATACCAATTCAGATAAAGTAAAAGTCAGGCTGAGAAGATCTCTAGGAGGACTCATTAATAGTCAGTTTTTTACAGGGAGTTATCAACAATTCATTAGAAAATATCAAGGTGAAGTACTTTCCTATTATCTTACTGATGGAGAGAATGTTGGAGAGTTTATTAATCGTGTTTCTCTTAGTTCTGACGATATCAATACCCAAGATTTACAAGACAGTTGAGCAAAAGAACTTCCAACGGAAATGTCGATTAATGGAGTGGATAGAAAATTCACCTTTTTTACTCAAAAGTTTGATGGGGCAAAGAATTTGGAAATTAAGTTTAGCAATGAATTTGAGAATATAAAAATTACTGGACCAGATGGTTCTATTTATACTCCTCCTAATTATAAGAAGGCGGATAAAAAGCTGAATTACAAACTTACAATGGACTCAAATATTAAGGTAGGAAGTAATCAGTTTACTATTAGTGGATATATCAAAGGAAAGACCTATACTATTGCGAGTATTGATATTTATGTCTTTGAAGCACTTTCTCCTCAACAACAAGAAGAAAATCAGCGAAAACTTAATGTGCTCTTTTATAGTGAACCAAGTTCTATTTTTGTAGCACAACAACTTAGGGAAATCTTTAGAAGTGCTGGTATCCTAGAAAATTTTATCTTTGAAGAAGTATTTAATCCTGAAGAACTTGAGGGTAAACTCCTCATGGGAACGTATGATATTTATATTGGAAGTGTGGAATTGGGAAGTAGAAGTGATATTCTTGCACTCTTTAATACTGAGGAAGCTCTACAGAATCCCTCTAGATATAGGAATCCTATTTTAACTTCTCTTATTAGACAGTACACGAGAGCTCCTCTCAATAATACACTCTGAGAAATCAATAATGTACTTGCTCAGGATATGCCTCTTGTCCTCTTGGGAAGAACCTATACTGCTGTACAGATGAAAGATAAAATTGCTAAAGAAGTATTTTCTGGCGTGGTAGATATGTATGCTTATGAGTGGAGACACGAGATTTATGCTAATTATGCTTTAGTACACAATACCGTATTAAATCCACAAGAAACCTTTGATCGATCAAACTTCTTCCATTTTATCAAAGATAATCTTTCTGGATCTGGTAGTACAAGTTGGGATTTGGGACGATTCTCTAGGATATTCAACAAGCAAGAAAACACTCCTGATTTTTTGCTTGAATTAGAGAAAAATGAAGATACTACTGCTGTTCGTCCATTTAATGAATTAGTACAACCTGCCAACACTCCAGTTTCAGAGGAAGAAGAAGAAAGTAGTCAGGAAGAAAGTGCCTCTTAGATACACATTTTAGTCAGATAGTACCCTTAAATATGGATTTTTTGTCCGCAAACATGATTCTCTATTATTGCTATATAGCAATTATTTTGCTGATTTCCATCGGCCTACATGAATATGCACACGCCTATTCTTCCTATAAACTCGGAGATCCTACTCCCGTTTTGCAAGGAAGACTCACTCCTAATCCTTTTAAGCATGTGGATATTATCTGATTCGCCATGATCTTTTTGGTAGGATTTGGGCGAGGGAAACCTGTACAAATCAATCCCAGCTATTATAAGAAACCCCTAAGAGATGAGCTGATTGTTGCCTTAGCAGGACCTACAATGAATATCTTACTTGCAAGTCTTGGAATGCTCTTCCTGATGATTTATGCTAAGATTATTGGCATTTCTGCATCTGCTCTCATGATGTATCAGTTTGATTTTGTGACCTTATTTTTCTTTATGTTTATTACGGTAAACCTTGCACTTGCGGTATTTAATATGATTCCCCTTCCTCCCTTGGATGGATTTAGATTGGCGAAAGTATTTCTCCCAAAGATTGCTGCCTGGATGCAAAAAAATGCGCAATATATCTTCATTGCACTGGTAGCCACTATTATTATTGGGAATAATTTAGGAAATGGAGGAATTATTGGAAATTATATTGCTACAGTAAGCGACTTTTTCTATAGAATACTTTTCTCCCTTTTTAGTTTGATTTTTTATTAGGGATTCAGACTTTCTTACTATTTTTAGATACTTTTTTTTGTAATCATGTTAGAAAAGCTGAATAAAATCATTGAAAAATATGAAAATTTAAGAGATCAGGCTCTTCAACCTGAAGTCTTTCAAAATCCTGAGAAAGCAAAAGTAATTAATAAAGAGCTTTCTAATTTAGAAGATACCTATCATATTGCTCTGCACTATAAGAAGGCACTTGAAGCACAATCCTCTGCTCAAGAGATTTTGAGTACGGAAAAAGATACTGATTTACTTGAAATGGCTCAAGAAGAACTTGTTCAGGCAAAGGAAAATATTGGAAAATTTGATGAACAACTTACCATTGCTCTTTTACCAAGAGATCCCAACGACGACAAAAATATTTATTTAGAGATCAGACCTGCGGCTGGTGGAGATGAAGCGGGGCTTTTTGGGGCAGAACTTTTGAGAATGTATATGGCTTATGCCCAGAAGATGTGATGGAAACCGGAGATTGTGGAAGAACAATTGAGCGATATTGGTGGAGTGAAATTCGTAATGATAAAGATTTCTGGGAAGAGTGTGTACTCACTAATGAAATTTGAAAGCTGAGTACATAGAGTACAGAGAATCCCTGATACTGAATCTCAAGGAAGAGTGCATACTTCTACAGTTACTGTGGCCGTAATGCCTGAAGCAGAAGATGTAGATGTTCAGATTGATATGAAAGATATCCAAATGGATACCTATGCGGCTTCAAGTAGTGGGGGGCAAAATGCAAATAAAAATCAGACGGGAGTTAGGATCCAGCATATCCCTAGTGGACTGATTGTTACCATCGGAGATAGTAAATCTCAAATGCAGAATAAAGAGAAAGCCTTTGCCGTACTAAAATCAAGACTTTATCAGATTGAATTAGATAAAAAACAAGCTGAAGAGAAAGAAATAAGGGGAAATCAGATTGGGACTGGAGATAGATCGGAAAAAATTAGAACCTATAATTTCCCTCAGGATAGAGTGACAGATCATCGTATTCATGAGTCTTGGTCCAACCTTCCGAGTATTATGGCTGGGAATATTGAGGATATTATGGATAAAATGGTGGTGGAAAATCAGACAAAGCTTTTGGAGGCAAGTATGAAAGGGGAATAATACTGAAGTCGGAGAAATCTGGCTTTTTTTCTTTCCTTGAAAAAGATATAGTTTTGTTTATAAATACTATATTTATATTTTGTCAAATATATGGAAGAACTCTCTTCTCCTTTTCTAACTAAAGGCTCTGATCTAAAAGAGTTGTCTTATTTTAATAAGATACAAATTTCTGATGCTATCAAAGAATCTGAAAAGACACATTTGCGAGATCTAGATTTGAAGGGATTAACTTATGAACAAAAAAGGGAACTTTTAGAAATATGCATAGATGAATGGATTGATATCTTTTGTATTAATGTAAGAGTTGTTAGAGGGAATGGTCTTGTCAATACACTTAGAGAGATCGCAAAAAATTCTGTCGATCATAATAGTATTTGAGCACATTTTGTACTGCAGTATATAAAAAATTTGGAAGATAATACTCTTCATATACATTTTTTACTGCTAGATGATGGAGGAGGCCTGCCCTATTCTCCTAGCTCTTTGGATAAACTCTTTAGTGGAGGAAGTACAACGAATTGGACTAAAACGGGAGAGAGAAATTTTTGAATTGGTTTGGGAATGATAAGAAACTTTGCAGAAACCCTTAATCTAGATTTAGTTCTTCACAATAAGTTAGATATGTATCATATCCATGATGCGAAACTCCTTCCCCAGATTATCACTCCTCAGGAGAAATTTGGATATGAAGGATATGGAATTTTTTCTTTATCATAACAAACAAAGATTATGGAATCTAAAAATACCCTCTCTTTAGCAGAGATAACGCAACAATTAGAACTTGCTGAATACACTCAGGAAGAGATTTGGAAAATTCTTCAGATTTTTGATGGAGATGGGAATCGCATCCAACAACATCTTAACAACTTAGATCATATCTTAGCAGAACAAGAGGAAATCTGAATTGAAGAATATTTTGTACCATGAGCTTTAGTATGATCTGCCTACCTCCCTATAGATACAGGAGGATGATTTCTTAGTGAAGAAGGGGTGAACCGAGAGTCAGGATTGAAAAATACCTTTGAAGAAGAAGTGGTACGTTTTGTAAAAATGCAATTCCCATTGTTTTCTTCTGAACAGATTTCTGCCCTCCTTACCGAAAAACATATTACTATTTCTCCTTTTAATATCGGGACAAAAAAGAAAGAAAAGGATCGATCTCCCTTTATAGACTGAGGTATACGAAGTTTAGAAATCTCCGGCAAAAGAGTTGCTTTCTTCTTTAGTGATAGAAGTGATTCGAATTATTCAAGAGTGGACTATGTCATCTATCCTGAACTAATTAAGGAATTATGTAGGAATATTAAAGAGAGATTATAAGTTCTAAGTAAAGAAAAAGCTGACCAGAAATCAGCTTTTCTTATTTATAATAAAGAAGTGTATTATTTATTAATGAATCCTTTCATTGCATCTAAAATCTCTATAGGAAGCATCCATACGGTAGTGTTACTCTGATCAGAAGAAATATCATTAATGGACTGAAGCGTTCTCAAATGCAATGCTCCTGGTGTTTTTCCAAGGAGTGCTGCAGCTTCTTGAAGATTCTGAGCAGAAGCAAGTTCTCCTTCAGAAGTAATAATCTTAGCTCTCTTTTCTCTCTCTGCTTCAGCCTGTTTTCCAATCATTCTTTGCAAGTCTGATGGGATATTAATGTCTTTAAGCTCTACAGAAAGCACATCAATCCCCCAAGAGTCAGATTTCACATCAACGATTTCTTTAATTTTGTGGCTTGCTTCTTCTCTCTTTGCAAGGAGTTCATCAAGTTCAAACTGTCCTACAATATTTCTCATCGTTGTCTGAGCAAATTGCGTAATGGCATAGTCGAGATATCTTACATTGATCACTGCTTTATTTGCTTCTTCTTCTCTAATCTTATAGTAGATTACTGCATTTATGGTGCAAGATACATTATCCTTGGTCATAGCTTCCTGGCTAGGAACATCTACCGCCTTTTCTCTCACATCTACCGTCATCGTAGTCTGAATAAAAGGGATTACTACATTCAGTCCTGGAGTCAAAATTTTTGTGTATTTTCCTAGAGTAAAGAGAACTTTTCTTTCGTATTGATTTACTACTTTAATGGTAGCAAAGGCAAGAATTACCAAAACTACCAAGAGGATAATCGTTCATGTCATCTGTTTATGGGGGAATAATATAAAATGCTTATTAAATGTAATAAAAAGCTGAATAAGGTCAATGCTTTATCGGAATTCTGTTTGATTTTTCTTTCCCTATTCATATAGTTCGGATATACGTTAGTTCCCATTTTGGGAATTTTTATTATTATCTTCTTTAAAAGGACACGATGCAGCAGATACAACAAGAACAAATTATGACACTTCTACAAAATATTGAGGAAAGCAGAAAAACTATTCCAAGCTTCCAAGATTTACTAGAACATCCTATTTTCTGAGCTGCATTACAAGAGCTTAGTGAAAAAGATCAAAAAGAAACCAAAAAGCTGATTGATCTCTATATTGAACAAAAAATTGAAAGTTTAGGTAAAACCAAAGGTGGTCAGCTTTTTCAAAGATTTTTTGAGGCATATAATGAGTTATTCTGGAAATTTAGGAGATTGAATGAATCTGATGTAGATGCTGAAAGTAAGGCGTTTCAAGAGGTAGGAAAAGAGGTTGAACAAGAACTCTTTAAGCTTGAAGGAATTTTAACGGAGAAAATGCTAAATCAAGAGAAAGGTCTGGATAAAGTAATAGATTCCTTTTATAATATCGTCTATCTCTTTTTTCCGAGATACAATATGATTGATTAAGTGTAATAGGTATTGAGTTTTTTCCAATCAGGGAAATGAGGATATTTGACACTAATAGCATAATTTCTTACAATTCGCGAAGCTCCTATAGATCGATATTTTACTGTATCTTTGTATGAGAGTCGTGAGTTCCCCATAGGGACATCATGAGAAATCCTCTCTTTAGTATTTGAATCATAGACAAAGAAAATCTGTTTTCTCTCATCATACCCTCGAAGGGTAATATAATGTCGACGAGTGATTGCCCTTCCCATCTTGGGTACATGGGTTCCTCCCCGAGCGTTTGCTATGAGGAGAAAGATTGGTCATTCCTGGAGGTTCTCTTTTAGGAGAGCTATCTTTTGTGGAGGAGTTAGCCTTTTTGCAGTAATTTTTTTATGGGGGGTATTATATTTTCTTAGGACACGTGTAACAGAGAAGGGAAGCATAAATCCTGATATCTTTGAAAAAATATCGTGTGCATATGCCTTTGCTTCCTTGGTATGTGTCTTATCGTATCCCTCAATCAATGCCTTGAGAGAGAGCATTGCACACATTCCTACTATTCCTGATTTTCTTGTCGGGAATCCTGCTGGCGGAGTAGAAAGGATAATATATAATTCCTGTGAATATAAAGATTCCATGAAGAGAAATAATTAAAATTATTCAACTAAATGCAAAATTACTCCTGCAAAATTTTGTGTTGTGAGAATTTTTTGTTCTGATCAGTCTTCCAAAGTAATCCTTCCTGAATCTCCCAATTGCCCTCCCATCTCTGGATAAAAAGGAGTTTTATCAAAAATAAGTACCCTTTGTCCCCCCACTTCAAAATCCTTAAGCAATTTTGCTTGTTTGTTCTCTAGGGAAGTATACCCGATAAATTTTGTCTGTGGAAGTCACTCAATATATTTTGATCGGTCGATTCCTTTTTTAAACATATCTTTGGTAGCTTGACGAGATTTTTCCCTTGCTTGCTCTGCCACTTTAAGGTATCATTCTTCATCAACTTGCATAGCATTTTCTCATGCTATCTCTCTCGTCAGTTCAATAGGAAAACCGTAAGTATCATAAAGTTTGAATGCATTGGCTCCAGAAATAAGGGTTTTTCCTTCTGCTTTTTCTTTGTTAATGATGGAGGTGAGGATTTGCATTCCATTTTGGATCGTCCTTTGGAACATTTTAACCTCCCCAATGAGCACTCTCATAATTTCTTCTTTCTTAAATGCTCTCAGTGTCTGAAATGCTGTAAGTAAAGAAGAAAGAAAAGTCTGATAGTGTTCAATACTACTTTCTTTAAGCAACATAGTATTATACACGAGTCTTCTAATAATCATTCTGAGTACATATCCTGCTCCCACATTGGAAGGGATGAGCCCATCATTGATTAACATAAAGGCAGTTCTACTATGATCAGCAATAATTCTGAATCTTCTTTGATGTTCTGCATAAGAGAGTCAAGTATATTGCTCTATCGTTTGCATAGCTTGTGTAAAAAGATCTGTTTCATAAATGGTTTCTTTTTTTTGGAGAACTTTACACATTCTCTCATGTCCCATTCCCGTATCAACATTTTGCTTGGTAAGCTTAGTAAGCTTTCAGCTTTCATCTCTATAATATTCCATAAAAACATTATTCCAGATCTCGAGCCAATTATCTTCGTCATTTTTCACATTGCTTCCTTCCGGTGGAAGTTCAGACTCCCCTACTCGAAAAAAAATCTCCGTATCTGGTCCGCAAGGACCAATAGGACCAGGAGACCATCGATTATGTTTCGCGGAAAGATAAGAAATACGGCTTGGATCAAGTCCTGCTTCTTTCCGATATTTCGCAGTTTCCTCATCTCTGGGAGCTCCTTCATCTCCCTCAAACACGGTTACTGCAAGCTTCCTTGAGTCCATCTCAAGATATTGAGTAAGAAATTCTCGTGATCGTGTTACTGCCTCTTTTTTGAAATAGTCTCCTAAGGATCGATTTCCCATCATTTCAAAGAAAGTAAGATGAGAACTATCCCCTACCTCATCAATATCTACCGTACGAATGCATTTTTGGATATTATAGACTCTTTTCCCCAATGGATGTTCTTTCCCCATGAGGTAGGGGATCAAGGGTTGCATTCCTGCAACATTAAAAAGAGCTGTTGAATCCTTATCTGCGATTAGAGAAACTTCTGAGAGATATTTATGTTGTTTGGATTCTCGAAACTTAGATCGTAGTTCCTTTATTTCCTTAGAGCTAAGATGCTGCATGAGGGAGAAGAAAGAAGTAAAGTAGAGTTAAAAAAAGTCGATTTTATGCCTCTGAAAAAAGGAGATATAACGATCGACTTTATGCTAATTAGGCGGCCACTGCCTTGAGAGCTTTCTGATTCTTAATACTTTCGATGAATTCATAAAGCATAATTTTATTTACCCCATCAGAGGAAAGAATATAGAGAATTGGTTTATCTGCTGAATCATCTGAGATAGCTACATCAATAACCTTACTTGTTCCTAAATCAAATTTAAAACTAAAGAGATATACTAAACTATAACTTGCAGTATTTGAGCTATTGATCTTGGTCCCCACGGATTCGTATACGGTAAAGGTTTGATTGGTTCTATCAAAAAGATGAATAAATTTGGTGCTTGATGAAGTAATAATTTCTACATTATCTGAATAATCCTGGGTTATCTTATCTCCTCCCTTGATAGGAATTTCACGATAGGATAATTTTGTATCAGCATTATTTGGTCTCCAGAAGAGATAGGGTTTACCCACTCCCCAAGCCAAGAATGATCCATCAATAGCAAAACTTGAAAAATCCCCAAAATTAGTTCCTGAAGAATTGAGTACTTCATAAGAAGATCCCGCTTGATATTGGGTCTGAGATCCTGCAGTATTACGATATCTCGTTAAGAGAGAGTTTCCAATATTAGAAAGATTTTTTTGGAAGACGTAAAGATTATTTCTATTGTAAGTACCTATTCCACCAATTCCTGATTTAAAGTCTCCATCAGTAGTTTCTAGGGGTTCTATCCCAGATTTTGCCACAAGATAAATATCTCCAGCACTTGTGTAACAGTAAAGTCCATTTCTCAGAAGAGAGGTATCACAATCTTCAAGATTAGTTCCGAGATTATACTCCATAAGTGTTCCCCTACTTGCATCACTTACACTATCAATCAAAGCAGCCTTAGTTCCCCCAATCATTATGTTCTTTGGAACCGTAATGCTATGCAATTCTCCTAATCTGGAAGTCTCTGCTGAATTGAATGTTAAAACTCTGGTTTTTCTTCCGTTAGTTGGATCATCAAATTGTTCGAGACTTGTAATATGTACAATATCAAATCCTTTATAATATTCTGACTGTAAAACCTTTCTAAGGGTTGTTACGTCTTCAATTCGTTTTCCCTTGGAAGCGAGAAAATCTAGTTTCTGTGTAATTTCAGCATACTTAATAGATTTTGCATCAGACGACGCGTCGAGTGTTTGAAATTCTAACATTTCTTTTTGGATATCATCAATAGTGATATCAATATATTCTCCTGATTGTGTCTGGAATTTATCCTCTGTACTCATACTGCCAGTGAACTGTGAGAGAAGTGCTGTAATAAGAAAAATTACTGCCAATCAGAGAATAAATGCGATAATATAATATTTGTTTCCTAGAAAATTCCTCTTAAAGTGTAACCAAGCATCAGAATTTTTGATTTTAATTTGTAAATCTTCAATATATCCTGCTGTTCAAAGATTAAGCATAGATTTTTTTGCACTTCTTTTTTTTAGATTAAGAGCTTCTCCTTTGAGATGATAATTAATAATAAATCCGATATGTTCCTTCTCAACCCTCGTTACAAGTAATTCTTCGAGAAAATCCAAGACTCATTCTTTAGTTTCTTCTTCACTGAGAATTTGTTCCATTTCTTTTCTGTCATGCTGATCCATTACATCTGAAAGTTTTGTTCCGATATAGATTACCTGATCCTCTCTTTCTAATGCACCTTCAATAAAATCTGAAAATACATCAATTTTTGCTCTTATATCAACGCTATTGGAAAGAGAATAAAGCACTTTCTGATCTCTCATGATCATCAAAGTAACATCTCCAATCATTGAAGACATCAAGGCTTCTTCTACCACGAGCTGGATAAATCCCTTTATCTGAAATCTTTGCACATCATGTACTTTTTCTGCAAAATGTTTAAGTTTAGTATTTAGCAACTGAAGGGACTCTTCAAAGAAACTTTTAATATCATTAATATCTGGTGCTTCTGCTGAGTTGAGCGTAGTTGTAAATTCTGCAACAAAATCTTCTAAAATATCTTTTTGATATTGAACGAACTTGCTACTATCACATTGTACAAATACCTTGAAACTAGTAGTGTTTTCTAATAAGGTAGATTGAAAAGAAAAAACTCTCTCCTCGTCTAGGTACTGGATTTTAGTCTCTTGAAGTTGCATATTTTTGATTCTTTGCTGGATGTAAAAAATGAGTTTAATGTTTACTTTTGTTATAAGTACAAAAAACTAGGTCTTTTTCAATACTAAGTAGTGAAAAATATAAGGAAATACCATCAAAGAATTCATAACCTTTTTGAAATTCCTTTTTGGCTGCGAAATAAACCTCCATAATCGTTCAAGTTTTATCTTTCTTACCAATTTTGGTGATCTTTTTTGGTCTCCTGACCATCGATCAAAAAGTCCTCCTACGTTCATTACCACAAGATTATTTTTCTTGATCTTTTGATAATTCCTGGAGGTTCGTAATTCTTGGAGGGGGATTTTTGGGGTTGATCTCCCTACCAAGAGAATATTGATAGTGTCTTGATAGTCCTCAAGACTTTCCATAGCAGCTTCTCGCTCAAATTCTCTGTATCCATCTTGATAATAGGTGACATTAAATCCTTTACGCGAAATATAGTTTGCAGCTTTTTCTATTCCTTTGGGAGGTGCTCCATAGAGTAAAAGAGCTATTTTTTGATTTCCATATTTTTTCTTGATTTCCTCTAGAAGGTAAGGCGTAAAATCTGTTCCATTCATATTACAGAGTCGCGGACGAGGAGATGTTATACGATGAAAGAAGGTTGCAAGATAATAAAAGATTTGCACAGCGATGCCATCTGGCAAGAGATAGTCAGCTTTCAGGAGAATCTTTTTGTATTCTCGTTGCTTTTCTGTTTGTTCTTTAGATTCATAAAAAAGTTTTTGTGCTACGATATTCGAGAAATAGAGAAAGTTTATGACACAAAAACCTTCCTCATCATAGGTTTTAAGAATATCATTAACGAGTTGAGGGTAGTCTCCTGTATACAGTTTATTCAGGACTGTTTGCATGAACAATAAGAAAATTAAAATCTGAACTTTTAATAAAGTTTCTTTTAGTTATTTTCTGTAGAGTTTCAAGTCTCCTCTATTTCTACTATCCCGAGTCCTGGATAAAAATACAACAGAATCTCTTCAAATGTCGCTCCTTTTTCTGCTAAGTATTGAGCCCCTTGTCCCGCCAGTCCTACTCAATGCCCTTTGAAATCACTACATGGAGCGAGATCAAAAGTAGCTGTGAGGTACGGAGTATCTTTCCATCACCATTTTTCTAATGCTGGTCGCGTAAACCCTGCACTACAGCTTGAATAAGGAAGAATAGGGAGCTTTCAGTCATAAAGAGGAATAAGATTTTCAGTGGCTATGAGGGCCTGTTCTCGTTTAGTAAGGGTTTTTTCTACCCCTGCTCCTGCATATTTTTGGAAGATATCTGCCGAATCTACCGCTGTATACTCGGCTTCAGCAGGGATGCTAGGATGCAGATTTTTCTTTTCTAGATAGAAAAGGGCATAGGTTTTACTGATTACTGCCATTACCTTATTTTTTTCAAGATGTTCGGTATCATTAGTTTCTACGATTCCCTTCATGTAGTCAGAAAATGGGAGAGTATTGATCACTACGGGAGCTTCTAGAACTCCTTTCTCCAGGTTTCTATAGATATCATGTTTAAATATCAACTTCCCTCTAAAGGTGTTTCGGGGGATACCTGCATAAGAGCTACGGTCATAATTTACAATTTCTATAAGATCTCCGATAGGAGTAACGATGATTTCTTCAGTAAGGAAAGAATTTGAAATTTTTTCGCTCTGGATAAAGATTCCTTCTGGAAGAAATGAAATAATTGCTCAAGTTCGTTCTAGGGACTCTCAGTCTACACTGATGTTACAACCCCCTTCACAGCTTATTTCAAATCTCTCATACTCTGCAGTTAATTCGTACAATAACACGGGAATGTCCTGAGTAATCAGCTTCTTAATCTCGGGAAGTGTATATCCATATTCTATCTTATTGATCAAATTGGTAGCTGCGGAGATATTGTGTTTTGTAGCATACTTTTCTTTGAGGATTGTAGTTGCCCTGGTAAAGATATCTATGTGTTCTGCCCTAAGAGCAAGTAAACGTGTTCAGAAACCTTCTGAGAATGTGGATGGAGTCTGAGCATTAGAAGTCTGACTTTCCCCTGTTTGAGGAAGCTGAATATCATTTGCTCCTGTCCCGCTGACAGAAAATCCTAGTTCTACATCAGTAAATATCTCTCCCTCTAATCTCTTGGCTACTTCTGTTCTAATGAAGGGAAGATACCTAGAAAGATATTGTCCTGGACAGGCAGTAGGTGCGATGTCTCCATGTCAAAGAATCGTCCGGTTTTGCTTTGAAGTCATATAGGGAGAAGTGGCTGATGGCTGATGGTATCGTTCTTTTCCAAGAGGATCGATACCATATTTGTCTGCTAGAGCTGTAAGTAGCTGCACTAAAGCGCGAAGTTGGAGTTCATTGGGCTGAGTTTCTTCATAATTTCCCATGAGAGAGATTCCTACTGAGGGAATATTATTGTAAGCTACGTGCATTCCTATTGCTCCTTCACCTCCTGCTCTTCCTTCATAGATATTTCCTAGATGATCAATGAGGAAATTATATCCTATATCTCCAAAATTTCTATCAATAGTATGATATTTGTAAATCCTTTGGATTGCCTGATGAATCTCCTCTGTAGTCCAATTATAATTGTACTCCATAGCCGTATGATGCACAATCAGCTTTGTTTTATTGATTTTTATTTGGTCCTGATACAGCAAGAACCGCTGATCGTCAGACGACTTATCTCTCGTGAAATCGTAGGTTCGATCATTTTCATACGATGCTTTCATATATGTATTTCTCTCGGAAGCAATCTGTGCGTTCTTAGCTGCAGTTTCCTTGGCAGCTGCTATCTTTTTAAGCTCTGTTTGATATGCTGTTGGGTTTGTTTGTTTTAGTTGTTCTAGTCTTGCTTGCTCTTTTGCGGTATTCTCCGCAGCTATCTCTCCTTTAGATCTGGAGAGGTAACGAAGAGATTCATCAGCGCCTCGCTCTGCACGTGTGATAATATCTATTTCCGGGAGATCCCAGTCTGCTGCAGAGGAATAACCTATAGAGCTAATTCATAGAATTAGCAAGCTTACAAATATTTTTAAAGAATGTTTCATTGTTGGTTGTAGAAAATTAAACATTCCCTTTGTATATGAATCATTATTAGAAAATCAAATCCAAGCTGCAATATTTTTCCGTTTGACAATACATATCTTTTATGTACTTTCAGTCTATTATATCTTTACTATTTCTTTTTCATCACATGAAAATTATGGATAACTTTGATACTAAACTAGATGAGAAAGAGTTACTTTCTGCTATTCAAGAACATGGAGAAGGAAATGCTATCTTAACCAAAAAACACCGGTGGTTTTTAATGAAACCCTTGGGATGGTTACTTTTTTCTTTGGTAGCTTTTGGAGTGTTATTATGGTTTGTTTATTACCATTATTTTGTAGATTATCCTGTTCTTTTTTGGATTGTGTGTAGTGCCTATGGTGCAGTAACCTTGTTTTGGATTATCCATTCACTTACCGTACTTTTTCAATGTATTAAAAACAATTGTATCTTTGTTGATACCGTAAAACAACAAAATCTTAAAAGCTGAAGTTTTGAATCTTATATAAAACATAGTATGATCTCCCTAATTTTGCAGGCAGTTATTTTAATAGGGAACCTTCTACTTGTCGTATTTTTTAAAGGAGGTGGTGATTTTAGCTGGTTGGTAATTATTTTGGAATTCATCCTAAATATCATCTTTCTTTGGATAATTGTCATTACGATCTACGATATCATTGATTACGAAATGGACTTTAACATCTTCACTCCTAAACAGTTCAGAATTTATAGACAACATGGTCTCTTTAAGGCTAGTAGCACTAGCATTGCCACCTCTACTATCAAAATGGTAAAGGAAGAGAACACTAGCATTATCTGATCTTTTTTTGGATTTGGGAACATTTCTATTCATCCGGAAGGGAATACTGATGCTGGACCTGTAGGACTCCACTATGTAACCAAGCCAAAAATATTAGTGAAGAAGATGAATGAGTTTATTGATGAGAGTAAGAAAATGATTAATATCCCTGTTGCCTCCTAATAGCAAATTGGATGGCGGTTTTTAGAACCCTTTGGGAAGCTCTTTTTGCATCTGATGATTTGGGAAGAGCTTTTTTAAAAAGAGTTTACGATGGATATCGCTTGGTCCATACTCCTCTATCGCAGTCTTATGTCCTAGGGTTCCATATCCTTTATGTTGAGGAAAATTATACTTTTTGTATTTTTCTGGGAGTGAAGACATCACTCTATCTCTAGAAACTTTAGCAAGAATAGAGGCCATTCAGATTTCTTTGATCTTGGCATCGCCATCAATAATGGTTGTTATCTTTAGTGTAGAGAAGGTCTTGGATAACCTAAAGTCTTTATTCCCGTCTATGTAAAGATGAAAATTGAGTTGAAAGTCTTGGTTGAAATGTTGTAGAATGGTATTAAGTTGTTGGTAAGTTCTCTTTTTTTGTTGAAAAAGTGTATCTACCATCAGAAGAGAAAAATGATCACATGAACAGAGAGCATCTTTAGTTTGAGACTTAATATAGAGGAACATCTGGTACAGAAGCTCTCGTAATCCTCTACTAATCGCAAGATTGAGAGTATTCGTCATTCCATAGCGATCGATTTCTTTATGAGAAACGGAGGTTGAGATAGCGATCAGCTTCCTTCTTTGATGGAATGATTGAATTTGTGCAAAAAATTCTTCTCTTTTTTTCTCCGAGAGTTTTTTGCTGTCCGTGAATGGTTGTATCTCTTGTTTGGTGAGCCTGCTTAGAGGGAGGATTAGTCCGACATACATAGGTCCTGCGAGAGGTCCTCTTCCAGCTTCATCAATGTAAATAGGTAGTGTCTTCATTAGATAGTGATATGGGTACAGAATGGATTCTTTCGTTCAAAATTGAATTAATTCTTTTGAATCTTTATTTTTTTCTTTGAAAAAGCTGATAAATCCGTCAAGATAAGTGTAGATAAATCAGCTAAAAAATAAAGAAGAAGTCTGATTTTTTGTATCTTTTTTTTATGGAGATTCTGAAGTAACATGACTATTTCTCTTAACTCAAAGAGATATTATTAAAAAATCCCTTGCAATCTTCTCGGCTCTTTATATAAGGAAGTGGAACTTTTTATTCATTATTCTTTTCTTATGAAAAAATTACTTTTGGTTCCTGTTCTCGCTTTCGCTGCTCTGATTCTTACCGCTTGTGGAAACAACGAAGAAGTTAGCCAAAGATTTGAGAACGCTACGTGTAATAGTTTGTATACTATTTCAACATGTGTATATGAAGAGGTTGCACAGCAAGCTAGTTCTGAAATTAATCAGGCAGATCTTGATAGTGCGTTGGTAGAACTTGAAAACATCATTAATGGATTGGCTGAAGAAGAACAAGAATATTACTGTCAACAATCTTTGGATGCTTATGAAGCTGCTAAAGATTTAGAGGGAATGGAAGCTGTTGCTGGTTGTCTAGCTCAATAATCTTTTCTCAAGGTCGTATAGAAAAGAGGGTCCTCGTGACTCTTTTTTGTTTTACTTGTTTTGAAGAGTTTTTTCCTTATAGGAGAGAAGAAATTTATTTTTATGATATACTAATGTTGCTTGTAGTGGATAAACCCCTTTATCTCTCTAGTTTTGATGTAGTAAAGAGAATGAAACATGTTTTTCCTGGTCAAAAAATTGGGCATAGTGGAACTCTTGATCCTTTAGCAACAGGGATGATGATCCTCTGAATAGGAAAGGGAACCAAAAAGTTAACGTCCCTTATTGGATTAGATAAAGAGTATGAAACTACTATTGATTTTGCTAAAATGAGCGACACTCGAGATCTTCAATATTGGGACTATTATGAGGAATATCCCTTAGTAGAGAATAAGAAAGGTATTATTATCAATTCTCAAGAAAGAATAGCTCCCCCATTGGAAACAATTGAAGCTCTGCTTCAACAACTTATTCCTGAATCTCTTCTTCCTCTTCCTGCGTTTTCTGCAAAAAAAAAGGAAGGGAAAAGGCTCTATGAGCTGGCAAGAAAGGGGAAAGGTATTGAAGAAGAGAGAGTGATGAGAGTAATGGAATATAACGTTCTAAATTATAACTTCCCAATTCTTTCCCTACGCTTGAAAGTGGGTTCGGGATCATATATCCGTTCTATTAGTTACCGACTAGGACAACAGCTTTCTCTCTGAGGGATTTTAATCCAGCTCAGAAGGACTTCTGTGGGAGAGTGGAACTTTGAGAATACCGGAGTAGATCAGGAGGTAGAATACACCATGAGGGGAAGAAGCTGAGTCCTGAAATATGGGATATTGGAAGAGTAACGCCAACTGGAGTTATTCAGTCTGGTATTATTAGATACTTATTTTGTTGTGGGTCTATGAATGATATTATAAAGGGTCCTATAATAACAATTAACAACAATATGGATATGCATCAATTTTCAACACTCTTTTTCATTGCACAAATAGTGTATCAAATAGTCTTTTTTTAGCTTTGCCCCGACCAGGAGTTGAACCTGGATTACCACCTTCGCAGGGTGATGTCCTATCCATTGAACGACCGGAGCATACTGGTTTTTAGCTTTTTCTCACCTCCCCACTATAGCAAAAAGCGTTCTGAAAAGCAAGATAAAAAATCTGAGCTGAAAATTTGCATTTTTCGCAAAAAATGGTATACTAAGAGGGTGATTTTATACCTTACAAAAACAAAAAATGACAGAAGAAACCAAAGTAACGACAACGAAAGATGTAAAGAAAACTGTAGTAAAACCTACCCTTAAGAAGGCAGCACCAACGGTAGATCCAGAATTAATGAAAAAGCATCAACAAATGGTAAACTTTCTCAGAAATGAAATTGGAACTGTGGAAATTGAACTTAAAAAGATGAAAGCTATTTTGGATCAGCTTGTCAATTTTGACCCAACAGACCCGAAGTCTCTTGAAATAGCTGCTGAAACTCAAGAAGCAATGAATGCTCAAGAACTCAATACTTATTCTGAGGAAGGAGTGGAGGTTATTGAAGGAGTATTTGATGGATACTTTATGATAGGAGCAGATCAGAAAAAATATCCTGTTCCGATGAACTATTCTTCAAAAACCAAGATGATCCCTGGAGATGTATTAAAACTCAAGATTATGCCTGATGGAAAATTTGTGTATAAGCTGATTAGACCAGCCGAAAGGAAGCATCTCAGAGCAATCCTTTCAAGAACTGATGAAAACAAATTTACCGCAAATACTGATGATGGAAAAATTTATTTCCTTAATCAGGCAGCAGTGACGTTTTTCAAGGGAACGCCTGGAGATGAACTCTACATTATTGTAAATGAAAAAGACGGAGGTGCTTTTGCGGCTATTGAAGCGATTATCAAGAAATAGTCGTCATTACGAACAAAGTACTTTCTCAATATAAAAAAGTCTGATCTCTCATGGTCAGATTTTTTTCTCTATTCTTTTCTTAATGTCTATGTCTTGAGGAGTGGAAAGAAATAATTATACTAACGCTGTTTTAGCTCCAACTATGGTTTATGAAAATCGAAGAGAATGGAAGATATCTTTCCCTCAACTGATCTAAGATCAATATTACCAGGCCACTTCCTCAAGATGAAGTAATTTTTTATTATAAGGCAGAATTATGTAATCTATTGTGAATTGATATTACGGTTGATGATCAAATAATCGAAGGAGAAAAACTCTTCAATGGATTAATCTCTGGAAACGCATGAGGAGTTTGGCACCAGAAAACTGGGAAATGTTTGAACTACAATTCTTGAGGTAATTTGCATACAGGTAGAGAACAAAAATTACAGCAATACGATATTGTATCAGAAAGAAATCCAAAAGAATAAATTTCTTTCTCTTGCAAAAAAGTTTGATTTCTGTATTGAGAAGTCAGTTTTATCTTACACATTCCCAGTGCTCAAGCATTCCCTACGTCTCAGATCCAAAGATGTCCGTTATCTCACCAGAAAGAGACAGTATTTTGTGAAGGGAAGTTTTGCTTTCTTCTATGTGAAGCAATACCCGAATAATCAATTCAATCAGTTTTCTTTCCATGTGACGATCAAGCTTAGCAAACATGCAACCAAGAGAAACTTCATTAAAAGGCAGGTCATGAATCTTATTAGAGATCAAAAGTATACAGAGCTTGCGATTTGAAATCAATTTTATAAACTTTTTATTACTCTCAATAAGGATAGCTTGGTACCTTTTCAAAAGCTCCTTGAAGAAAAGAAGACCTTAGAACTTATTGATTATATTGACAAAGAATTTGCCTATTCCTTTAGATCCTTACAATCCTTCTTATGCTCAAGAAAGTAAAAGAACAATCACAAAAGACTAAGCTCGAACTTCGCGGAAATGTGGATGCACGAAAGGCGAGAGTAAATAAACGATGGGATAAAAAATTCCCAAAACCAAGTATGGACTTACCAAGTGATCATCTTGTTGTTGAGAAGCAGGCACTTGAAGAAAGAAAAGTTTTCAACTCCAAGAGAATGTTTATCTTTTGGGGGATTGCGCTCTTGATGGTGTTTGTAGGATATATTTTCTTCAATAATCTCTCGATGATCTTTATGGTAGTAGCGGCTTTTATTATGTCGCTTGCGCTTGAGGGATTGGTACTCTTTTTTCAAAGGCTAATAAAAAGTAGAGGCCTTTCTATCCTGATTTCTTATCTGTTATTGATTCTTTTTCTCCTTTCAGGATTCTTTATTATTATTCCGTTTTTACTCTCTTGGGGATCACAGATTTTACAGATGGGGATCAGCGCTTTGCAAGGGATTCATAGCGAAATCCTTACTTTAGGAATTGATGGATATATTAATCAGATTTCTCGATTACCTGAATTTTTCAAAGAGAATCTTCTCCAATACATTAATAAAACTTCCTCTGCAACACTCTTACAGAGCATCTCTGATAATCTAGGGAATATTATCAATACTTCTAGCTGATATCTCAAAATTCTAGGGAATTATGCCATGAATTTTTTCGGTGGAATCTTCTCTTTTGTTTTTAACTTAGTGATCCTTTTCACACTTTGTGTTTTCTTCTCTCTTTCTCATTACGATGTAAAATATGCATGAAAATATCTCTTAAGAAATATCAAAAATAGTAAGCAAAAGATTGATGATGTATACGGTGGAATCTCTGCTTGGCTCAAATCTCAGTTCCTTTTGTGTGTATTTATTGGGATTGCCTCTTTGCTCGGACTTTCGCTCTTAGAAATCATTGGTATTTCTATTCCTCAGAAAGGAGAACTTGCACTACTTGCAGGGCTCTTTGAGATTATTCCGTATCTTGGACCTTGGCTTGGAGCAATTCCAGCAGTATTGTTAGCGCTGGTATCTGCAGGACGGAAAGGAGTACTTGCTGTTGGAATTCTTTATATTTGTATCCAGCAATTTGAAGAAAAAATTCTCGTCCCTGTAGTAATGAATAAAACGCTTGGACTCAATCCCTTACTCGTATTTCTGAGTATGCTCTTTGGAGGATTAATTATGGGATTCTATGGAGTGGTCTTAGCCGTTCCTCTGGCGGTGATTCTCTCTATTGTCTTCAAAGTTCCTGAAAAGGGAGAAGACGAATTTTCCGAAGAACCTAAAAAGCCTCTCTCAACAAAAACTTCCAAAACCCCAAAGAAAAAATAATTCTGACTTTATCATGCATGATCCCTATGAAACAGAAAGTCTTGCTCATCTATTATCGTATCCTTATTTTCTTTGCACATCGCCATCTCTCACGCCACAAACCAAAAGTTATCGGCATCAATGGAAGTGTAGGAAAGACCTCTTGTCGCATGATCATTTACCAGACATTAGAACAGTATTTTCCTAATCTCAAGATCTACACTTCCCCAAAGAACTTTAATGGAGAGCTCGGACTTTCTCTCTCTGTATTGAAAATCGAAGAGCGAACGCCTTCTCTTCGATGTATGTTCAAAACATTTTGGATCAGCTTTTTCCGCTGATGTTTTGGAAAGAAGGAATACGATATCGTTGTCCTCGAATATGGAATTGACCGTCCAGGAGAAATGGATTTCATTCTCAAGGTCGCACATCCTGATATCGGAGTATTTACTGCTATTGACGCGGTGCATAGTGAGCAGTTTGGTTCCCCTGCCGAAATCGCTAAAGAAGAAGTCAAAATGGCTCTCCATACTAAAGAGCTCGTCTTTCTCAATCATGATGATAACTATGCGATGGAACTCCTTCCTCGCATCGAAGTGGACAAACTAACCTATCAAACCAAAGGCTATGATGAAGATGCAGATATTTCTTTTTCAGAGAGTGAGTTCATCCTCGGAGGGGCTTCTCATGAAATCAAATCAGCTTTCACACTCGATATCAAAGGCAAAAAATATCAAATCATTACCAATCTGATCGGAAAGGCAAATTATGGCTATATCGGAGTAGCGTTCGCCGTTGCTGAAACCCTCGCTTATCAATCTTTAACCTTGTCATCCTGAACGAAGTGAAGGATCCAGTCTAAGGAAAAGGACAAAAATCTGGATTCTTCGCATGCACTTCGTTTTGCTCAGAATGACAAGATAGAACTCAATTACCAACTCCAACCTGGTCGTCTTTCTATCTTCGCAGGGAAATATGATTCCATCATCTTTGATTCCACCTATAACGCAAGTCCCCTCAGCATGAGAAAGACTATTGATACCGTGCTCACTATCCGCAATGCGCTTTTCCCAGCTTCTGAAATCCGACTTATTCTTGGAGATATGAGAGAGCTCGGAGATTTAACTGAGAAAGAGCATAGACTGCTCGCAGGATATGTTTCTCAGTCAGCGGATAAACTCTTCCTCCTTGGAGATTCGATGAAAAAATATCTCGCCGATGAGATAGAAAAATGCTGATTTGATAGCTCTAAGTTCTTCGTCGCAAACAATCTTAAAAGTCTGAATAGCGAGATTGAACAATTGTTGAAAAACCTTCCTGCTAAAAACCCCCTCTCCCGCTGAAGCGGGACCTCCCCCTCTCAGGGGAGAAAAATAGCTCCTCCTCTACTCGTCTTCAAAGGCAGTCAAAATACTATTTTTCTGGAAGAATCTGTGAAACATTTTCTTGCAAACGAGAAAGATGCAAAACTCCTTACTAGACAGGGAGAGTTTTGGGAGGAGAAGAAGAGAGAATTCATAGCATAGTAACTTCTTGGTTGACTTTCCCAGTGAATTGTCTATATTATTTAACATAAAATAAATACACAGAATACAAATTTTAAAATAAAGGAAAATGAACACATTGTTTAAAAACAGAACAAGCATCGGAACCATTATTGCAAGAATGCAGGTTCCCTACCTCACAGAAAGTCATAGAAATATGATAAAGACAATTCAGAACCGCCACCAAAGGGTAGTAATTCTGTTAGGAGTAAGTACGGAAGTATCAAAATCAAACACCTTTCCATTTGGCTTTCGGCGCCAAATGATCTTGCCTCTGTTAAGGGTGCATGATGTAATTCTTCCTCTATTAGATTCAAAAGATGATAATAAGGTATGGGTAGAAAGGGTTGATAATCTGATATCTGCCTTATTATCTCCTTCTGAAAGTGCTATACTATATGGAGGAAGGGATAGCTTCATTCCTTATTACAAAAAGGACGGAGGAGTGTTTGAAACACAGGAATTATTACCAGAAGACAACGATTCTGGTACAGAGCTTAGAAGTATTGCTTCTACAAAACCCCCGATCTATTCCAAGGAAACGGCGGAGGCTATGCTTTGGCAGTATGAACAACTTCAGTCCGCGGGATTGTTAGTTGCCCCTAACAAAAAACCCAAAAAGAAATAGAGGAGTTTTTCTTGCCTAAAAAAGCTACTCAAAATGGGTAGTTTTTTTTATTTTATTAAACTTAAATTTTTTTCCTTCTTGGCAAGGCTTCTTATATTGTTTTTCAAGGACTTATATTCTCTCCTTGTATTTGACATCCAGATTTTTATATAGAAGGAGATACTTTATCTCGCTCGTCCACAATGAACCTTGAAAAACTCTTTGGAAGTAAGGCAAAAGTTGATATCTTAAAATATCTCCTCTTTAGAAGACAGGGAGTTTCTATGAGAGCATTAGAAGGAGAACTAGAGTGGACCTTTCCTGCGATCAAAAAACAGGTAGACTCGCTTGAAGAATCAAAAGTGCTCTTGGTAAATAAGGAAGACAGTGCAGGTTTCTCTATTAGTATAGCTCCACAGCATTATGAGTTGTTTAAAGATTTCTTTTTTACTGCGCTCAAAACAAGTCTGATTGATCTCTTTGATTCTTATTCGATTATGATTGATAGGTATTTCTGGGGGAAGAGGTTTGGGATTCCGCTAGATATGGACATGATCATTATCTATAAACATATGGAGAAGCAGCAGATTGATGCATTGAAACAGCAGATTTCTGATATTTTTAGAGATTTTTTTATTGAAAATATTTCTATTGTCTTTATGTCTGCTGATGAACGAGAAAAAAGGTATAGACTCGCGGATAGGTTTGTTTTGCAAGTAATGAGACATTTCCCAGATATGAAAGAAAAAAAGTAGAAAGCAAACAGAGAATGGTAAATAATATATGCTGGTATGAATAGGCATAGAAATTTATACTGAGAATATAATGCAAGAGATTTTTGATCCTCAAGCAAGATTTGAACAATGTATGCAGATTGCCCTTGCTGCTCAGCATTTTTATTCAAATAAAAATTTCTGACCACTCGCCTTTCTTCCTAAGCATTTTAATTTTGTATCTGAGGGGATTATTGCGAACGGACTTTGGCATATCTCTCCCACGAGATCTACTCTTATTGTATTAGAAGGACAAAAAAACTGATTTCTCAATATTGGGGAATTTCCTATCTTGGGAAGGAGACTTACTTCTGAACATTTTGTATTTTCTACCATAGATACAAAAGGAGAAGTGGATATTGACTATCCTGAGTGATTTTCTCTTTTGTTATCTTATCTTATTGTTATCCAAAATATTGAACAAGTTTCTGTCCTTGTCTTGAGGGAAGAAGATTGTGATGGGGTTCTCTCTTCTCTTGATACAGAGTTTTTTCAACAGCATAACCTCCTTCTGTGTGGCGATTTACAGCAAGGGAATCAGAAGGGCAGAAATGCTGAAGATGATTTTGTAACACTGGAAGCAGTGAGAGCAGGAAAGATAGATAAGATAAGCTCTCATAATTCCCTCTTGAAGTGATTTGTAAAGCTCATGAAAGAACATCATTTTTCTCTCATTAATGAGCGTTATCTCAATACAGGGGCATTACAACTTCAGGAGTTGGGAACTGGAATGTGTGCATTAAATGCGGGATAATACCCTTTATATCTCTGATATGATACTGATGATTATTTTACAACATAGAGAAGAACAAGAAGCCAGAGAATATCTGTTTTATTGTGTTGAACTTGCTCAGAAAGCTACTTGTAAACGTTCCCGTTGTGGGTCCATTATTGTTAAAGACTGAGATATTATCTGAGCGTGAATTAATACTCCCCCTGCAGAACTTGAGACACAAAGGAGATGCCTCTGTAGTAAAGACAGTTACCATAGGAAGGTTACCGATAAAACTTGCTGTATTCATGCTGAACAAAGAGCGATTATGGATGCCCTAAGGAAACATCCTGATAAAATCATCAATTCAAGGCTTTATTTTCTTCGTTTAGATGAAAAAGGAGAGAGGAGTTATGCGGCGAATCCTTATTGCACGATCTGTAGTAAAATGGCTCTAGATGTAGGAATTAAAGAATTTGTGCTTTGGCATAAAGAATGAATTTCTGTCTATAGTACACAAGAGTATAATATACTCTCTTATGCTTACCAAGATTCAGTCTTATAAAAGGTATATTTTTCATTTGATAAGTAAGATATAATTTCTATACTCTGGCTACTTTAGCTTGTATTTTTTGTGAGATGAAAAAAAATATCTTTTTTGTATGAATGACGGTAGTTATTATTTTCATCGCTATTACCCTCTATCTCTTTTTCTCTTCTAGACCCTCTACAAATGTCTCAGATACCCTTCTTTCTGGGAACACTTCTCTTGGAGGACAAACACAGGAAGAAATTTCTACCTCTCTGTGAGAACAAAGTTTTGAAGAGAGTTTTTATAGTGACTTGGATGTATTCTTTGAGGGGAATATTAACGGGTATGAAGAAGTACAAGGAGAATACGGTTTCATTCAACCAGAATTTTAATTACTAGATACTAGATAGTATGACAGAATTATTTTATAATCCGCAAGAGAAGAGTTATCTCATTAATCAACATATTTCTAGGATCGACTGTTTTGAGAATACCACACAGACTTTAACGATCAATTTAGATGAACAGGCGGATCTTACATATGCGATATTTTTAAAATCTAGTGACCTTGATATTACGCTTCAGACTCAGAAAGAGAAAGTAAATGCTAATTTCTTTGCCTTTGTCTGCGCAGATGAGGATCAGCTTTCTCAACTTAAGGTAACCACGATTCTGAAAGATTCTTTCTCTGAGATTCATGTGCGTTTAGTTGCAATCCAACCTAACAAGGCTACTACTTCACTTGATGGTTCTATCAATATTCTTGCTGATGTAGAAAAAGTTTCTGGACATCTTCTGGAAGAGGTATTACTCCTTGGAGAAAACAGTTCTGTAACGCTGAAGCCCATTCTGAATGTATCCTCCCCTGATGTAAAGGCTTCTCATGCAGCCAAGCTTCATAGAGTTGATAAGGAGAAACTCTTCTATATGCAAAGCAAGGGACTCTCTGCTTCTACTGCGAAGAAGATGATGATTAATTCCTTTATTACCAGTATTCTTGATCATTTTGAGCTCTCTCCTGAACAAAACGATCAGATTTATTCTTTTATTCCTCAGTATTAATGCTTCAATACTTTGATATGCTTTTGGACTTCTTGTCTGTAGAGGGAAAAGAGAAGTTTCTGGAGATTGCGAGCTATCTTGAACAATATCCTCAAAAAAATCTGATGCTCTACCATAGATTAGGATTTGCTTTTCAAGCATTTTCTGATTTATTGCATACTCATATCTCCGTAGAAGAATTTTTATCAGCAGGAGACATCTCTAGTACTACTCCTCTCTTACTACAAGCAAGTGATTCTTCTTGGCATTTTTTAGAAACACTTTCAGAGGAGAACACTTTTGCGGAAGGAAGTATTCTTATCTTGGATGCAGTCAGCTTTTTAGCTCTGTCTCAGGAACAACAAGGACAAGCCAAACACATCTTTGAATCTTCAAATCTTTCTGTATTTATTTGTTAGTTTTATCTTTTCTTTTGTATTAGTATGACCGATTGTATCTTTTGTAAAATCGTGGAAGGAAAGCTTCCCTGTTTCAAGATTTGGGAAAATGAAGAATTTCTTGCATTTTTGGATATTGCTCCAAATACGAAAGGACAGACTCTTCTTATCCCGAAAAAGCATTATGACTCAGATTTGTTCGTTTTGGATACAGAGATATACGAGCCTTTGCTTTCTGCCACAAAAGAAGTTGTAGAACTTTTGAAAAAGGGGTTGGCTGTCCCTAGAGTAGCAATGGTGCTAGAAGGATTAGAAGTTCCTCATCTCCATGTAAAGCTCTACCCTCTTTATGCAGATAGGACTGAAGTAGGATTTTCTACCGCCTCTGGTCCTCAAGCAGATATGGAAGAGCTCGGTGCTTTGCAGGTGCAGATCAACAATGCTGCGGCGTTGAATTAAGGAAGAGAAAAAGAATAAAAGTTGAAAAGAGTGTTGCTGTTATGCCATTCAGAGCTATATAAGGATTCCCTTTTCTATCTGGATTGCTTCGCAAGCTCGCAATGACAAGAGTCATCCTGAGTGCAACGAAGGATCTATGTTTAAATTTCCTTTTTTATCTGGATTCTTCAGCTTCGCTTCAGAATGACAGGGTTTTCTAGATTGCTTTCCCACTGAATACGGGCGCGGTGAAAGCTCGCAAGGACAGAAAGTTAATGACAAATTTTATCTCTTTTCTTCTTCTCTCATGACAAAATGGCAAGAGTATCTTCCTCTTTATAAACAGCAACTCGCGGAAACGCCTCTTCAAAAAACCTATTGTAGTTTGCTCCATTATGTGAGAGAGCTCGCAGCGTTTTATGCCAAAGCGACTACGCAGCATTATAGCATTGGGAATGTGTCTCCTGGATATATGGATTTCACGTATTTTCCTTTGGTGAATGATTTTTTGAAAGCGAGAAAATTACGCTTTGGGATTGTTCTCAATCATAAGGAGCTGTGCTTTGAGCTTCGATTAATGGGACAAAATGCTGATGTCCAAAACGAATACCGATCTCTTCTCAAAGATACTCCGCGAAATAAAACATTAACCAAGAAGCCAAGATATGCAGAGTTAAAGATTATCCTAGTCAAAGAGCCAGACTTTTCTGATCTTAAAAAACTTTCAAAGCTGATCACGAAACAGGCGGATTTTCATAGTCATGAAGTGTTGAACTTTTTGGAGAAGAACTAATAACAATTTTATTTCTGCTGAAGAGTACTTATGCCAGAATATGTCATCCTCGTAAATGAGCAAGATCAAGAACTCTGAACTATGAAAAAGCTCGAAGCTCATCAGAAAGCGTTACTTCATAGATGTTTTTCTATTCTGATCTTTAACTCAAAAAATGAACTGCTCATTCAGCAGAGAGCACTTGATAAATATCACTGTCCTGGGATCCGGGCAAATGCTTGCTGCTCGCATCAGAGACAGGGAGAATCCACTTTAGATGCTGCTCATAGAAGGCTCCAAGAGGAGCTCGGTTTTGATTGTCCTTTAGAAGAAAAGTTTCACTTTGTCTATAAGGCAGAATTTGATAACGGTCTCACGGAGCATGAGTTTGACCATGTCTTGGTCGGAAACTATGACGGAGAAGTACTTCCTAATCCAGAGGAAGTAGTGAACTATAAGCGAGTTTCCCTTGAGGAGCTAGATCAGGAGCTTCAAAATTCACCTGAGAAGTATGCAGTTTGGTTCAAGATCATTTTGGAGAAATGGAGAGGAATTAACTAGCAATCAGCATATATTTCTGTACCTTGAATAGGAGAGGAAAATGCATAAGCCATTTTGTAATAAAAGCATTTGACTTTTATGTATAAATAGTTAAAAATCAGTGTAGTAAAAATCTTTATTCTTTATCCACAGATACTATGAAGAAAATTTTTGGGCTCCTCTTAGGAGTAATTGCTGTTGTCCTTGGAACAGCTAATGCCGCTTCGGCAGACTGTCTTACTGTTAAATTTGACAATGGGGATAGTGTTTGTATTGCTTTAGATAAAAATGGAAGCAGATATACTGCTTCACTAGAAGCAAGCAATATCGATAGAAATTCAAGTCTTAGATGTGAGATTCTATTGCCCAACGATAGGTTGGAGGATCTCTGAGCATGTAATGGCTACTTTTCTTATAGCTCTAGTAGTACAGAAAAAGTAAAACTCTATGTAAGATACGATAACAGATACTACACCGTAAAAGAAAATAATTTCAACTTTAAAAATGGATCATGGGGCGGAAGTTCCTCATCTTCATCATCTTCTAATGATGATATTTCCATCTCTTCTAACAGATCTTCACCTTCTACTTCTCAGTGGGTTAATCTTACTGTAGAAACTGATTCTTCTTATAGAGGATATGTTGAATTCTCTGTGCAGTATAGATCTTCCTCTTCTTCTAGTTGGTCTACCGTTACTTCATCTTCTTACTTTACCGCTGATGATGAGATTTCTGATGGATATAAGTTCACTTCTTCTGATAAGGGGTCTGTTACCTTCTCTAGTGCTATTAAATTCAATAGATCTGGATACTATAGACTTTATGTTGAAGATGATGATGGAAACGAAGATTATGTTTCTTTTAATGTAGATACCTCTTCTTCAGGTACTAGTGATGATATCTCTATTTCTTCTAATAGATCTTCTCCTTCTACTTCTCAATGGAGTACTATTACTATAGAAACTGATTCTTCTTATAGAGGATATGTTGAATTCTCTGTGCAGTATAGGTCTTCCTCTTCTTCCAGTTGGTCTACCGTTACTTCATCTTCTTACTTTACTGCTAGTCCTTCTTCTACTTTCACTAACGGATACAAATTTACCTCTTCTGATAGAGGATCTGTTACCCTTTCTAGCTTTATCAAATTCAATAGATCTGGATACTATAGACTCTATGTTGAAGATGATGATGGAAACGAAGACTATGTTTCTTTTAATGTAGATATCTCTTCTTCTAGTACTAGTGATGATATCTCTATTTCTTCTAATAGATCTTCTCCTTCTATTTCTCAATGGAATAATGTTACTGTAGAAACTGATTCTTCTTATAGAGGATATGTTGAATTCTCTGTGCAGTATAGGTCTTCCTCTTCTTCTAGTTGGTCTACTGTTACTTCATCTTCTTACTTTACCGCTGATGATGAGATTTCTGATGGATATAAGTTCACTTCTTCTGATAAGGGGTCTGTTACCTTCTCTAGTGCTATTAAATTCAATAGATCTGGGTATTATAGACTCTATGTTGAAGATGATGATGGAAACGAAGATTATGTTTCTTTCAATGTAGATACCTCTTCTTCAAGTACTAGTGATGATATCTCTATTTCTTCTAATAGATCTTCTCCTTCTACCTCTCAGTGGGTTAATCTTACTGTAGAAACTGATTCTTCTTATAGAGGAGATATTGAGTTTACTATTAAATATAAGGATGGGTCTACTTGGAGGACCACAACTTCGTCATCTTACTATGAAACGAATGATAGTTATGATAGTAAATATTATAATTATATTAGAAATGGGTATACCATGAGTTCTTCTGATAGAGGAAGTGTTGAATTTAAAAATATCTTAAGATTCAAAAAGAATCTGACTTACAGAGTGTATGTAGAAGACAAAGATGGAAATGAAGATTATGTGCAATTTAATGTAGGGGGATCTAGTAGCAACGATGATAATGACAGTGATGTTGATGGATTTAGCACTTCTGAATTAAAGAAGGTGAAAGCTGTTGCTAAGGTATGGAACGATGTTGTTAGTCAATTAAAAAGACAGTCTATTAAACTAAGAAACGATACCTATTGGAGTACGCTTTCTGCAAATTTTTACACAAATATGCAAGATGTAGTGAATGATAGAAGTAGTAGAAAGTTTAGTGACTTTGATGAATTTAAAGATGCCTTCTTAGTTTGGTTACAATATACTTCAAGAAATAGATAATTCGGTAAAAGAAAATAATAAGAAGCAGTTCTCTCAAAAGAGTTCTGCTTTTTTATATTGAAAGTTAGAATGAAAACTATATAGCTAGGGTAGAAATTTTATTTCTCTACTTTTGAATCCATGCCAAAAGAAAAGAGCAACACAAAGAAAATCCCTGCTAAAAAGAATTCTTTTACTGCTTCTGCCGCGAGTAGTACTAAGAAAACCGTAAAGAAAGTACCCGTGAAAAAACCAGTTTCTCAAAAAAACACAACAACTAAAAAGGAAAGCATTTCAAAAACTTCTGTAAAGAAATTATCTACTGAGCAAACTAGAAAGAAAGAAGAATTTATTAGTAAAGTAGCTCTTGCAGCTATTCAACAAGAAAGAACCCTTCCCTCTTCTCCCAAAAAAGTTACCAAGAAGATTCCTGTGTGGGTTTGGATTTTCTTTGGTGCATCACTCCTCCTTTTTTGTATTTCTCTTTATCAAGCATTATTATTTCCTCAATTAACTACCTCTAATCAATCTAGCCTTACCCCTACTCAGAATATGGGAACAAATGAGGGTATTCTTTCTTCAAACCAAGAAGAAACCATTTTCCCTCTTTTTGAAAACGAAGAAGACACTACTGCATGAACGGAAAATGATTCTCTCACTCTATTAGGTAGCGTAGAGAGCACTGTTACAGATGAGGATTATCAAAATATTGCACTCATCCAAAATTTTTATAGTTTAGTTTCCGCAAAGGATATAGAAGGATTAAGAAATCTATTTGATACCCCAATGAAAAATTCTAGCAATATTAGAAGTATTTTCTCAAATTATAAAATCTCTCCGTTTATTGATAATATTCGTGGCAATAAGATTCAACCCACCAATATCTCTCTAATTGATACGAGTGATTCAGGGACGAAAGAATATGAATATATGCTTACTTATACGTTAGAAACTTCTGATCAAACACAAGAATTTGATGAGCTCTGGAAAATAAAGATCAGAACAGAAAATGGCGAACAAAAGATTGGAAGTATTTGGTGCGAGAGTTATAGATGTTCCTATAATCCTTTCTTTTGGCCGGAAGCATATGGTTTAATTAATTAATTTCCTCCTATGGATTTCCAGGATATTCTCCCTGAGGCGCAAAAAATCTGTGAAGAATTTCTGATGAAATATGCTGATGGAACTATTATTATTCGATGAGCTACAGCAACGGGGAAAAGCAAACTCTCTGTCTTGCTTTCAGATTTTTTTGATACAGAAATAATTTCTGCCGATAGTAGGCAGATTTTTAGAAAAATGGATATTGGAACAGATAAGATTCCTGCAGAAATTAGAGCAAAAATTCCTCATCATCAGATTGATATAGTAAATCCTGAAGATTCTTATACTGCGGGACAACGAAAGGATGGCACTGAAAGGGCTATTGAAGGGATATTACAAAGAAATAGGATTCCTATCGTTGTCTGAGGAACTGGACTTTATATTGATACTATTTATAAAAATTTTTCTATGCCGGAATGTCCCCCTAATCCCGAACTAAGAGAACAATTGCAAGCAAAAGAAGATGAAAAAGCTGGATATCTCTATGAGGAGTTAATGAAAATTGATCCTGAAGAGGCTCAGAAACTCCACCCTAATTCCCATAGATATCTCATCAGAGCCTTAGAAATTTTTCATGGTACGGGAATGACGAAGACGGAAAATTTTCAGCAACAAAAAGTGATACATCCCCTACTCATGCTTGGACTCTGGAGGGAAAAAGAGGAGACAAACAAAAGGATTAATGCAAGAATTAAAGAAATGTTGAAAGGCTGACTCATAGAAGAGGTACAAGGATTGCTTGATGAAGGATATAGTAAAGACTTACAATCAATGCAGGGAATCTGATATAAGGAAGTCGTTGGGTATTTGGAAAGGAACTATGACCAAGAGAAGATGGAGGAAGAGTTGAGGAGGAATACCCATTATTTAGCAAAAAAACAAAGAACTTGGTTCCGCCGCTATATCGCAGAGGGAATCCAAGCTCCTAGAGAGAATGTGGAATATAAGGTGTGGAATTTAGGTTAGGCTACCATTCTAGAGTCCTTTATAGTACTATTATCTATAAAGTTTGACTGTGCTAAATAATTCTTATCTGGATAATAAGCAAAGACTAAGGAATCTCCCTTCAGATTATTCATAATAGCACTTGCATCTTTTGGTAAAGTAAAACATCATTCACTATGATTAACGCCTCATGGATGGATAAATATTCCACGCTTCTTCGCTTGATCATTTGATTCTTCAATCCCATGTAATAATAACCCACTTCGACTCTTGCTTTTGGCTTTTGTTATTTCATCTGGTGTTCTATAAAATCCCAAACTTGTTTTATTACTTCATAATTGATCTGAAAAGGAGGAGGCAAATTCACCTCAAGATTTTTTTCCATGTCCTACAGGAACAGCATATTCTACTTTCTTCTCCTTCAGATTAATCACATAAAATCTATTTTTAGTATTTGATTTTGAGTAGTCTACTACTGTTATATAATCAGAATTCTTTAAATCAGATTGAAGTTTTTGATATCATTGCATAGCAAAAGTAAATGGCTCTATATCTGGTTTCTCTTTTCCAGACAGTTCATCAAAAAGTTTTTTTATCTCTAAAGGAGATGAGACTGATATTGTTTCTCTAGAAGATGGAGCGGGAGAAGTATTTATAATTGTAGATCAAGCAGCAACTGTAGTAGCGGTAGTTGCTACAGCCACTTCTGGGGTTGGTGAAGGTTGTTGTGATGGAGAAGGGGACTCTGATGCTGATGGTAAAGATGAGCCCATAACACTTTCTTTCAGTTTATTCAAATCTTCTTCATCTTTAACCATAGCTAATTGATTTTTAAATATCTCTATTTCCTTTGATGTTTTCACATATAAAGCCATATTAAGTGAAAAAGCATCTTCTCAACTAAGATAATCTGAAAGCTCTTTTTTTGCAGATTCAGGATCTTCAGAAAATAAAGATAAAGCGGATAATTTTCCTGCATTAGCTAATTCGTCTACTTTGTAGGTAATGATTTCTTTCTTAGCGTTTACCAGGGCATCTTCTGATTGCTCTTCTATCCCAATAACTTTCCCCACTAAGGGAGAAATCTTTTCAAAAGCTGATCCTATACCGGATAGAGCTTCTGAAGCATTTGATACCATTTCATTAAATTTTTCGATTGCCATTGTTTATATGTAACAATTATAAAATATATACTATAATTCGGATTTTATCCCATCAAGTGTTGTCTTATAATAGATTTTTCAACTCTTTACTACATAGGTACATGCTGCCAATCAAGAGATTCAGGATTTTGTTCCTTTTATCATCATATCTAAAGGCAGTTTTATATACTCTTCTTGCTGAGAGTGCTGGAATATATAGTTTCTTAGTTCTGTTCTTATTTCTTCTTTATTATTTCTTAAAGAGAGATTCTCGTCTACTATTGCTATAAACTTATTTAATAGTTCAGTATTTGTTGTTTTAGATTCTGCTATCATCCTTCCTGTCCAAAAACTATCTCTAGCATCTTTTATCTTAGTCTGCATATAAGAAATTCTCTCAACAGAGTTGAGTTCGGTATCAGTCGCAAAAACATTATCTCTTCCATTTATCTCATTCAGATATCGCTTTTGATCTTTTTCTGCAAAATAAATTCCATGGATGTTTCTTTGTGACTCTGAGTAGAACATTTTCAACTGATCTAAATCATTTTCTCCTGTATAATTCAGGGTTCATGCTATCTCAAATAATATATTTTGTCCAAGATTAGGAGATATGTTATATTTTTCTTGAAACTGCAGATCTGTAAGAAAATTTGCCCTATCCTTTAATTCTGCTACCTGTAAGGAGGTAGGAGCAACTAGGAAATCTCTTAAAAGACTATCCAAGTGATTATAATCTATGGCATCTGGGTCTAAATCAACTTTTGGCCATGATGACAATGGCTTTCCTAACATTTTATATTGCATGTAGTCTTCAAAGAAATTGATGTTTGTTTCTAATGCTGAGTATTCTTCCTGTTGTTCTGGTGGGAATTCATGTAATTTTGATTGATAGTAAGGAAGTTGGGCATACAGAAGAAATAACTCTCTATAGCGGTTATCAAACAATGATTCCAAATTTCCATAAAACATAGGATTTGTTTTCATAAGATTTTCTGAACGCTGCTTTTTGTAAGTATCAATATCATATTTGTTTTCATAATGTTCATCATTCAGTAGTATTTCATGGACAGAAGACTCTTGCAACAGATTATCTAGAGATGAAAGTGCTGCATTATGAGAATACTTTACTTTATCCACTAATGGTAAATCTTTATTGATATATGTTTTCTTAATATAAGCAAACCTTTTCTCTGTTTTCTCATTCACAAGCTTTTTATGGCTTTCTACCAGATTTTTGAGTTCTGGATCATTCAACACCTTAGGATCATTTAAATCATAATAGGAGAACGGATAATTTTGAGATTCTTCTAAATAAATCAAAGCTTTAACCGCATCCGTCGTAGTAGGAGTTAGTCATAAACGTTTTTTTTCAGCTGATGATGGGATCATTTTATCTAAGAAAGTATGATCTATTCATTGTCCTCGCCCGTTTATGCTGACTAATTCTTGTTTAATTGCTGGAAGACTTTTGCGGGTGAAATCTGTATAATTCTGTTTAAACTTATCTATATCTTCGTAATATTTATTCCCTAATGCTTGTACTCCCATAGCAGCAAAAAGCACTCCACCAGCTACCCACCCAGCACCAGGGATGAACATACAAGCACCTGCAACAACTCAAACTCCTCCTGTTGTTAGTTCAAAGTAAGATTGATCTTCTCTCCATTCTCCTCTTTCTAAATTATATTGCTTTATCTCCTGCGCTTCAGAATACTTTTCAGAAAAATTATAGATATTCAAAGCAGCATCTCCAATAATAAGTGCTCTTCCCACCACTCTTCCAGCATATTTCATTGCTGGATTAGTAAGTAATTTTTTTACTGTTCCTACCGATTCATAATGAGCACCATAACTTACTATATCTCTAATTTGCTTCCCATGCTTTACATTTCCCATCTTTGCTAACACATCTTGTGGGATCTTAGCTATTTCATCTGCTGATAATCCTGCCTTCAATAACTCATCACTAATTTGGGAAAGAGATCTGGTATTTTGTAATGCCTTCAGAAGTATTTCACCGTTTCCTTTCTGCTGTAATAAGACGTTCACCTTTGACAATACCTGTACTCCTTCTGATCCCATATGTGCAAATCCAGATATTCCAGAAAATTTTTCCATAGACTGGAGTGCTTTCATAGAATCAGGAGTTATTGTTTTTGAAAAATCTTTAAGAGAAGAGATTTGATTAGAGATAGAGGTATGGAAAGGCTTGAATCTACTATTCTTTGCTACATTCTCCAGTGAATGAAGCATCTTCGAAGTATTGGTTTTTGTTGTTTCCGCAATTCTTGTTCGTTTTGAAGAGTTTAACTTTAGATCATCAACCTGCTGTAATGAAAAATTCCCTTTTAAATGATCAATATTTCTAAAACTATTACGAATAAATAAAGCAGGATTATTTCCTATTTTGTTTGCATTTTTTGCATCTAATAAAAACTTCTGTAAAGATGTTCGACTCTCCGTATCAAGTTTTCCTCAATATTTTGCTATATACGATCAAAATTTCTTGGAAGATACTCAAGTTCCATCGAAAAGAGAGAGGTATTTAGGATCTATCCCCAACTGTATAATCCTTTCCGCCTGAGATAAATCTTTCGTTTTCATCATTAAAGACTGGAAGACCTCCCTTTCTATAGGACTAATTAAAGAATCCATCTTTGTAGAAATATTTCTCAATGCTTGTATATTTCACTCATTAAGAGTAAACTTTACTTTTGTTTTATCTAATTTAAACCGGTCTTTAGGACGAAATAGTTTTCTATTATCATAAGATCCCTCAAAAACCATTGAATACAGCTTTGGATTATCTCCATATTTTTCCAAGAGAGAAGCTATTTGTTTGTAGTCTGCTCTTGATTTTCCCAGCACATGTTCTAATACATCTTCAACACTTGAGATTACGGGAGAGTTGGGATGTGCTGTTATCTTTAGACCTTTTTGTTTGGCAATCTTTGCAGCTGTTTCTAGTGAAATATCTCATTTACAGAGAGCTATTCTCAACGTATTTTCATTAAATGCATACTGTGTAAGTTTGGAAGGAAGATAGTCTGCTGTTGATCTTAATACGCCTTTTCAGATAGACTTCCCGGAAACATTAAGAGCGTATTTTCACAGACTCCAGACCTGTTTTACTCCAACAGGCAGTCTTGTCGGTCTGAGATGCAAAGTATTCCAGCCTAGTCTAATAGGATATAATAAGACATCTAAAGATACTGCAGCACCCGCAACTGTTGCTCAGCCTTTTACCTTTTCTCGGACGTCTCCATTCCATACACTACTAATACCAGAAACTAAAGTTTCTCAAGAAATATATACTGTGGACACCCACTTTACTATGACATTCCCATTTTGATCTCTGCTTTCTTGCATATTCAACTGAGAGGTAACCAAAGACTTCTGAAAAATATAATAATCCTGAATATCTTGTTCTAGCAATGTTAAATCTTGAGAAGTAAGAGTTCCTTCTTGAGACTTTTTCAAAATAGTTTGTATAGTTTCTTTATATCTCTGAACCAAAACATCATATTCTCCTGTTTGTTGAATTTTTTCTAGAGTATCTTGTCCTCAAAAATCAAAATAAGAAAGAATAGGTAAGTATCTTTTATACCAAGCAGATCTACCAAAACCATCAATTTCATCCTCAAAATCACCACAAAGAGTTTCCAACATCTTATTACCTTTCTCTGAAAGCTTCCCATTATGAAGTTCAGACTCAATATGAAAAACTACTGATTCATCGTCCTCATCTTCAACTCATAAAAGATCATTCTTTCTCGAATCTATTTTATCCATTTCTCATGAAACAAAGGGATCTTTCTCTCCATGGAAAAGATTTTTCTCTTTAAGATAATCAACTGATTGATACAGCGTCTTCGAAAGGAATATATCAACTTCAGGCTGAATATGTTCTTTATACCATGTATCATCAGAGAGATAGTTTTCTATCTTCTCCCTCTTTTTTTCCTCAGAGAGACTAGAAAAGTTATCTATATTATTAGTTGTTAAATATTCTCATGCTAATGTATAATCTAGAGCTCTTTTTCTACTCTGATAATAGGACATCACAGAGATAGATTTTCTAAATACAGCCCTTAAATGTCATTCTAACTCGGGAAGCGATTTTAATTTTTCTAAAAGCTGATCAAGATTTTGTTTTGTATCAAATTCTAAGAACGCCGGTATAATTCCATCTACCGTTCATGCTAGAGGTAATAGAAGTGTCTTTAGGGCATCAACTCACATGTTTTTCATTTTTCATCGAAAGATGTTTGTTTCTGTTCCTACAACTTCATACATAAAAGCCTGTTCTTGGAGCATCGCTCACACATTTGCATATCTAGCATTTAAAACATAAGGAACTAATCCTGACATCTTTTTATTATCTTTTGTTTCAAAAGGAGAATCTCCCAACATAATCTCTATACCAGAATTTCCATTAGTTTCACCAATAGCACTTGTATAATAGTCGTTAATTACTCAGGATAAGGATTCATATTTTGCATATTCAGCTTCTGGTAATGTAAGATATTCCTTTCCTCTTGAACCAATATCCGTTCATGGAACAGTTTCTTTTCATGCTCATTCTTCTTTCTCTTTACTGAAAGGATTCCGTCCAAAAATATCCCATTTCCCTGTAATTAATCACCTCCCAACATAAGTTCCTCCTGCTCAAATTCCTAACCAAGTCAATGCCTTCTTCCACCACGATCCTTTCTCCTTATTATCAGAAGAATCTTTTTCTTTTTGTTTCTTTTCTTTTTTCTCTCAAAATGCCCAATCTCGAATACCTTTTATCCCTTTATATGCCAAATATACAGCTCCAGCTCCAGATGCTACACGAAAAAGGTTTTTACCAGGATGTTCTTTCCACTCCTCTGCAGAAACCAAAGCACTCGCTTGTTCTCCAATCCACTCTTTCCCCTTTTGAAAAAAGTTTTTTTCTTCTCCTTGAGGAGTTTCTTGATCATTCGAAGAAGTATCTTTCGTTGGGTCTACATCCATAGTAACTTCTGATGTTTGAAGCGAGGACTCTTCCACAATATCATTTAGATCTGAGAGTTGAGAAAGGCTTTCTTCTGTCTCTTGCAGAAGCTCTCTCGTTCTCTGAAGTTCTGCCTTAGATACCTCATCTGTTTTATTATCTAGAAGAGAAATTCTAGATTGAAGGGAATCTTTAAGAGAGTTCGCATCTTTTTCTAATTCTGATTTCTTTTGTTCCTTTTCATGTATATCAATAACTGAAGATAGCTCGTTGAGCTCCTCCTTAATTGAGAGATTTCTTTGTTGAAGTGAATCAAGACTCATATCAAAGAACAAAAGATAAATTACTTCCAGCCCGTAAAGTTTCCTTCTGCAGGCAAAGTATTGAGATAATCTAAGAAAGTCTTTCTATTCTCTTTCTTATCTATTGTAGGAAACTTTTCTTTAAGGGTTTTCTTCGTTAATACATGCTCCTTTAATGTCTGATCCGATCTATCCACAAACATCCCTGATCGAAATAAAAACTCTGACTCAATAGAAAAGGGAGCTGATGTAGATCACTTACCTCCATATTCACATTTCATTTTATTTACAAAATTTGCAGTCCTTACCAATTCTTCAAAAGAAGAAAACAGCAAATCACATCCAACTATTTTGAGTTCAGGTTTTGTAATAATTTCTACTTCATGAGAATTCCAAGACTGGATAGTATACTTATCAGGATGCTCTGGGTGCTGAATAGCTTTAATTTCTCACCTCGTTCACTGAAGATTATCTTCTTCTTTTGTCTTTTGGATAGCCTTTTGAAGCTCTAATGAGATTTGATTTACTGGGTTTTCTGGATGCTGTTGATTATGGTCGTATCATGCAGATTGCTTTTCCCAGCACGCTAACTGATTGAGATATGAACAAAATCAATCTTTGAATCTAGACGAAAACAGTCCTCCATCAATATCAGGGACATGTTGTCTTAATGTGGAAAACAATCCACCACTCATTACTTCAATCCTTTTCTCTTTCCCATTTCCAGATGCATGGGCTCACTGGTGGAAATAAATATCTCCTGTCCACCTATTTCATTCTTCGAAAGGTGTAGCATTTGCTCCTTTTCCTATATAATTACTTTTAAGATGATTAATAAAGTTTGCCATAAAAATTAGCTGAGAATAATCTGAGAATTTTTTATCAATCCCCTCAATTTTCATGTTTTCTTTATCAATCTTGGTTCCAATAAAGTTTCCTGTTGCATCTTTCCCATAGGATCTAATCTCCGAAGACACTTCATCATAGGAAATCTGTCCGATATTATGAAGCAATTCTTTTTCAGATATTCCATTTAAATTACCTTGTACTAAAGGAAGAGCATCCTCAAAAGAAATTTTTTGTTTTTTATTCCAGTCAAAGAATTCTTTCAGACCCCATTTCCCCGTATATACTCCATGAGAAACATAATATGCGGCTGTTCCAATCTCTGTTCGTTTTAGAAAATTTCACCATCATGATTCCCAAAACTTTTTTGAATCTTCTTCCTTTTTTTCATCCTTTTTAAAAAGGCTCTTTATCCCTTTGTAAATTCCTACTCCTGCTAAGAGAATCCCAGCTCCAGATCCTATAACCTTTGCCTTTCCCCATGTTCAGTCATCCCAATTTTGTTTCCCTCGATCAATTATTTTGTTAGTTGTCTCACTTATAGATTCTCCTGCTCTTTGAAAGAAATTCTTATCTTCATTTCCCTCAGAATTTGATGAAGATTGAGATGAAGCATCAGGAGAAGTATCCACTTTCGTCTTCACATTTTCAATCTCTGTTTGAAAACCAAGCAATTTTGACTGTTCAGTAGTATCATTCTGTGCTTTTAACACATCTGCATCTTTCTTCAAATCCATCAAAAGCAAATCTAACTCCTGAGAAAGTTCAATCTTTTCTTGGTCAGATTTTGTTTCAATATCCTTAACTTTTTCCTGCATTTCTACAGTTTTATCTTGATACTTCTGCACTACTTCAAGCTTATCAACTTTTTTATCTACCATAATAAAAATCCATAAAGGTATAAATCTCTATAAGTATACCTAGATGGATTAAAAACTACAAATCTACTCTTATTTTACCTCTCTATAATTATTGACATATTTAATATAAAAGTCATAATAAATTACCCTTAAATAAGGGGATCCAATATAGCAAAAAAGTTCTCTAAATCTCCAATATCATTGTAGAGATAACTACTCATGCGAGCACTTCCTCCTACACCTAGTGATTTATGTAATGGATAAGCACAGTGTCCACCCGCGCGAATACAAATATTATTCTGAGCGAAAGTCTCTCAAATTCTATTAAAATTCTGATTCTCATAAGGGATGAAAGAAAAGACACCAACACGTGCTGTATCTTCTCCAAGCGATCCAAGTACTTGAACTTTTTCTTTACGTTTAGTAAATTCACTGGTCGCATAAGTAACGAGTTCTTTTTCATGGTTCCAAATAGATTCTATTCCTCAGACACTCTCTATAAATTCTAATGCTTTGAGGAGGGATACTGCACCCACAATATTTGGAGTTCCTGCCTCAAATTTGTCAGTATTCCCCTGCAAAGAAAATGCATCCTGGCTTACATCTTTTACGGTTCCTCATCAAAGGATAGTAGGAGTTAACTCTTTTACCCATTGATGTTTGAGGTAAAGCATCCCCAGTCCCGTATGAGCCAACATTTTGTGCGCTGTCATGACGAAGGCATCACATCCAATAGTTTGCATATTAACAGGGAAGTGTGGCACAGATTGCGACCCATCGATAATAAAGAAAGTATCGTCTCTAAGCAGAGTTTTTATTCTCGCTACATCAATGATCGTTCCTGTTACATTAGAAACTTGTGAGACGGAAACTACTTTCACACTCTCGTCATATTTCGTAACAAAATCCTCTCGATCAATATCGAAGTGACTATTTACTGCTATAAATTTGAGAGAAAATCAAATACTCTTACTTAAGGTTTGCCAAACCAAAATATTTGAATGATGCTCCCAAATTCCCACTAATACCGTATCCCCTTTTCAGAGTTTTTTTGAGTTTACTAATGTCTGTGCAATGAGATTGAAAGCATAGCTTGCATTGTAAGTATAGATGATTTCTTTCGCTTCTGCCCTGATAAGTTGAGCAAGTTTTTCTTTGCTAGCATGATAGGCCAGCTCTGATCTTTCAGAAAGCTTATAGAATCCTCTATGGATATTTGCATAATCATTAGCCAAGAATTCTGATACCCCATCAATTACCGTTTGGGGTTTTTGTGTTGATGCCGCATTATCTAGAAAGACTAATCCCGGATTATTTTGGAAGATTGGAAAATATTTTTTCATGAATATCTAGTAATAATGATTAAATTTGTTTGAGAAGGTAATGGGTTGTTGTATCAGAAGATTTAGAGATAAGATAAGAGTTTGATGTAGACAGACGGAGCGATCATTCTGTTAATGTTCCATTAGTAAGGATAAAGGTAACTGTTCCTACCTTACTATCTGTTTCTAAATCATATAGGTCTCCATATCGGACAAAACTATTAGACCCTACATTGTAAGTGGTAAGCGTTGATTTTTTCACAAGATATCTTGTTCCTAATAATTCTATATATCCATTTGTAAATGCACTATTATTTAGGGACAGGATATCGATATATACCTTTGCTGATGCTTTTGTATCTCCTGACTGAGAGGTTACCTCAAGGGTTTTAAGAATCTCTGACGAAAGTTGACTCTCATTGAGATTATTATACATGGTCAGACGAACCTTCATCCTATAAAGGAATATCGCTACCTCATATCTTGAAATGGGATCTTTGAAGGTAACCGTATCTGGTGCAGAGATTAGGCTAAGCTCTATAGCTCTATTGTAATAATTCATCCATCGTGGGGAAGTGTTTTCATCTAAACTTTTCCCATCAAAGAGTCTGATCAACATCGCCATAAATTCTGCTTTGGTAACGGTTTGTGTAGGATTAAATTTAGTTGCAGACACCCCCATGACTCCATACTGGCAAACTCTCGTTATAGGGTCTCTAAATTCAGAATTTGTGCTTACATCTGAGAAGCTACAGCCTCCAGTATTTCTAATTGTTGTGAGATTTGTTGCACTTGCAAAATAATCAATCATCTTCGCTACTTGTTCACGAGTAATGGTTTCAAATGGTAAATAGCTTGCAACGGTATTGTAACTCGTAATTTCTTGATCATACATCCATTTAATCGCTTCGTTGAACTCAGGATCATCAGAAAGAGAGGTATTCCCTACAATAATATCTAAATCAAGTCCCCCCGTACCCATAGCATTAGATCCACTCGTATTATTAGAAGAATCTGCTCCTGAGAGTGCATTTAATTGGGCTAGAAGCTGATCTACTAGTTGCTGATATTGCGTAGTAGAGGTCGTAAGCTGATCTACAATCTTCTCAAGGTTGTTTTCTCCTTCTTGTCCTACGATCAGATTTTTGAATCTATAAATTAGGAGGGCTACCTCTCCCCTACTAGAAGGAAGATCAATATTTGCAAGATTACTCTCATTGGTAATTCCTAGGTTTTTCGCCTTTACATAATATTCTATCCACCAAGGATTAGCAGATTCGTCCGATTTTTTTCCTTCAAGGATTCTCATTAATACTGTAAGGACTTGCCCCTTAGTTAGGTTATCATGAGGTATAAAGATCGGTTCTGTCGCACTTCCTCAGAAGATTCCCCGTTCACAAGACTTAATAATAAATCCCGATAAGGTAGGGTTAAAAAGATGAGTGTCTGTAAATCCACAAGTAAAAATCTTTTTATCAACTTTTTCAAAACCGAGCACATCATAGAGTTGTGCCATCAATTTTGCCGCTTCTTCTCTCGTTACATAATCTCACGATCTATAGTCTGTATCATTACTATACATGGTGAGACCATTATTATACATCCAGTAGATCGCCTGATCGAGTTCAGATCCTGTTGTGAGACTAAGCAGGACATTAGATCAAAATATAGGAGTTATGCTAGAATTCTCGTTTCCTGTGGCAGTCGTTCCTGTTGTAACTGATCAAGAGTTTACCTCTCCTGTAAGGAGAGCTCCCGTGGAAATGTCACCGGAACTTACTGAACCAGAAAAATATTGATACATATTTTCTGTGCTGATGTTCATATCTCCAGAACTAAGATATACTTTTTTTTCTATGGTATCAATATTGATATCATATTGCCCAAAGGCGATTCCAAGTGCAAAAGTAGAAACTATAGAGAGGAATAGTGCGGATTTCTTGAGCATAAGAAAAACATAAGTATAAAGATGCTACTGAAGATAGTAGAAATATATAAGCCTTTTTCAACTATTTAATGGAGTTTTTTTTGCATTTCTGTTGAAGAATGAGAGGGGATTTTTATAGAATGAAGTATGCCTTTAGTTCTTTTGCACGCTATGATACTAACAATCAGTAAAGAGTATACTTACGCTCTCATTTGAGCATCTGATAATCCAGAAAAATATGGGAACATCATTCTAAGAGATTTTATGGATAATGGTTATCATATTATTCCCATAAATCCTAATGACAACAATGGTATTATTGAATGACTACAAACATATAAAAATTTGGGAGAACTATCCGAACACGTTGATATAGTAATTTTTGCAGTTCCTCCACAAGTGGTAGTCAGTATTTTACCTGATGTTGTGAAAAAAGGCATTAAAAAAATCTGGATGCAACCCGGAAGCGAAAGTAAAGAAGCAGTGCAGTTTTGTAAAGAACATGAGATAGAATACAGTACTATTGATTGCATTATGGTGGAAAGAAAAAAGATAGTATAAAGTACATAGTCACTCTCTTGAAAAAGAAGTGCTAAATAACTATAAAGAAGTTATGAAGAAAGAAAAAATATTAATCTGATTAAGTGGTGGAGTGGACTCAGCAGTAGCTGCTGCTCTCCTTTTGCAACAAGGATATGAAGTGGTAGGAGGATTTATGAAAAACTACATATCAGACACAGGGAACTGTACCACCTACAAAGACGCCGAAGAAGCGATTAAGGTAGCAAATCATTTGGGGATAGAACTCCTCTCTTTTGACTTACAGAAAGAATATCAAGAAAGAATTATTGACTATATTTTTGATGGATACAAAAAAGGGATTACTCCAAATCCTGATGTACTATGTAATAGCTTGATCAAATTTGATGTCTTTTTGGAAAGAGCGATGGAGATGTGATTTGATAAGATCGCTACCGGTCATTATGCAAGAATTTCAGATCGTCATACTGAATGAAGCGAAGCGAAATGAAGTATCCAGAGAGAAAAGCGAAATCTGGATTCTTCACTCCGTTCAGAATGACAGGATACTCCCTACCAACTCCTCCGTTGAGTAGATCATAACAAGGATCAATCCTATTTCCTTGCGGGACTTAATCAATACCAACTCTCCAAAAGCCTTTTCCCTCTTTGAGGACTGGAGAAGGGCGAGGTAAGGGAACTGGCAAAACAATTTACTCTCCCGAATGCAGAAAGAAAAGATAGCCAGTGACTTTGTTTCATTGGGAATGTTCCCATCAGAGAATTTTTACTCCAAAGATTTAAGAAGAAGGAGGGAGATATCATCACTCTGGAAGGGAAAAAAGTCTGAACTCATCAAGGAGCATATTTTTATACCATCGGACAAAAACACGGACTTGGTTTGAATTTTAAGGCTTATGTGTATCGCATTGATATTAAGAATAATATTCTCTATGTAACTGATAAGGATAATAAAGAACTTCAATCAAAAAGTCTGATTGCAAAGGATTGGCACTGGATAGACGAGTCTATCAGGATTCAGAAACAGGATACTACTAAGCACCTGAATACCCTCTACTGTACAGGGAAGATTAGGTATCGTCAAAATCCTCCTGTTGCTTGTACTTTGGAACTAAGGGAAGAGAGAATAATGGAAGTTATTTTTGATGATCCTCAACGGGCAGTTGCACCAGGACAGGTTTTTGTTGCTTATGATGGAGAGGTCTGTCTGGGAAGTGGCATTATTGGATAATATACCTCATATTTTTTTCTATTTGCTTTCATAGAAATTTTTCTTAGACTAAAACTAGTTTAGCTTCTACTGTAAGACAATGGCATTTAAGGATACTCTCCAAACACATACCAATTCCTTCGTGCGAGGATTTTCTGTTATCGGAATCTTGGTGGTAATTGCTGGACTATGGGAAGTAATTTCTTGGGATGTTGTTTGGAAGGTCGTAGTTAGTGTTAGCATTCTAGCAATTACTTTAGTAACCCGGAGAGATATGCAAGGAGACGAAAGAAAATAAAAAGAAAATAAAAAGAAGTCCTATTGCTAACTCTTTATATTCGCACTAGATAATAATGAGTGAATCTATCCCAGAATTCTTTTATAGGATTAGTGCAAAAGCGCTCATTTTAAATGAAGAAAAAAAGTTTCTTTTAACAAGAAAAGATACCGATCTCTGGGAACTTCCAGGTGCGAAATTGTGATTTGGGGATAGTGGACCAGAAGGGATAAGAAAAGCTTTAAAAGCTGAGATGTGAATTGATATTATTAGTGTTAATCCTCATCCCTCCTATTTTTTGACGGTTAAAAATATGAATGGTATCTGGATTGCAAATATTATTTATAAAACAGAAATTGATCCGAAACAACTCAATCATATCCCGACTAACAAAGAGTGTAAAGAAGTGCAATTTTTTAATAAAATAGGCGCAGGAGCATTATATCTCTATCCCAATGGAAAAGAATTTCTAAGACTCTTTGATCCTGAAGATTGGTAAAAATTTCTTATACAAAATTTGCTTTTTTTGAAGACTGCCTATATACTAGAGTAAATACTTTATTTCTCTAGACAGATGATTGATGGCGGTAGTAAAAAAGAAGAAAAGTTTTTCCAGAAAGTATCTGGGAAAAACAAAATATACACTCAGGAAGATTCCTGAACTCTGATTAGGAATAAAAATCAGGTGTGGGATTTATGCTTTAATTCTTTTCTTTTTTTCTATTGTAATTTTCAATCTAGAACCTGATAGTAATATTGCTTTGGAGATAAATAATAAAGAAAGAAATACTCAAGAACTTGTCTATCTCTTTCATGATCAAGAAGGGAGTATTTATATGATTAATAAGGCACCAGATGGCGAACATGGAGCGCCTCAGACCTGGGAATATCTCTTTGAGGGGGTTGAAGGATTTGAAGAACTAGAACAAGAGGTTATTCAAGAGATGCTTGAAGAAGAGAGTGAAGTCAACACAAGCGAAGTGGATGTAAGTAAGGACGATACGACAGAAGAGGTTATTAATACAGGTACTTTTGTGGAAGTAGAGGTAGATACTGAAGCTCTTGCTGAACAACCAGAAAAAACAGATGTTGAAGAAACAACAGAAGAAGTAAAAGAAGAAGTTAAGGAAGAAGAAACGACGGGATTTGAAGAACAGAAAGAACGTCCTGTAGGACAGAGTTTTTCTTTGGCTGGGAAAATGGTACTTGTTGATTGGGAAAATTTGGGACTAATTTGGGAATACTTTGAGCAAGAGAAAGCGCTTGCCGCAGGGATTCACTTACTTCCAAAATACAACAATTGTATGACTCCATGGGGCTATACCGTCACTCACGGAGAAAGTTTTCTTGCTTACAAACAGGATCTCAATACTCCAGATAGCTGTCATATTCAGAGAAGAGTATGTTTCGATGGAGATTTATCCGGTACCTTTACTCAAGAATCTTGTCAAACTAATGATAAGTATAGTTATTACCAAGAACAATTTGTTGCATATAATCAAGTAGGATATAATCGTACAAGTTTATGAGAATTGATTCAACCAAGCAAAGATCTTTCTCAAACTCCTGAAACTATTAGAGATAATGATATTAGTGATATTCTTAGTATTCCTAATGCTATCTCCACGATCCTAGGAGGAAATAGCAATGCTCTTTCTCCGGAGGAAGAAGAAGTTGAACAAACTGAGAGACCTACTCCGAGCTGTATCACTCCTTGGGGAGAGACGGTAAAACATGGACAGTTTGTAAAAGCATACAAACACAAAAATGGATTCAATGATGCACCCTGTAAAGTACAGATCAGAACCTGTGTGCTTGGAGGATTAGAAGGAACATTTCAAAACTATACTTGTAAAAATTGGGATACTTCTTATATTGATTGGATTAATGGATCTCCTACTTGGGACACCTATTCACAAGAGAAATTAAAGTGGGTAAGAGCCATCATTAATGATGAAAAAAATTACGATAAGGAATATGGAAATGGATTAGAAAGTTCTGCCCTTGATCAGATTCTTTGGATTCTTGATCAATAGATGATCAACATGAGAAATAAGCATAGCAACTCTGGCAAATCGCTAGGGTTTTTTTTTATTGTACTAAAAGGAATAGCAAAGAGTGAGAAAATGAGGAAAAGGGTTTGTTTTTTTGAGTAAGTTCAGTATATAGAGCTTTGTATCTTATCTTTCTTATCTTTATGAAAAGAACATCCTATTGGTCTTTATTAGCTATCATTTTGCTCTTGCTTTGAGATCAGGCTTCTAAGTACTTTTTCTATGACTTGGAAGTGTGATCCTCAAGTCGGTTTTTTGATCCGCTCCTGAATACAGGAATTTCTCGGGGAGTGAGTATGCCTATGGCAGTTATTCTCATTATCTCGCTTTTTTGTATTGGACTCTTTTCTTATCTCCTTTACAAGAAACATCTTACCCGTTGGGAGTTTGCATTTTTTTTGGCAGGAACACTTGGAAATCTGATTGATAGAGTTCTTATCTGAGGAGTAAGAGACTTTATTGGGATAGGAAGCTTCCCTGTCTTTAACCTTGCAGACATCTATTTAAGTCTTGCTGTACTCTTGGTCTGTTTAAGAGAATTTTTTCCTTGCAAAAAGGAAGAGAAAACGTAACCTACCCTATATAAGCTTTATCTTATTACTTATTTGTGCCCATGACTATTGAAGGAAAAATCATTTTTATTTCTGAGGAAACTATTGTAGGACAAAAACAGCTTCCTAAGATTAGCTTCGTAATCGAAGAGAATTCCGACAGAGAATTCAAAAACTCTTTAATGATTGATCTCTTGGGAGACAAGAGCGATATGATCAAATCTTTCAAGGAAGGAGATGCTGTGAGAGTATTCCTTAACTACAGAGCTAGAGAATATGATGGAAGATGGTTCAATAGCATTGGAGCCTGGAAAATCGAATCTATGGGAGGATCGAGTGCTTCATCAAACGATGACCTTCCCTTCTAAGTAGTGATTACTAACAACACCTATTCATCAAAAAGACTCTGATTCGTCTCAGAGTTTTTTTTGTTAGAAAAAACAACTGAATTTTAGGTAATTATACTTATAAACTCGGGGATGAACTGTAATCTAACTTTAGTTTACTTTCTCTGCGAAAATCATCATTCTCTCTGAAATCTTTCCAATAGGGTAACACCCCATAAGTGTAATGTATTCTTTACCGATATCTACATATTCGAGGTAACTATCGTTTACCTGTTTGGGTTTTACAATGACTGTTTTAACTACCCTATATTCGTGTAACTCCCCTTCTCGTACTACTTGAATGAGATCATCTTGTTTGAGTTTTGGGATATTACGAAATACTGTTCCATAAGGATTCTTTTTCCAATACTCTTGAGAAGTATGTCCGAAGAAAAAGGTATTTCCTCCTTGTCCTGGATCGGGAGTGGTAGGATATTTCACAACTCCGTTTTCTAGTTCTTTATCAAACATTCCTGCATCAAATTCTGCATAATCTTTTACTTCTGTTCTCACCAAAGGCACATCCATATTAATTGCTGGAATGACTAATCTATTAGTTGGTGGAAGCAAATTAAAACTAAATTCATAGGAATCTAATTGCTCCTGAAGAAGTTGATCCATACTCGGAGCGATTTGTTTTTCTAGAGTAATTGTTTCCCCATATTGCTCAAGAAGATTAGCAATAAGTGCTTCTTTTTCCGTGTCTTGTGCTTGCAGTGAAGCAATACTCTGTATGGTGCTATTGGAAATAGTTTGCACTTCAGAAGCAGCAAAGTGGTCAGAGAAGGTATCTACAAGAAGCTGTGCATTGGTTACCAGATACATTCATAGAAAAATAATTGCAAAGATGAAGCCAAATATTTTGAGTTCAGAGAACATTCCTGAAAAAGAAAATCTGTTTTTTTTCTTTTGGAGATTGAATTCTAAGTCATCTAAGTGTTGGTACATTATCTGAGGGAATGAGAATAAATACTCTACTAAGTATAGTCAGGATAGCTGTAAAGTACAAAAAAATTAGACTTTTTTAATGGATTGAGTTTGACTTCTTAAAATTATACATAATTCTCTTGATTTTCGTAAAAAATAGTTTATATGTTTTGGTGTAGAATAAATAAAAGAATTGCCTATGAAAATGAAAATTTCAGTCCCCCAAACAGCAGGGACAAATGTTTGTAGTGATCCGGGCCGGAAGGACAAAAAAATTCATTTAGATTAATGCTATCAGAAATCGGGCATTAGCAGGTGTAAGCTGTTAATTTAAACGAATCGCATATTGTGGTTCGTTTATTTTTTTATTTTCTTTTTTCCTAGATTGAAAAGATAAGCAGAATTACTATATTCATGAACATGATCAATCTTGTCGCTATTTATTATCAGAATATTGGACCTTTTGAAGGGAAGGAGATTTCTCTCCTTTTTGAGCAAGGGAAATATCTCATAAAAGCACCGATAGGAAGCGGGAAAAGTTTTCTCTTCTTTGATGGACCCACCTATGCACTATACAAAAATAGTTCGAGAAATATGCTTAATATCAACTCAAAAGAAGGAGAAATCTCTCTGCTGTTTGAGGCAAATGGTATGTATTTTTTGGTAAAGAGAAGATTAAAAGCGGGAAAAAGCAAAGATAGCTGTAGCTCTCAGCTCTTTACTATTAATTACAGGGGAGAAGATATCGTACAGGAGATTGCAAAAGTCTGTCCAGAAGGAGAAATTTTAATGAAGGATTTCAATCTTATTGCAGAAATAGAGAAATATTCTGATCTCTTTCCTCTTGAAGAACAGACCTATAAAAATGAAACAGATATTCAACAAAATTTAGATCAGCTTCTACCGCCAAGACCGGTTTTTCTTTCTACTATGTTTCTGCTACAAGATGCAGAAAACATTTTTGAGATGCAGCCTGCAGAAAGGCTAATTGTACTTAAAAATGTCTTTTGACTTTTGGGAATTGATGAGGCAAAAGAGAAAGTGCAGGAGAAGAAAAGAGAAATCTGATATAAATTGAAAGCACTCCAAGACCAATCTCAGCAAGATGCAAAGCTTAAAAAATATCTGGGAATAATCATTAAGAATATTCGCATCTTGCTCCAGAATGAAATTACAAAAGAGAAGGTGAAAGAAACAGAAGGATTTGTCCTTGAGATTGAGGATTTTTTGGAGAAGCTGAGCCTAAATGAATTTAGCTTGAATGGGATTGATAGACAGATTTTTGATCAGGTGAAGCAGGATTTGAAGAAGAAGGAAGAAGGATTTCTGAATATACAAACAAGTATTGAGCATTTAGAGAAACAATATCGCGAACTTGATGCACAAGAGGAAAAAGGGAGAGAAGAAAAGAGAAATTTGGAAGCAAAGTTACAAGAAATTCTAAAACAGATTGCTAGCATTGATCCCCAAAAATTAGAAGGGTTAAAAAAAGAAAAAGCGAAATACTATGAAGAAACATCCCAATTGGAAGAAGAGAAGGACTATTCTGCCTTTTCTCAGTTTTTGAGAAATGAAGAAGTCACTGGGTTTTTGGGCAACAATGAGGTAAAGAATTTGCAAGAAGCTCGAGAGATTATACAGAAGTTGAAACAAGCGGGAAAAGATCTACAGGGGAAAGTTTCTCAGATTGATTTGGAAATAAAAAATATTCAGCTACAAACACAGCAGACACAGAAAGATAAAGAGTATCACATCCAGCAAATCAAAGAGCAAGAAAAATATTTACAAGAACAGTTAGTGCAGGCTCAGAGGAGATTACAGGAATTTGATGGAACTATTGAGGAGCAAAGCATTTTTGCTTGTGAGAAAATTGGGACTAACTGCCCGTTTATTAAAGTGATCAATAAACAACACTTTGAACAGCTGGATAAACAAAAACAATCCTTGTTTGCAGAAGTTGAAACGTTACAAGAACAGGTAAAAAAAGCTGATTTTGCAAAGAAAAGAGAAATACTAGAACAAGAAGAGAAATCAGACTCCTCTGCTCTTTTGAAAGAGAAGGAGTTCATGAAGTCGGAAACAGAGAAGCTGATGGAAATAATGAGAAATTTTTTGATGGAAATTGGATTTAAAGAGATTGAGGAGAGTTATCAAAACGTACAAGAAATAGGGAAAAAGATTCAGCACCTTGATCAGCAGATCCTTTCCCTTGAAAGCGCTCAATCTCAATTACAAAGCTACCAACAAAAAGAAACAGAGATTAGGACCTCACTTATCAATATCGAGAAGCAAACAAAGGAACGAGAAGCAAAAAAAATCCTTCTAAAGGAAGAAGTACTAAAACTTAAAGAGAAATTAGAACAACAAGGACAAAAAGAAGTAGTATTACTTCTCCGTACAGTGGAAGAACTCCTGCAAAGTTTTGATTATTTACAGCAACTGATTGAAGATGCGACTGCGACGAAGAATCTCGTGAAAGACTTGCAACAGCAGGAAAAAATGCTCGGTAGTCTTTATACGATTCTAAGCAAAGAAATCTTGCTTTTGGCACTTGATGAATATCTTCCCGTCTTGAATGAAATTATCAATAGTTATCTTGCACAAGTCGTGGGCTATCAGATTTCTATGAAGATTGTAGAGACAACAGAGAAACTGGAGCTTGAAGCGAAGATTTTTGATGAGAAAGGAGAAAGAGAAGTAAAAAGTCTGAGCTGAGGACAAAGAACGATCTTGAAGCTCGTCCGAATGCTGGCAATTTCAAGCTATCTTCAAACCCCGCTCCTCTTCCTAGACGAAACGATCAATAATCTGGATGGAGACACGATTGGGAAAGTGAGTGAGATGATCAGTAACTTTGTGAAACAGAGAAATATGAAATTCTACACCGTTACTCACAATCAGCAGATTCAAGAGATGGATATCTGGGATCAGGTTATTGAGATTGTAAAATAGGGAATATATTTATTTAAAAATAAGAAGTAGATGGAATATAATAAGTATCTTGCCAGCATTTTAGATAACACCTATTGTCCTTTTTGCTCGCTTTCTAAAAATGATATTGTAGAAGAAAGGAAGTACTTTTATGTTATTTTAGCGAGAGCTCCCTACTGTGAGGATCATCTTCTCATTATTCCTAAGAGGCACATCATTCTCCTTAAAGAGATGAGATGGCGAGAAAAGAGAGAGGTACAAAAAATCCTACAAGAGCGAACTGAGAGATTAGAAACTCAACATGAAGGAGTGAGCGTTCTTTTAAGAAATGGGTATAGGAATGGGAAGATTTGAAAATCTGTAGATCATCTCCATATTCACCTTATTCCTGACCTTCCTATTGGAAGCGAGAATTGAGATGGACGCATCTTCCTCTCTAATGCAGAATATCATAAACAAACCAAATATCTTAAGAAACAGTATCTCTAAATACACTACCTATCACATTTTCCGAAAAAAGGAAGAAGAATCTGTACTAAAGAGATCGATAAAATCGTCTTTTCTCAGATTTTTTTTATACTTAGGTAAGATTTTTATTTAGCAGATAGATAGAAACTATGAAAAAAATATTTGGAATCAGTTTGGTAAGTCTTCTCCTTTTGAATCCTCTTTTTGCTCAACAAATACAGGAGAGCACTTCTGCTCAGCAAACCGCAAGCATCAACGCAGCTCTTGCTGGGATTAAATCTCTGAAAGTAGGTATTGATGAGGTGACCCAAGAACTCTTTGAACTAGATGCAGTGGAGAGAGAAAAGAATGAAAATCTGAGTGATGCCTATAGACAAGCAAGAAATGAGATTGTAAGAGTGATCTCTGGTATTAATGAAACCACAGAGAAGATTTCTCGTTCTATTGAAAGATTAGCGGTGTATCAGACACAAATCAAAATCTTAATGGAGGAACTTGTGGAAACAAGGAAGTCTTCTGATATTGCAAAGGGGTATTTGAATGAATATCTTGTATTGCTCTATAAGATTCAGCTAGAAATGTATGATCAACAGGCAAATGCGATAGATGAAATCAGACTCTTTATCAATTCTGATAATATTAGTAAAAGTCTGGTAACCGAAGAACTTACTGCTTCTATGGCCTTACAATTGAAGGAATTGATTGAACAAGCTAATAGCTCTGAAGAAAAGCAAATCGCACTCCTCCAGAGAATGGGAACCTTAAAACAAGAGGCGCAGAATATTATCAGTGAATATCGTGATGAAGTAGAGAAACTTCAGCAGAAGAAGAATTATTTGATTAGTTTTTTGGAGCTGTATAAAAACAAACAAGTGGTGGATAGTCAAAGATTTGATAAAGTCTTTGCTAGTAAGAAGGAAGTGCACAACAGCATCCAAGTTTTTCTCGATGAGATTGTTAAAAAAAACTATAAGTCTGTAGGTGGAATTCCAGAGAAAATTGCTGAACTCAGTAAGATGGATGATGCAAGTGATAAAGAAACTGCACCTCTCGCACGGCCAATCTACCCTATTGAGAAGATTCTCCGTTATTTCAACGATCCTCAATTTGAAATTGATAATGGATTCAAACATCAAGGATTACAGATAGAAGCTGAACAAAGGACTCCGGTCTATGCAATGAGAGATGGTGTTGTCTATCATGTTTTTGATAATATGGATAGCATCAGCCGGATAATGATTGTGCATCAAAAAGGATATGTAACTACCTATCAATATCTCAATCAAATCATTGTAGAACCAGGAGATATTGTACAGAGAGGGCAGCTGATTGGATATAGTGGTGGAGAACCAGGGACTCAAGGAGCAGGATTTGTTTCTGAAGGAGAAAATCTGACTTTTACTATCTATAAAGATGGTGTTGCTGTAGATCCACTCACTCTTTTGGATCTCAGTGTTGTTACAAACTGGGAAGAAGTACTTCCTGATGAATATAGAATCAAATATCTTAATGATAACTTAGTAAGACCTATTGATGTCAGTGAACTCAAATTTGAGAATGGAGAGAATGTCGATGAAAGATCTCAGAGTTTTCTGAATCGTTATGCGGTAGGGATTTACAAAGATCTGAACTTCTGGACCACTGCAGTAGAAGGGACAAACATTGATAGAGATATGGTTATCTGTGTAGCCTTTGCGGAATCGACCCTCGGAAACTATCTCTCAACGAGCAATAATATTGGAAATGTTGGGAATAATGATCGTGGAGATAGAATCGCTTATGGTACACCCTATGAAGGTGCAAGACTCATTGCAAGTACTATGAATAATCAATACCTTGGAGGATATCATACCATTAAACAACTTTCAAGATATGGAAATGAAGATGGGAAAATTTATGCCTCGAGTCCTATCAACTGGCAGACGAATGTGTTGAAATGTTTGAGTAGAATTAAGGGATATACCATTCCTGAAGACTTTCCATTTAGGACAGGGCCGAATCCTAACCTAAAATAACTAACAAGGAAGAAAGAGAAAAAAGCTGTTTGAAAAGACAGCTTTTTCTGTATATTCTTAGCTAGATTTATTTGAATAGTTAGCTGTGTATGTTTGTAATTCTTAGTGTCTCAGATGGCGATAAACACTTTGCAAGTGCGATCGCTGAATATGCCAAGCGTTTGGGAAATACCGTAAAATTTGAAAATCTAAAACCTTTCAAAGATACAAATAGAAGCCTTATTATCCAGAGAGAAACGAAAAATATTTTACAGGTCATTGAGAAGAAATATATTAATTTTCAGAAAATTCTGCTTATCAAAGAAGGTAAAGAACTAAGCACTGAAGAACTTCATATGATGATTCGTCAAAAGGATACGGTATGTATTATTGGAGGGCCTTATGGAGTAGAAAGAGAAATGATCAAAGAATCCTTTCCTAAAATTAGGGAGGCATCCTTTTGAAAGATTACTATGCCCCATGGATTAGCAAAACTTGTGCTTACTGAGCAGCTCTATAGATGCTCAACTCTTGACATATGAAAGAACTATCATTATTAGTTGATTTTATAACAAACTTGCGTATACTATATATTTGCAAAACCTTGTGTTTATTCTACATTATCGCAAATCATGAATAAAGAAAATAATCTTGTTTTTTCACGTTTGGCAATAGCTAAACAAATAGAAAACTATACCAAAAACAATCCTATCATTAAAGATATTCAAGATAATCTTTTTTTAGAATTACAACAAAGAACACTAGATCCGTGGAATAAGGAATATTCTACTGTATATAATCAATGAGAAAAAAGGGGGGTTAGTTCCTTAGATATGTATGACATGCCTCCTATTAAAGATCCTCATCTAGAATACCTCAATGGACTCTTGTGAGACTCAGAACAATTTGTAAGAACAAAAACTACTATTATTGAAAATAATGAAGTAAAGCGTATTCCCATTGATCCTGAGATTACAGAAAGAGGGATAACTAATCTCAACTATATTTTGGACATGACTGCTAAACAGAGCAAGAGAGATGGGATACCGCTTAGCTATTGGAAATTGATCTTTAAAGATTTGTGTACTATTCACCAAGATCCCTTATCAAAAAAAGAGAAAATCTATTTTAATATTTCTTCAAAAGCAGATTATTTTAATTTTCTGGAGATTGTATCTACCTTTCCATCTACCGAAGGGAATACCAACCATGAAGCAAGTAAGAACTTGGTACAAAAGTATAGATTAAGTACGTTTCTAAAAAATCTCAATTGTTATTCTGATCTTGCAAAAGACCCTATTTACCAACAGAAAAGAAATCTCTTTACCTATACCTGCAAAGACGTCCTTTGAAAGTTTTGTAATAAGTCTTGAGAAGAATTTGAGCCTGAATTATGTTTAGATCCTTATACTAAAGAATACTATTTCCACATTGATGTAGAGGTTCCTTTCTACATTGATTGAGAAGATAAACCTATAATGGTTCGCATCATAGGAAATACTAAAAGTCAGAATAGTAGTATTGATAAACAAAGAAGAGATGTTTGATATACAGGAGCAGACGCGCTCAACGATCTCAATAGATTTTCCATCATTGTCCCAAACCATGAAGAATTAATAAAAGTCTATTATCAACTCATAAAATATGGAATCGAAGATCCTGAAAAAGTATTTCAAGATAATTTTCTAGAGAAGGCAAAAATAAAAGATAAGGGAATAATCAATCATCCTGTTGAAGAAGCCAGGGAAAGAATCCTTAGCCTCCCCGATGACGATGCTGGGAACTTTCTAAAAAAACAGTTGGATATGAATAAGGTTCTTAAACTTATCGAGGAGAGAAATGGAGACAAAAGCAAGCAGTACAAAGATTCCAAGATTCTATTACCTATTCGTTTAAGAGGAAAAGAGTTTGCTGTGGAAACAAAATTACTCCTTCAGAACTTCGAAAGTACTAATGAAGAAGGGTTTGCTGATCATAGAATCTTTAGACTTGAACAAGATTTATTAAAAGAATCTAGAGATAAAAAATTTATCCTCAATGAAGATATCTTACAAAAGTGCAAAGATCTTGTAGAAGAATATCCAGACCTAAAAGAAAAAATATCACCAGGAAATTACAAAGAAACAGCAAACGAAATATACAAATACCTACAAGCTAAATATCTACAGCCTATTGGAATTAAGGGATATGAGATCAAAGCTAGTATCCATAAAAAGATCTATACTAATCTTAAAGAAAATAATTGTTTACCTTGGGAAGAAGGGACTTCTAAACTCTCTCCAACAGTTCAGTAATAATCTGATTATAACAATCCATGCCTGCATCAGTAAGGGAAAATCCGGCATCTTTTAATACTAGAAACTCCTGCTCTGCATAGGATTGGAGTTTTTCTTTATACTTACTCACCAAGACAGACTCAAATTCTGAACTATCTGTAATTCAGCGATCCGTACGGAGTGCTAAGAAAAATTTTTCAATCAGATAATCAGATTCTTGGAGCCATTCAATTGAAGTCTCTGCTACTCTTTCGCCTTCTAAATATTTGGGGAGATAAGGAGTATTGGTAAATCTTATTCCTCTTATGTCATTCTGAGGCGAAGCTGAAGAATCCAGAAGAGAAGCAAAATCAGAAGACGAAACAAACGCCCCAAAATATTCACTATCCGCCCTGATGAAAGAAGAAGCTGAAAGCCCAAGTCCGAGATAGTTTTCCATTTCTCGATAGACCCTATTATGAATGCTTGACTTGGAAATAAGGGAAAAATTTGAGATTTCATATCTCTTATAGCCAGCATCTAAGAGGATTTTTTTTAAGAAATCAAACTCCTCGTAAATATCATCTTCTGTTCCGAAGCATCCTTGATTGATAAGCGCTGATGATTCAGACTTTTTTCGCCTTTGATTTTCAAAAAGCTCAAGCGTATAGAGGGAAAAACTATCTGCAAACTTCGAAGCAGTCAAATCTTCAAAAAACTCTACTGCACTTGGCGACCAAAGATAACTTTCTCTTTTCTTCGTTTGATTGAATTTCCCAAAGGCGATAAAATCAAAATTAAAAATATTATTCTCTTGCTTCAAATCTCTGAGTCCTCTGATGAACTCCACCATCCCCGGGAAACTATAGGGACGTCCCGCATTGGTCAATACCGCATTATCCAAACTCTGGATTCCAAAAGAAAATCTGACTCTTGGTCGCTTGGTATAGTGCTGATTGAGCATATAAACGATATCATAGATCTCTTCTTGAGGGAAAGGATTAAATTCAAAACTGAGTTCCCCGACATTCTCACAATCAAACACTTTTGCGCAATGATCAATCAGCTGTATCAACTCCTTTGCTCCGATCAAATTTGGCGTCCCTCCTCAGAGATAGATCGACTTGATCTCCGCCTTGGGAAAGAGCTGTGCATAGTGATCGATCTCTTTGTGTAATTCTGCGAGGTATCATTGGATCGTCTCACTACTCTGCTTTTCAATAACAGAAAACGAACAGTAATTACACACCGTCGCACAAAAAGGGATATGAAGATAGAGGGAAAGCATCACGATCGCTGGAGATAAACTGATTGAAGTGTAAGGATTTACTTTGTGTTCTCTAGTGAGTTTTTTCTAAAACAGTTAGCCTACATAATTTTTGAATTTTATAATAAAATTGTTATAATATAATCATATGCTTTATATTTTAATGAACTATGAATGAAAAAACAAGAAAATAATCTACCAATTCTCAGCAAAATAGGGATACTTTTGTCCTTTGTTTATACCTTATCAGTTGTGATTAAATTCTTTAATAACATCCAAATAAACTCATTTTTGCATGATAAAATAATTCGAGAGAACTTTGAAAAAGAAGTTGAAAGCACTTTCGGATTAATCACCTATGTCATGAATTATGAAGTTGCTCTTTATTCTATATATGGTCTTTTTATTATTGCTATTCTCTTCATGAGTAGTCAGATTATTAGTTTTTATGAAAAAACTTTTAATAAAAGAAACTTCTTTTTGTCTCTACTCTGGTTTACTATACCAGCTCTTTATCTTATTTTTATTTTATGGGGACATTGATGGATTCTTTTTATATCATAAAATATCTTCTTAAAAAAAGTACCTACTTACACATAGGTACTTTTAATTAAAAATCACATTCCCCTGTGTTAAAGAGTAGCAATGCTTATTGCTCCATAATCCAACAGAGATCCATACATGGTAACTCTTACCTTCGCTGTTCCAGCGGCAGGGGAGGAATTGGTGTAGTTAGCACCTCCTGTAGCAGAATAGTACACTTTATGTGTTTCTGAAATAATAGCTCCATTAGATGAAAGTTCCCAAATCTCTAAACTTCCGGAAACTTGTCTATTGTGAGCGAAAGAAATAGTATACCAACTACAAGGACCCGTATTAAACTCGACAGTTTGAGGTAAATAATAGAATGTTTTTGTTTCATTATAACTAGCTCTAGTAGATACATTTGTAGAGCTACTAGTTTCTAATTTCATAGACGACTCCTCAACAGGAGAAGGAACAACTATATCCTCATCTTGAGTACAAGATGAAAACATAGCAATCATTATAATCATAGCGAGAACTCCAAACATTCTCAAGCTATTTTTTACTACATGTTTCATACAATTTATTTTTGTCCTAACATTATATGTGTTTTCTGTTAGAACTTTTGTTTTTATATTGTTTGCTTTTTTAACAAGGGTTACTCCTTGAGTAGGATTGAGTAACAAAGTTCTCTACTATTGCTTCGGCTTTGGTCTCTAGCTGCTAGAGCTTCAGCGTTTTAGTTTTTTTGTTTCTGGGTTTTTTGTATATATTTTTGTTTTTTGAGTATACAAAAACTCAAGGTGTAGTCACTACTCTCTTGAGTTTTTTATACACGGTCACTCTTATAAAAAAATTAAGGTTGATTACAAGAGCAATTTTCTCAGATGAAAAAATCTGAACGCTCATGAAACGCTCAGACTTTTTTATTATATTGTAAGAGAATTATTTCTTGGTCGTCTTTTTAGTAGGCGCTTTCTTTGGAGCAGACTTTTTCGTTTCTTTTTTTGCTGGAGCTTCTGCTCCCTCTTCACTCTCTGCTTTTTCACTAGCGCAACCACTACAACATTCTCCTTCTCCCTCACAGCATTCCTCAGGAGTATCGGTAAAGACACCTTTGATCTCTTGGATATTAGTATTGATAGAAAAAAGCACAGAAATTAGCTCAAACCAGAATCTAATAAATACAGATGCGATAGGGAAAAGGATAATCATCAAAAGAAGTATTCCAATTCCATATAGTGGGCTGTATGCAAAGGCAGCAAGTCCTGAGGAGAGCATTCCTAATGCAGCTCACGCCTGAGCAATAATATGTAAAATTCCCAATAATTTATCCGCCACTACCGTCTCTTTTAATTTGAAAAAATAGTCAATAAAGGAAAAGTTTTTAATCATGAGGAAAAGAATAAAAGATAAATACCCTGTTAATATAGGGAAGGTTTTTAGAATTACAAGTCTGATTCATTTCCGAAGACTTCCTTGAGAATGTCTTTTTCTGGTTCTGTAGGAGATGCATCTTGAAGGAATTCAGTAAGATGAGGCTTCTTTTTAAGTAAGGTATCTACTGATTCTAAAAGTTGGGTATAATCTCCTGATTTAGGATAGACATAGGTAATAGGGTCTAAGAGTCCTGTTGGTCTGATAATTTGTTCTACGACTTCGTCTGAGAGTTCAATTTCATACTGTCCTGGGGTAGCGGAAAGAAAGATAGATTTTGCTGAGGTTTTTTGTTTGGAAAGTAATGCAGAAAGCTGGTTCTGACTCCTCGCTTCTTTATTAATAAGTGATGAACTTTTGTCATTGCGAGCCGAAGGCGTGGCAATCCAACCTGCATCATGTCATTCTGACCCAGAGTGCAGCGAAGGGGAAGAATCCAATTTCTTATTTTTCTGAATATTTCCATTGGTTTCTCCTTTATTTCCTTGGATCGCTTCGTTCCTCGCGATGATAATTTTATGTGTCTCTGAAACAAGCTCTAAATCATCTGTTGCCTGATCCAGCTCTATTTCTTTAATATCTTTTCGGTGCAAGGTCGCTTCAAGTTCCTCGAAACGAAGCGGTCTATGATCAATCGCTGAGGGAAGTCTAAATCCATATTTAATCAGATTATTTTTTCTCGCCCTATCTCCCTGCGACATTGCACGAAGCTGAGGAATCGTCATATGAGATTCATCTACAATGAGCAAGAAATCTTCTGGGAAATAATCAAAAATGGTATTAGGAGACTCTCCTGGTAATCTTTTATCAAAATAGAGAGAATAGTTCTCGATTCCGTTTACAAATCCTGTTTCACGGATCATCCTGATATCATATTCCACTCTCTTTTTGATTCTCTCTGCCTCCACGAGCATTCAGAGTTTTTCAAATTCTTTTACTCTGAGATCTTTTTCGGCGGTCATCTGTTGGAGAATCAATTCTGTATCGGAATTATCTTGGAGGTATTGCGTAGCTGGCCAGAGAATTACTTGTGTAGTAGACTTTTTAAGCTCAAAGGTGATGGAGTCTCTGACCTCGATTCTCTCAAGGAGATCTTCATCGAAAAAACACCTATACACAGATTTTTCTGTAGAAGAATAGATATCAAGCTGTTCTCCTTTAAGATCAAACATCCCGGGTTCAATCTTTCCATGCACAGGCTTGTACTGCATATGAAGAAGCTGCTTTTTAATCTCTGGAAAACGGTAAGTATTTCCTACCTTGAGATGAAGACAGTTTTCTTTAAAGAATCTCGCTTGCCCGAGACCATAAAGAGAAGAAGCAGAAGCCACTACAATTACATCTTCGCGAGAGAGCAAAGAAGCCATTGTCGCAAGACGATACATCTCAATTTCCTGATTAATCGTTGCCTCCTTTTCTATGTAAGTTCCTGAACTAGGAAGATAGGATTCTGGCTGGTAATAATCGAAGTAGGAAACAAAATAATGCACGGCGTTGTGAGGGAAAAAGTGCTTAAACTCTGTAGAAAGCTGAGCAGCGAGCGTTTTATTGTGTGATATTACAAGAGTAGGTTTTTGGATAGATTGGATTACATTTGCCATAGTAAAAGTTTTCCCTGTCCCGGTCGCTCCCAGTAAAGTGATTTTATTTTTTCCTTCTTCAAAAAAAGAGAGGATATCATGAATTGCTTTAGGCTGATCTCCTGCAGGTTGGTAATGTGCTTCAAGTTGGAATGACATAGAATTTATTTGCGTTTAAAACTTTGCTTGAAGTATAGAGAAAATGAGGAAGAAATGAAGTTATATTTGTGTTGACTTCTTTCTTGTATTGTTTATACAATATTCTGTGTACAGAAACCACAAAATAATATAGAAAAAATGAAAACAAAAACTTTATTGTGCTACATCAACAGGACCGATGCTACGAAGAATGGGGCAGTAAAGAATGTATTTGGAATGGATGAAAGTAAAATATCTAAGGGAGTATTTTATAACAACGTACAACCTTTAGAAGAATTATGGACTCTTACCCAATTATATCCTTACTATCATTTGAAAGAGATTATAGGGATTTTCCTCATTGATCACGAAAATGATGTTTGTTTGGTATATAAATACAAAAATCGGATACCATTTGATCTCATTTGTAAAGAGATATTTAGTATTATAAATGAAGTTGAGGAGAAGAAAGTTCCAGATATGATTCCTATATCTCAGTATTTACGGCTGGAAGATATACGAAACAAAACAGAACGGAAACTTTCAATAATCAGTAACTAAAAAGGGAGTTAATATTATAGCTCCTTTTTTGTTTTCCTCCTAAGCTCCCATAATTTCTAGAATTTCCTCAAAAACTTTTTCAATAGGTTGTGTCCCATCTATTTGTAGCAAATAGCCTTTTTCTTTCAGCCGATCCAGAGTAGGAAGTGTGTTTTCTTTGAACTCAGAAATTCTTTTCTGGATGGAAGTCTCATCTAGATCATCATTACGACGATAGAGCTCTCCTCAACAATAAGGACACCTTTCTAAGTCTCCATGCACTTGAGTATTAAATGCTGCTCAACATGCTTTACAAAGTTTTCTATTTGCTAGTCTCACACGAATTTCTTTCTCAGGAATCACCAGCTCAACAACTATAAATTTTCTCCCCGATGCCTCAAGCTGAGCAATAATTTGCTGCGTTTGCCCAATTCTTCTAAAACAACCATCTCCTAAAATCATATCTCCTTCTTCCAAAGTCTGCATAAATACTCACCAAAGTCCTGAAACAATTTCATCTTTTACAAGAATCCCATTTGCTGTAAGGTCTTTGAGATGATTTCCGATCGCATTATTAGTCGATTGAAGAGATCTTAAAATTCCTCAGGTTTCAAAATATTTCATCTTCTCACCAAAATGATCAAGTAATAATGTAGATTGTGTTCCCTTTCCCGATGCGGCAAAACCAGCTAAAATAATGTCCTTCATACCAAAAATAAATAAGTAAAATACTCATTAGCTTGTACCTTTCTCCTCTTAAAAAACAACTAAAAAAGAAGAACTCAAGCAGAAAGGTATGATAAATCAGATTGATAATTTCCTTCCTTTCTCTAGAGTGGATAAAGAAATATCATTTTCTTTCTCCCTTTTAGGCATTCATGAACTACGAACTTTTTCAACATCCGGATACACATATTTTCTTGGTTGATATGAGTAAAGAACTCAATCATTATTTTTCTGAAATCGTAGATCAAAGCATCAGAAAGCAACTCAGAGAAGGGAAAAAAATCTGAATTATGGTGAATAAGAAAGGGTATTCTCAGGGAATTATCTGTCATCACTGTGGGCATATTCCTCAATGTAAAAAATGCTCTGTGGCAATTTCTTATCATAAACAACTTAACGGAGAAATGATAGGGCTCTGTCATATCTGTAAAACGCAGTACAATTTCCCTCATGAGTGTCCTCATTGCCACAGCAAAGAAATCAAAAATTTTTGATTAGGAACACAGCAGGTTGCTGAGATCATGAAGAGAGAATATCAGACTGATGCCTTTATTATTGAGAGTGAACGCCTCAATTCCCCTAGTAAGATCAAAAACGCTACAGAAGAAATTCAAAACGCTGAATATCAGGTTATCGTTGGAACCTCACTTCTTTCTCAGCCGATTCGTGAATATCCTCTGGATGTGATTATCTTCCTTAATGCAGATATCTGACTCAATATTCCCGATTTCAAAGCAAGTGAGAATAATTTTAATCTCCTCTATGAAACTTTTACTAAACATCAAACGAAACATTTTATTGTACAATCCTTTAATCCTGATCAGCATTCTCTTCGTTTTGCTTGTAAACTAGATGCAGAGGGATTTTATGAAAAAGAGCATGCATTTAGAAAAGAATATAATTATCCTCCTTTCGCGGATCTCTGCGTAATCTTATATAAGAATGAAATTGAAGAAAAAGTCTTTAAGAAAGTAGATACTCTCCATAAGGATCTTCTCTATCTTGCAGAGAAATATGAAATGAAAGACCTGGAAATCTATTCTACCCCGCCACTGATTTATAAGATGTTTGGTAAATATAGATATAATATTATCATCAAAGGGAAGAATGTTAGAAATTTTATGGATATAGTTTACAGCAAACTCAATCTGAATGCTAAGTGATTTAAGATCAATTGGGATGCAGATACTATTGTGTAATAAGAAATGCTTAAAAAATAATTTATAAGAGAAAATCACCTCAAAATTTTGCATAAAATCAATTTTTACGTATACTTAGAGAGCTATTTATCTCTCTATAGAGAATATACAACAAGCTATGCAAACAAAACTTATCAATATTATCTATGATACGGACTATTCCTCGGTGATTACCTGAGGAGGATTTGTGCATTTTGAAGCAGGAACACAAACGAAAAAAAAGGGATTCTTTGATGAAGTTTTTGGGGGAATTTTTTCTAGTAAGAAAGAAAATGAAAAAGCTGAAACAGTAGTTATTCCGACTTCTACAACCCCAACTACTCCTGACATAGCTACCTCTCCTGAGCAAAGCGAAAAAGAAACTAAATCAGCTGAAGGAGATAAGTCCAAGAAAGAGAAAACCACTGAGGAGGAGAAAGAAGAGGGGAAAAAGGAGGGAAAGAAAGAAGAAAAGAAAGAAGAAAAATCAAAAGACTCAAAGAAGAATGAAAAGAAAGGACGATTTGATACCATATTGGAAAATGTATTTGGGAGCGGAGCTAAGAAAACAGAGAAACAGAAGGAGGGAGAAGAAAAGAAGATAAAAAGCGGAGCCAATAAAAAGAACCTCTCTCTAAAAGAACAAGTAAAAGTAGTTTTAGAGCTTCCTGATACGGAATTTGATGAGAGAAAACTTAGTTCAGAGATGAGAAAATACATCAAAGAAGTAGAAGATGAATATACTCAGAATATTAGTGATTTTAAATCACATATCGCTCCTTCCTATTGGGAGAATAAGAATACGTATTTCAATGTTTCAGGTATCTTAGGGAAGTGTTATTATACTCAGAGTTATCCTACGTATATTGATGCACTTTGGACGAGAGACATCCTTAATATTCATGCAAAATGGGATATGTCGTTTTTTATCTATCCGGAAGAAGACTCGGCAATCCAGTCTATGCTCAAGAGAAAAGCAACCCAACTTAAATCCGAGCTCTCTGAGGCGATGCAAAAAGGGATTACCATTGATAAGGATCTGGAACAGCAATATAGGGATGTAGAAATGATTAGAGAAAAACTGAGTACTAGAGAAGAAAGATACTTTGAGTTTTCTAACTACTTTAATATTTATGAGAATAGTGAAGATAAACTCAAAGAAGAAGGGAAGAAATATGAGCAGAAAATTGGAGGATTTGGAATCAGAGTGAAGAATGCCATTCATAGAATGGACGAAGGGGTGACTTCTGCACTTCCGCTCTGTTTGGATGATTTAGCAATTACGAGAAGCTCTGTAACTACTTCACTTGCTGGGAGTTTTCCTTTTATTTCCAATGATTTGGTACAAGATACCGGAATTTTTTATGGACTCAATATGCATACGGGGGGGCTTGTAATCTTTGATAGATTCAGTTCTAAGTTACCAAACATGAATAGTGTAATTCTCGCAACTTCTGGTGCCGGTAAATCCTTTACGGTAAAACTTGAGATTCTCAGATATCTCCTCAATGGAATTGATACGATCGTAATCGATCCTGAAAATGAATATAAACAGCTTTGTGAAGCAGTAGGAGGTACTTACGTGAATATTGCTACCAACTCACAACAATATATTAATCCTTTTGATATTCCTCCAAAGATTGAGGATGTGGAATATGGGAAAGGGGATCTCCTCAGAAGTCAGATCATGAATATTATTGGACTTGTGCAGATTTTGATTGGTTCTTTATCTGCCGAAGAGGAAGCAGTACTCGATAAAGCAGTACAAAGTGCCTACAATCTTAGAGGATTCTCACTGGATGATGATGACTACGAAGGGAAAACGCCTCCAATCATGGAAGATTTGATGAACGTTTTGAATGGAATGGATGGAGGAGAAAAAATCTGATTAAAGCTGAGTAAGTATGTAAATGGAACCTTTGGTAAACTCTTCAATAATTATACGAACATTGATATTAATAATAAAATGACTGTTTTTAGTATCAGAGATTTGGAAGATGCATTGAAAACTCCAGCTATGTTTAATGCTTTAAACTATATCTGGACCAAGGTAAGATCAGTAAAAAGACAGAGACTACTCGTCTGTGATGAAGCCTGGATTATGCTTCAGAATGATATTTCTGCAAACTTCCTCTTTGGATTAACAAAAAGAGCAAGAAAATACTGACTAGGAATTACTACCATTTCTCAGGACATTGAAGATTTTATCAGAAGTAAATATGGAAAACCTATTGTTTCAAACTCTTCTCTCCAGATATTATTGAAACAGTCTACGACGTCGATTAAGTCCCTCAATCAACTCTTGGGACTTTCCGAAGCAGAACAACAAAGACTGATCTCGTGCGGAATCGGAGAAGGGCTCATCTTTGCAGGAAATCAGCATATCGCAGTAAAAATTCTCGCCTCTCCTGCGGAGAAAGAGTTTATTACCACTGATGTGAAGAAAAATTCTTAATTTATTTATACTAGGACTATGGAGAAAACAGGCATTGTTTCAGAAAATAGTATGCTCTCAGCACTCGCTGGGCTCCTCTTTTTTGGACCACTTGTTTCTCCCAGTACTAGGAAAAAAACAGATCAGCTTTCTCCCTACGAGAGTACCTTTATATTGAGCTATTGTAGCTTAGGAATTGTTAATCTTGGGTTAGCAATACTGGGTATCTCAGGGATGGTGATAAGTTATTTCTTTCCAAATATCATTACTCCTTGGATTACTACCCTATGTCTTTGGGCAGTTGCAATTATTTGTTGTACCTGAATTCTTGGTTGTTTGAATCAGGTAATCTTACTTGACCTGGATGAACAACAAGTTATTAGCAATAAGTGAAGTGTTCTCAAATCGTTCATTCCACTCTATAATGTCTATCTCTGGTATCATCTGAGAAAGTATGATACCCCCTATCGATGGCTTAAAGAATCCCTACTACGATGGACCCTCTTTATCTGGTGAACCGTTCTCCTTGGATCTAAGATGGGGATCGTCCTCTTAGTAATCATACTCGTTAGACTACTATTACTTATACTCAATATTGATATCATTAGCAATAGTGCAAAGTCAAAGATTAATCAGTTGTTTGTAAAATATCCTTCGGAACTCTTTGCCTATCCGAGTGGATGGCTAAAAGCAAAAAGAAAAAAAGCTGATATCAGAGAAATGATTGATGAGAAAAAACTATTCTATAGAACAAGTGATGACAACAAAATGAAAGTAATACTACAACATAGTATTCTCCTTATTTTACTAGCCATACTTGTGTACCTTAGGGGATTCTCTGAGGATAATATCGTCTTCTGGATAGCTTTAGGATTAGGAATACTCACATTAATAATTGAATATTTGGAAGAAAAAGAGCTTTTTCAGCTTCCTCTTATAGGAGACCTCTTATCAATAAAAAAATAATTTATTTTATATCTTTCTTCTCATGAAACGAATTAAAACACTTCTTCTTGGTAGCATTATCTCTCTGAGTAGTTTCTGAACAGTTCTACCTATTTTTGCTGATGACGTATCTACAGGGACAAGATATAGTGATGCTCTTGAGGCAAGTGTAAAGGGAATAGAAAAACAGGTTATGGCTGATACGGTTGCTTCTAAGTGAAGTTATGGAGTACTAGCTTATATTCAGATTATTGTAGATATTCTTCTTCCTGTGATTGTGACGCTATGAGTAGGAGTAGCCATCTTTTGAGCATATACTATCATGACTAGCAATAAAGAAGAGAAGGTAAAGGATGGAATGAATTTAGTAATTTTTGGAGTATTGGGAATTATTATTATGTATAGTGCTAATTTTCTAGCAGATACCTTAATGAGTGATATTCTTGATTGAGCTATTTCCACAAGCGGGGTCAATGCATTACAAATTTCTCAACAGATTTATGAGAAGCTCGCTATGCCTTTTATTAAGCTTGCGATTTATCTCGGGGCTGGATTTTTATTCTTTATCCTTGCTGGGCGTGTTTTTACTTTTCTCACCTCGAGCGATGAATGAACCAGAAAAAAGGCGGTTTGAGTAATCACGCGAACGGTTATTGGGATTTTAATTATTATGGCTGCAAAAGAAGTTGTTGAGGCTATCTTTGGAAAGAGAGGAGAAGTATTTAATTCCAATGCAAGTAATCTCTGAGAAATCTGATCCTCGGTGCTCTCTGCAGGAACTATCCCTATTGTTTACCAGGTTATCAACTGGATCATGTGATTTACTGTGCTGATTGTACTTGTTTTGATTATTTTCCAGACCATTCAACTCCTTGTTAAACCTGATAGTGCAGATATGATGACTAAGCTTAAGAAAACGATTCTCTATGTAGGAATTGGTATTGTAGTTATTGGCGCAGGATATATCATCTCTAACGTATTGATTATTAACTAGCTTTCGAATAATTATCCTTGGAAATCTCTTCAGAATATGGAGGGATTTTTTTTATTAGAATTTGCAAAAATGGGTAATCTAATTATACTTAAATGGCAGATTTTATCTTCTATCAAAAACACAATATGACAAACGTAAAAGAACTTCTACCCACTCTGAGTGATCATCAAGCGGCGTATGTAAACCTTGATCTAGCGAATCCCTATAATGGAGATTATATGCTTGCCTCCTTTCATCTGATTCCTAGAGGGAAGAAAAATATTTTGCAGGTTTCCGCAGAAGTTGCTTCTGAATCAAGTACAGGAACAAATTTTTTGGTAAAAACTGAGACACCGTATGCAAGACTGATGAATGCGTTGGTATACGATATCGACATGGAAGACAATATTGTAAAGATTGCCTATCCATGGAGACTTTTTGATAGAAATGGGAATGTGCAAAATATTCTGACCTATATTGCTGGGAATGTCTTTGGAATGAAAGAAATTGCTGCTTTGAAAGTTTTGGATGTATGGTTTCCACCTGTGATGTTGGAACAATATGATGGACCAAGTTATACCTTGGATGATATGAGAAAGTATTTGGATGTCTATGATAGACCAATTCTTGGAACGATTGTAAAACCTAAAATGGGACTCTCCTCTGCTGAATATGCAGAAGTCTGTTATGATTTCCGAGTAGGAGGTGGTGACTTCGTAAAAAATGATGAACCCCAAGCAGATCAGGATTTTTGTCCTTATGATAAGATGGTCGCTCATGTAAAAGAAGCAATGGATAAAGCCGTGAAGGAAACGGGAAAGAAGAAAGTACACTCTTTCAATGTATCTGCTGCGGATTATGATACGATGCTCGAGAGATGTGAAATGATTGTGAATGCCGGATTTGAACCAGGAAGTTATGCTTTCTTGATCGATGGAACGACTGCTGGATGGATGGCGGTACAAACGCTGAGAAGAAAATATCCGAATGTCTTTATCCACTTTCATAGAGCCGGACATGGAGCGTTTACCAGACCAGAAAATCCGATTGGATATACGGTGCTTGTGCTCTCAAAGTTTGCAAGACTTGCGGGAGCAAGTGGGATTCATACGGGAACCGCAGGAGTTGGGAAAATGGAAGGATCTCCTGAAGAAGATGTGGTTGCAGCCGAGGGAATCAGATATATGATGAAAAAAGGACATACTTTTGAACAGTCTTGGGGGAAAATTCCTACGCATGATGAAGATTTCATCGCTATGGCGGAGATGGATGCGAAGAATTTAGAAGTGCTCAGTGATGATAGCTGGAGAGGAATGAAAAAATGTTGTCCTATCGTGTCTGGTGGGCTCAATCCTACTCTGCTCAAACCTTTCATTGATGTGATGGGAAATGTAGACTTTATCACCACGATGGGAGCTGGATGTAGCGCCCATCCGAAAGGGATGCAAGTAGGAGCTAAAGCACTTGTAGAAGCATGTGAAGCATATAAGCAAGGAATTGATATTCATGATTATGCAAAAGATCATCCTGCTCTAGAAGAAGCTATTGAGTTCTTTGAAAAGAAATAGAGAGAAATTAGATATATTATCTATTAGAAGAGTCTGTCTGGTGAGGACAGATTTTTTCTTGTTTAGTAAGGAAAATAAGAAAAATAAAGTAGTGAAAAATTTGACTCTACAGGCACTTTGCACTATAATAATACTGTCAATGAAGCAATCAAGTTTCTTTCCTTGTGAAAGGGCATGAGAGCAACATTGCAGATGGAAGATCATTTATAGGTAAGTTTGTAACTCTCTCTGTAGTAGCTACCTTGCTCAGCAAGGAAGTCCCTATCTCTGCTTTCTCCGAAGGCTTAGTCATAGGAACTTATGATGGCTATTTGAGTTATAAGAAGTATTTCCCCTTTAGAAAAAGTCTATTGAAACACAACCATTACTTCAGTATTTTGTTTTCTAATAGTTTCCTAAGAATCCTTAGTGAAGTGAAAAGAAGGACACATCCATATAGAGTGATATTAGTTTGTAGATCTTCTCAATTCTATAAAATACTATCTTCAGACTATAGACATTTGTTTATAGTATTCTCTTTGTGAGAGCTTTATCGTTGGGTTTTCTTTATTTGAGAGTAAAGAAAATATCCTTTGTGGAATGTCTACTCTTATAACAACAAATATTCTTATTTTCTACTAGTAACTGGTATCATCCCAATGTAATTTGTATTATTCCTTGTCTATATTTCGATATAGAACGAGTAAAGAATCCCTTCTTTAAGAATATTCTTTATGGTAAAATAGCTCTAGGAAGCTAATAAAAATAAAAAATGCCCAACATTTACCCTTTCGTTCCTAGTTTCTATTATTGGGATCTTTCGAATTTCCATTTGGACTTGAACTGCTTTGTATGAAGAGTTGCACCGTAGATCAGCTAGACTTGATGTACTTTTTGACCACATGGGCTAAAAAAGATTTTATCAGCTAGTATATCTCTTTAAAGAAAACAAATTTAAAGACTGATGGATACTGTCGGATTTCTGCTTAATTAGGGTTGCCTGATTACTCAGTGCTACTAATAGGTTCTTCCCTAGAATGTATTAGTATAAATAACTTACCATATTATCTTCCTGAGTGATTATGGAATAAGCATTGCTTATCTCTATTGTCAATCAAGGAAGTCAATCTTCATGATTGGCTTTTTTGTTTTTTGGAAAAAGTCCCTAGAAAGGGACTATTTAGTTATGCTTATCAATACAATTATTCTTCTAGTGCCTGAATAGAGAGAGCGTTTGCAAAATCTACCCAAGAAGGATCATTCACTTGTACAAGAAACGTCTTTTCTAATGAAGTATTAATCAGTACAAAACGATTTGTTGGTTTTTCTATGTTTCCCGTAGACTGACATTCATAAATTCTGATAGCAGGGCTAGTTTCGAGATTTTCCTTATCGGCATACTTAATTACATTAATTACATACGAACAAGAGAGACCTGTTTGACCAAAGTTTTCTTTTACTGAACTTACTGCATAGGAGATATTTGCTGAAGGAAACTTTAAGGAATATCCTCCTCTCTTTGAATTATAGATTAATCCTTTCTCAGAATTAAGAGGGAATTGTTCAGCATTTTCATCCCATTCTACAGGAGTCACCGATTGAGTTACTTCCGAGCTAGATTCAGCACCTGTAGATTGACCCTGATCAAGATTTTCTACTTCTTCGTTTTCCGAGGTATCTACCTCAATAGAGGTAATAGAATCCCCTACTTTGAGTTCAAGAAGTTTTCCTTTGTCGGGAAGAGAGAAATCAATCTGAATAGAACATTCTATCGTATTGGTTATCCCCTCTCCTTTGATCGTAGCTACCAAACCTCATTGTTTAAGCACGATATCTGAACTCGTGATTTTTTGGAGTTTCTCATCATTATTTTGACAGATGCGGGGTGCTGCAAAGTTTATCCAATCTTTAATGACTTTTTTATTTGCAAAAACCATGAGATCTTTGAGCTTCATTACTGTATCTTCTGGCACATCGTTGATAAAAATTCCTCGCCAATCTCCATTATTCACGAACCAAGAGTTTACTTCACTGAGCTTATAATAGGCATCACCATTTGCAGTTACAAAGCTACGCTCTGCATGACTTGAGAAGGTAGATTCTAATCCTACACAGTTTCTATCGGGATTTGAAGCATTACACCTAAAGTAACTAATCGCAATTTCTTCTCCTGTATCTAAATCTTGGATTAATACCTGACCATTGTCCCCCTCATTAAGCAATACATATTCCTCAAAGAAGGCTGGGAGAAAATGAATTCCCGCTTCAAGAAGATACTCTCCAGAGGATTCATTAAGTACAATATCTTGTTGTCCCTCTCAAGGCTCATCTTCTAAACTCACGATAGCAATTACCTTAATAATAGGCTCTCCTTGGTAAAACTTCTCCACAATTCCTGTGAGTCTTACAGGACCGAAATAATTTGCTAACTGGATAGTTTCTGATCTTAGGGCAAGAGTACCATATCTTTCATCTATAATGGTATGGGTATGGGTAAGGATATCCCCATTTGCTTGTAGATTTCCGCTAAGTACCACCTCTTGGTCTAGAGAGAAGGTAGAAATGGTTTCTTGAGGGTCTTCAAGTTTTACTTCTGAGAAAAAAAGACGATAAGCACCGTATCCTCATCCTACTACAAGAAGAATCGCTACGATAATTAGTATCCAAGTAGTGCTAGAAGCCTGTTTTCTTTTGAAAGATCTTGTGTTAGTAAGCTTCTTTTCAAAAAAATCTGCTTTTTCTGACATTGAGAAAACATAAACAAATAAAGTATTTACATAGCGTAAGTCTAGAAAAATAAGAGACTATTGCAAGTCCTAGTTAGGTCAAGAAATGGGACTACAACTATTCCTTTTTGATAAGTAAAGTATTTGCTTTTTCGGTTAAGCTATCTATAATTTTTCAGAATTCAAGGAAAAAATTTTGTTGTTGTGTAAGATAAGTTTGTATTTGTTGGTGGAAATCAACGATCCCATTTCGATAATATATTTTCTCTAGATCACTATCAATAGACGTGGGTTGCTGTTGGTCCTGTGCCTGTTGTAGAGCCTTATCAAAATTAGTAGCTCCTTGAATTGAGGTATTTGCTTGCATTGTAGCAGTTTCGTTTCCAAGGATATAAGCATTGATAAGTACAGGATCTGTAATATCTTTAACAATTTGGTAATTCTTTTTTAGGTCGTTGTTTTCTAACTTATTCTCACTCACTGAAAGTTTCTTTATTGTTGGCTTTGTTGTTACGGAGGAATCTATAGAAAAAGAAAGTTGTTTCGCAAAATTTGGAGAGAAAGAAGTATCCAGAAGTTCTTTCTGTTTTTTATTAATTCCAAGTTCTCAACTCTTATCTAAAGTATCTAGCACTCCTAACACTTCATTAACGATCTCCTCAACACTGTAGACCGTCTTTCCTCTCTGAGTAAAGGATTTAGAAGTTGTAGGTATCGTACAAAACCTTATTCTCATAAACGGTCCTAGTCCTAATTCTTCATACTCCACAGGATCAAAGAAAGGAGAATCAATCTGATTACAAGCACATTTCGCCTGACAAGCAAGTCTTTTATCAAAAGACAATCCCTCGCAAGAGTTCATACAAGTTTTTATTTGCTCTATAGCATATTCTGTGTCTGTTAGTGATGGGAGCGTAGTTGATGGTTGTGTACTTGGATCATCAGAATCTTTGGAGTCTTCTTTATTTGATGAGGGATTCTCTTGAATATAATCATTAATCTTTTCTACAAGTTCTTCTACATATTTTTCGTACTCTTCATCGGAAATGTTCTCGAAATTATCTTCAATCGTTTCTTCTTCAATTATTCCCTCTCCTTGCTCAACAAAAGGTAAACAAATCGTACCTCCAAACTGTGTTGCCAGACTATTGTAAGTATCAGTATTCTTGCTCGCATCCAGAAAAGAGGCTAGTTCGTCATCAAGAATCAGATTTTCTGTGGCAGTTCCGTTACCTTGATCTTCTGTTGGAGAAGCTATTCACGGAGAGGAAGGGGAAATTGTTGTTGGATCTGTCGATGCTGGAGTAGAACCGGAACCCTCGCTAGAAGCGTCTGAATTATTTGTTTGTGAAGTGGAATCATTTCACTGCCTACCTCCCATATAATTTGGCATATAATAAAAATTCATTTCTACGGGGTCCTGAATACTTTCAAAGAGAAGTTTTGCAATAGCATTCATATCATAGAGAATATCATAAGGAGAATCCTCTACATCCATATTTCGATATTTATCGGAACCCATCTGGGCTGTCGCAATGGAATGTTGATTCTCTTGGTATGTTACACCCGCTTCATACCATTTTAGAAAATTCTCTTTACAAAAGGTCTCTGCAGAATATAAGGCATTCTGATTTCCATGATAACAAGCATAATATTTTTTACAGACTTTCGTCATCTGATCGAGATCTGGTGTCTTTTTTAGCAGCTGGTTACTTGTCTGGGAAAAGAGATAATCCATACTTGCATTAAAAGAGGAATCAAAATAATACAATACGGATGAAACCTCCTTTTTGGTTAGCGAACAAGATTTTTTTCAGGCTTCAGCAATAATATTTTCTACTCCAGCTGTTAAGGCATTGGTCATTTCATCTTGTGCTTTTTGCAAAGACAAGGAATAAGGATCACTATTAAACTTATTGGTATAAGCCTGACTACGATAGTGATACTGATCTTTTTGTGCTAATACACTAGTAAAATAATTACTAATATCCATTCCCATCTCTATCTCAGCTCCCTGTATAGGAAAAGATATACTAGCACTTCCTAGTAGTATAAGAGAAGAAAAAATGTATTTATTCCACAGTTTGAACATTTCTCAGCTTTTCATATAAAGTATAAAAAGGGGTTACCATCTTAGCAGTATAATTATCTCTTAGATCAGCTAACACTTCCTGATAAAGTACCAATCCCACATGAAGCGGATAGGTAGCCGCGAAGAGTTCTAAATCCTCAAGGGCGTAACTCATTGCTGCATCAAAGGTTTCTAGTTGTTGGTTCATGGTGCGTGCTTCTTGGATATATACATTCTTTTGGTCTTGATCGGAAGTTTGTCTTGCAAGCTTTTCTAATTGATTTGTATAAAAATCCGTAAAGAGACGATAATTAAGATACTCGTTATAGAGAAAATTTGAGAAGAGATAATCTAATCCATTCCCCGAAGTAAAGAATCCACAAGCTATATTATTCAGGGATTTTTGGTCATCTAAAGAACATTCCTTGGATAATGAAGAAAGATTTGAAATATTTAGCACCTTGAGTGTTTTTAAAGTTTTAATGAAATGAGACTGATTGCTGTCGAGCATTGCCACGGTCTGTGGGTATTTTTTTTGATAATTTTTTGAGTTTGCTTCTTTAATGACAAAGTGAGTGGTAAAAAAACTCTGCATTCTCTCTTCTATCTTAACATCTTCTGCACTAGATATTTGTGCCACATATGCCCATTTAATTTTGAATACGTCGCTCATTAGATTGGAGTAGACCTTGAATGTATAACGAGAAATATCACACTCCGGCTGGATATTATTGGGACTACAGAGTGTTTTATTTTTATCGTATTGTTCAAGAAGCAAGATTTTTTCCACCTCTTCACGGAAATATTCTGTATAGATCGCTGTTGTTTGGAAGCCCAATGCATTACAAAGTAGATGAACAAAAAGAGATTGATTGGAGTCATAAAGAATATTCTCTGTTTGATAATATACTCTTCCATGCTCTGAGGAAGGAGATAACGCTGTCTTACAATACGTACTAAGGATATTTGCTTTTGAGTTTGGAGTTCAAGATTGGGCGTTAGTAAGAAGGAAGACATTTGTATATTCTCCTACATCAAAAGCATAGAGCACTCATTGTGCACTCACTACTATAAGAATCATCATTAATGTAATTACTTTCTTTAGCATCTCTTCCTAATAAAATAAACATTTATCTTGCAAAACATCCAGCTGTCCCTTTATTCCCACATTGTTTCTGGCAAACTTTCCCAATAGCTTGGACCAATCCTTTTGATTTATTCCCAACTTTCTTTTGAGCCTCCTCTACCCCATAAATTAGTGAAGCAAATTGTTGTGTCTGAGTAGTAGGATCAATCATTAGGAATCCCAAGCTTGTGTCTTCTTGTAACCCTCTCACTCTCTCAAAAGAAGCAAGATACAGTTGTTGTAAACTCTGGTCATAATCAGTATTATAGAGAATATCTAATTCAGAAGCTACATCTCTTTTTTCTGCTGGGGTTAATTCTTTTCCGTCAAAAGGTTTCTTTAAGAGGCTCCGCAATGCCTTGCTATAGTTTGCTACACCCTTTGTTCAATCCCCTATAGCGGCTACTGTTCCCGTTGTTGCTGCTACAATAATATCTCGAGAAGATGTTGTAGCTGTTTTAGCCTTTTGAAAAATAGATGCTATCTTCTTCCCTGACTCTATGATAGATTTCTTGGGATTTCATGTCAATAAGGCCAAAAGATCTCCTAAATTGACCGCATCTTCATCGGTCATTTTTGTGACATCAACCCCATAGATCGTTGCCAGTTGTTGTAGTTCTAAATCTGTAAATTGATATTGGTAGTCTTTATTAGTTAATGACTTTGCATTTCCTACGGAAACATCTGCTAATCTCTTTAGTGAGTCTCTTATAATCGTTAATGAATCATTTGATGCTTTCCCTATTCATGCTCAGCCTTTTTTTATATTGGACCACATGGTGTTCCAGTATTGGTTACAAGAGGAGAGAAATCTCTCTCTACCTCCATAATCCTCTTGCATTTTTTTGAGTCCTGTGGCATTAAAAGTCAATCAAAATACATGATCTGCCTGATACTCTTCTAAAGAATCAATATTTCCTACTGCAACGAAGGACTTCATCAATCCGTTCATTGTAGCAAGGTCAAAGAGAATATTCAGATAGGACATTGATGATTTATTTGGATTATAGACATCAAATAATCAGAATTCTTGATATTTTCTTACAATTTCTTCTAAGGGTTCTACGTTTTCTAATGTTGCCGTAATTCTTGCTATCTTTGAAAGTTGATAGGCTGCCTGAGAATGTTGGGAATCAATCTGTAATAATGTTCTCCATTCTCTTACCACCACTCTATCCTGAAATAAGATAGCAAATCCTTGGATTTGATCTCCTACTACAGAAAGGGAGGTAAGTGTAAGTAGAGCTGCTGTAGTTAGGGTTGCACTGAGAATCTGTCTTGAACTGTTCCGAAGTTGAGTTGCTACGGCATCTACAAGAATTAAATCTGGAGTTGGTAATTTTAACACTTCTGAGGAAAAAAGTCCTACAGGATTTAATGTGCTACTAAACGTTTTTTCTCCCAAATCTCCTGCCAAGAGCCTGTTGATCATTTCTTTTTGAAAATTTTGATAGAGCATCATCATCTCGGCTGGCGTCCTACATACTGCTGGAATCTCTTGTCCTTCGGCAGTGAAAATAGTTTCATTTGCATATACTTGTGCAGAAAAAGAAAAAAAAGCCTGAATTAAGAGCATTGCACAAAGAGTATAGGTCAAAATTTTCTTCTTCATGAGAGCATACAAATAAAATATTGATACTATAAGTATATCTAGTATGCGTAAAAATTCAAAAGATATCTCACAAGAGCACCATTATGATTTGACTTTTTACTCTTTTTTATAGAAAAAATCCCCACATAGTGTGAGGATCAATTATGTTTGGAATGTATCTTATTTAGAGATCTCAGATGGTTGTGATGGTGCAGCTACTGTTGGTTGAACAGAGTCTTCTACTCCATATACGGGCTGCTGAATGGTTCCTTCGGGGATTTCGTTAGTAGCTGTCGCATCCTGCACTAATGCACTAGCCTGTTGTACTACATTACTCCCTACGGACTGTACTTTATCTGCTGCTGTATTCCCTACTTCTTGAAGCTTTGAGAATCCTGCTGATCAAAGATTTTCTACCGTTCCTACTGCTCCTGTAGTCATATCCACAGTTTTATTGGCTACATTCGTAGCTACGCTCGTGGCTTTGTCTGCTACATTTCCTACGGTAGATACTACATTCTGAAGAACTCCTCCTCCTAATTGAGTTGGAACCTCATTTGCTACTGCTCCCAGTGTATCTTTTCCTGCTTCTACTACTCCACTCACCGTTTGCGTACCTGCTGAAACTACGCCACTTACTGCAGTAGTTCCCGCTGAAACAGTGGTCTTTGCCACATCTCCGATAGCTCCTGTTACATTCTGGAAAAAGTTTCCTTCTTGATTATTTTGTACTGTGTTTCCTACTCCCTGAGCAAGATTTGTTCCTGTATTGACTGCGGTTTCTGCCACACCTCCTACAACTTGTGCTCCTGTCTGGAGCGTCTTTCCTGCGATATTTGCTGCTGTACCTCCTACTTTTCCAAAGAGATTTTTTACTCCGCCAAATACTTTTCCAAAAAATCCTCCTTGAGCTTCGGCATTTTGCCCCGTTGAAGTAATATTTCCTCCTAAAGATACCAATGCATCAGCAGATTTATCGATCATCTTATCAAAGAATCCTTTTTCTGGAGTTGGAGCTGCTGCTGTCACCGTAGAAGCTGGAGTCTCTACTACAACATTAGCTGTTGGAGATTCCACTACGGGAGTTTCTAGAGCATCCAGCGTTTGAGGTGCTTCAGCAATCACTTGCGGTACTTCCTGTACTTCTTGTGGAGTATTGTCTTGTTGATGTTCTCCTACTACAGGATCTTGTATTTGTCCCTCTGGCTGCAAATCTGTGACAGGAGGAGTTCCTGTCTGAATAGGATCCGTAGTAAATGCTTGATCTGTCATCGAGTTTTTGTTTATGTTACTAAAAACTAACTCTATTTTATAGAAAAAAGCTAATTTTGCAAACTTTTCATTGTTTTTTGGCAAATAATCAGCTTTTTCCGCGTTTCTTTATTGATAATCGTTGTTCTTCTCTATGCAAACAGTTTTACTCTTTCCTCAATAGGACCAAATTCTTTTTCTCATGGTGTTGCTACTGGATTTCAAAACGGCATCTGAGCAAGAAGCTTCCAATCCGGATTAATATCCCAAGTTTCTGCTGTTTCTTGATCAATTAAAGGATTGTAATGCTGTAAAGAAGCCCCAAGTCCTGCATCCTCGAGCATCGTCCAAGCTACAAACTGTTGAATACCAGAAGACTGCTGAGACCAAGTTTGGAAATTATCTCTGAAGGAAGGAAAATTCTCTTCTAGATTGCGAATAATACTTTGATCTTCATAGAAAAGTAAAGTTCCATATCCGGCAAGAAAACTTGCATTGATTCTTTGTTCTGAATCGGCAAAGCGCTCTGCTCAGATTTTTGCTAGTAGGGTGTCTTTCACAATCTGCCAAAACTTTTTGTGATGCTCTCAGAGAAGGATTACCACCCTAGCGGTCTGAGAATTGAATGCAGAGGGCGAATGTTTAACAGCGGTCTCTACTATTTCTTTGATTTTTTCTGGACTCACAATCACTTGGTCATCAATGTTATAGTAACTGCGGCGATGAAGTAAAGCTTCTTTGAAGGTTCTTGTCATATGTAATAGATAAGAAGTAAATGTTGCCGTTTATACACTAACGGTCATCATGATAATGACCATATAGGGGCGTATTTCAAGAGATCTTTCTCAATTTTTTTACTTGGTTTTTTCTATCACTTCTCTATACAGAAAGGTGATTTATTTATCTCTATCCTACCGATGAAAAATATTGAAGTAGAACTAAAATTTCACATTCCTAAGCATTCAGACTTGCTTAACTTTTTGGAAAAGGAAGGGGAATTTGTTGGGGAATTTTATCAAAAAGATAGCTATTTTGCTCCCTCTCATCAGGACTGGTTTGCTACGGAGAAGATAGAAAAATGGCTGAGAATTAGGGAATCAGACAAAGGGAATAGCATTAACTACAAACATTGGAAATATAGAGAAAATGAGAACCTTAATTATTGTGATGAATATAATACGAACATCGGAGAAGCTGATCAAATAGAAAAGATTCTGACTGCATTGGACATTAAACCGATAATTGTAGTAGATAAACACAGACAGTCTTTTATGTATCAGGGAGTAGAAATTTCTCTAGATGAAGTAGCTGAGCTTGGGAGTTATGTAGAACTAGAAATGAAAGGGAAATTTACTTCTCCAGAGGAAGCAAGAGTTGAGTTATATCGCTTAGCGGAATCCCTTGGATTGAAGAGAGAATGGCAGGACCAAAAGGGATATCCTTGGTTGTTGTTGGAGAAAAACGGAATTATATAAAAGAAAAAGATCACAAATAGAGATTTCACTAGAATCCAAATCACAAGCAACTCTTAAAATAACAAAAATCCCTCAGGCGACTGATCCTAGGGAACCTTTGGGAAACAAAGTCGCTTCGTATACTTTCAGAAATATGAAAAAATCGATTTGGATTCCCGAAATCTCTTGATTTTTTTATTCAATATTTTTTTCCCAATACAAAAATATTGGTCATCGTCCAGACACAAAAGTTCAGCTACACAAGTTTTTTATTAATCATAAATTGGAAGAAAATATCTTTCACCCCCCCCCTAAAACACAATATACCTATCCTCATGTCCCTCGTAATAGCTCCTTACCTTGAGGACATCTCCTTTTCTGATCCCAAACTGCTCAAATAATTCAATAAATCCTCTCTGTTGCATCTGCTTCCAAAATCGGAGTTCAGCTTCTTCGTTTCCTCGTGGGATAATAAATACCAACCTACACACTTCAGGATTTTGGATCAAATAGACATTGGTATACTTTGAACTCACTTCATCAAGGTAATCATTCTTTACCAAAACCTGCTTTTCTCCTTCGGTAATATCACTAATCATTTCTTCTTCATCTGCTGCCTCAAATACCTCTGTTGATTCAATTTCTGGCAGAGCGAGTACCGGAGTTTTCTTAAGAATTTCTGCTAATGCACGGATCCATTCCCCAACTCCGAAGTAGGTTCCTGCGGATGTCACGAAGATATTCTTTCTAATGATGTGTTCTGGAATAAGAGAAAATCCGTTCTCTTCTAAATAGATAGAAAGTCTTCCTACTAATTGTTTTTGGTACTCCTCTACCAGTTCTTCATCGTTGATAAGATCATATTTATTGAGTACAAAGACCACTCTCTTGGACATAAAGAGCTCTCCTGCCACATATACACTAAAAGAAATCAGATCCCCATCTACTTCAAACTCAAAATTATAGTCCTCTGCTTCTGAAAGGAATTTATCCTCAACATAGTAGGTAATTTCATCGAAGAGATCAATGGTTTCTTGGATTCCTTCGTCAAATCTTGCCATATCCATCACCATGGCGAAAATTCTTGACTTGAGCACATGGCGAAGGAAATCGTTTCCGAGTCCTTTCCCATCTGCTGCACCCTTGATAAGACCTGGAATGTCGACCATATTGTACCTGAAATCTCCTACAGAAACGGAACCAAGATTAGGAACTAAGGTGGTAAAATGATACTCTGCTACTTTTGCCTTAGTAGCAGCAGCACAATTAATGAGAGAAGATTTACCAACACTTGGATTTCCAATCAATCCCACATCTCCAAGCAACTGAAGCTCAAGAATAATCTCAGCTTTTTGTCCTGGTTCTCCAAGTAGGTAGAAATTCGGGTATTGATTCACTGCATCTTTAAAGTGGATATTTCCTTTTCCTCACTCCCCTCCTGGCAAAGCTATTCGTTCCTCTTGGTCTTTGGTGAAATGATGGAGAATCCTTCCTGTTTCAGCATCTTTTATCAAAGTTTCCACAGGAACGGTGATCATAAAATCTTCTGCATCAGCACCATATTGATCTTTTGTGCGTCCATCTTCTCCATTTTTTGCTTTGAAGACTTTTTTATACTTGTATTCTAGTAGCGTGTTTTCATCTTTATTTGCTTTAATAATGATGGCTCCTCCTTTTCCTCCGTCTCCTCCACTTGGTCATCAAAAGGGGGCCCCTGCCTCTCTTCTCCCGCTTGCTAGTCCGTTTCCTCATTTTCCTGATTCAATAGTAATTTTTACTTCATCATAGAATTGCATAGAATGATTGCTCATAAGAGATTAAAAATCTGTTTACCATTCTAGGGTTTGGCTCCATAATTGCAAGGGAGGATCAAATAATGTATCTCCCTATTATGGCAAAGAGCCGTGAAATTTCACGACTCTTCTTTTGATATAACTTCCAAGCTTTTTCGGTAATCTTTTAGGTCTCTAAGTTGTGCAAGAACCTCATAATTTTCCTCTTGTTCTGGATTTCTTTTCTCCAAGAAAGAAATAATAGAGTCAAGTTCCTCTGTATCCTCTGTACTTTCTATAATTAAAGTAGAAAGTAGATCATGAATTTTCTTTTCCAAAATAGAGATATAGTGTTGATAAGTAGATGAAATAATATCATAATCTCCTACATTACCTCTTCCAAATTCTTGATCTAAGAAAGACTTTCTTTCTTCCTGTATATTTTCAAGGGATTCCTCCAATATCTCCAAATCCTCTAAAAGATCATAGAGTGAAATTATTTCTATCTCCTGAACAAAACACACCTCCAAATAATATGCCAATGCCTCATAAGAACCATCAGCGAATACTTCTCGTTCATACTCCTCAAAAAGATCCATCAGATCTGTCCGTTCCCATTTTGCTTTTTGTGAATAAGGAACAGAATTACATGGGATTTCCTCCCAATTCTCATCTCTTGATAAATCGTATTCTGATGGGGCAATACATTTTAGATATTCATCAAAACATATTGTAATTACTCCATCCACTACAGAGAAAAAAATCGAATATTTCCCTTCTTTTTCGTTTAGATAAACGATTTTCTTATGCATATAAAGTTTTCCTGCATAAAATTTTATCATCTCGCTAAAGAGATATCCAAAGTCTTTCTCTTTTATTTCACAAAGGAGGAGAGGCACAAAGACATCTCCTACCGTTTTTATTTTTAAATCTCCCATAATCTTTTATTTTTTTAGTGTTTAACTATCATTTTATTTTTCTTCTTATAAGAAAAATATACAAGAATGTCAATACCTATACAAAATATTCTTACTTGAAAAAGGGATTCAGCTTATTACAATCATGTTATATTTATCTGATAACTTATTACTACCATGAAAGGATTTTTTGCAAACATTGAACAAGACACACTTGAAAATCAGAATTTTAGAAAAGTAGAATATACAGGGAAGCAGATGCAACTGGTAACTATGAGCCTCCTTCCCAAGGAAGAAATCTGAACTGAAATTCACCACGAAAATGATCAATTCTTTAGATTTGAGGCAGGAGAAGGGAAAGTGCTCGTAGACGGTACAGAATATCTCGTAAGTGATGGAAGTGCGGTAATCATTCCTGCAGGAGCTGAACATAACGTGATCAATACTTCAAGCACTGAACCCCTCAAAATGTACACCCTCTATGCGCCTTCTCATCACAAAAATGGAGTAATTCACGCCACAAAAGCTATCGCTGAGCAAGCTGAACTTGATGGAACAGATGAGTTTGATGGGCAAACTACCGAATAATGAAAAAAGGTCATTAAAAAAAACTGACCTGAAGTCAGTTTTTTTACTGAGCTATTTAGCATAATGATCAAATACAATCAGTGCTTTCCTAGCTTTTGCTCATGCTTTTCCTAGAAGGGCTTCATTGGTTACCTTAAGAGTTTCTTTCCCTGTAAATGCTTTCATTTCTATTCCTTCTTTGAGGTGAGAGACAATTTCCTTGGGAATATCTTCCTTTTGGAGCTTTGATACTTCAAAAGTTTTCTTTCCTTTTTTGATTCCGAAACTATTTGCTGCTTCCAAACTTACTACTATTGTAGATCCCTTATCTTGTAAGGATACCCAAACATCTCTTTTTCCTTGTGCATTATCAAAGACGTAAAAATATTTATATTCTTTTTTCTCCGTATTTCGTCTTCCTCATGCCTCTTTGGATAACTCAACTACCTCTGGAGGGATGGAATCTTTTATTTCTTGCTGTGCTTTTTTTGTTTCTTCTAAAGCGTTATTCTGTGCTATTTCTTTTTCAAATCCTAATAGGGCATAGGCCTGAATTCCCTTTTCTCTCACATTCATTCTTCATGAAGGAATATAATTATCTAATGCTTTTCCTAAAGAAGTTAGAAAATTCTGTTGAGAAGAAGTATCTAGTAGATAGGTATTTTCTGCATTTTTTAGCGACTGTTTATATTTTTTATCCGTAATAGATTCTATCATATACTTCCCATCTTTCTGTTTGGAGAGTTTAAACTCAAATTCTACACTAGCCGTTGTATAAGGAAGAAGCACTGAACCATCGGTCAGCTTTTTCACTTCTTTCACTGTTGGAGTAGATTCTATAGATTTCTGAAGGGTAATATTCATGATTTTCTGGAAAATAAAGATCGTTACTATTAAGTATATAGTATTTGTAAGATTTTGTCAAAAAAATCTCCTAGAAAAGAGGGAGTAAATTCGTAGAGTACTAGCGTTTACTTTAAAGAAAAGAAGATGAAGATTTCGTATCAAGGGGTTCCTGGGGCATATAGTTATATCACTGCGCTCAATGTGGCAAAAATTATGAAAGATAAAAAAGCTGAATTAGTACCCCATAAAAACTTTACAGAAGTGTGGAAATCTGTGAATGCAGAGAGTATTGCGGTAATTCCTATCGAAAACTCCAGAGCAGGAAGTATTCACGATAATCTTTATAATTTTATGAGATATAAATATAAAATTATTTGAGAAATTCATACTGAAATTAATCATGCTTTACTCTCTAAAGAAAACGATATTAAGAAGATTAAAAAGGTTTATTCTCACTGGCAGGCATTGAGTCAATGCCATAACTTTCTGAAGAAACATAGCATTGAAGGGATTGAATACTTTGATACTGCTGGGGCTGCAGAATTTGTTATGCAGAGTGATGAAGAAGGTATCGCTGCCATTGCATCAGAAGAAGCTGGGAAACTCTATAAGTTAAATATCATTCAACCAAATATTCAAGACCAGAAAGGAAATAGTACAAGATTTTTGATTATTGCTGATAAAGAAAATACGCTTAGTTATCCTAAACCGAGTAATAAAGTTGCTATACTTTTTCAGGCGCGTAGCATTCCTGCAAGTCTCTATAAATGTCTCTGAGCATTTGCAACCAATAATGTGAACCTGACTAAGATTGAAAGTATTCCCCTCTTTGAGGATCCCTTTATGTATGTTTTTTGGTTAGAATTTGAAGGGAGAATTGCTGACGAACCTGTTAGAAAATCCTTGAATGAATTAGCATTCTTTACAAAAAAGGTTCAGATTTTGGGTGAGTATTAACAACTTGCATATTTTACTTACTTATTTGCAAAAGTTATCAGACTTATAATTTACCTTCTAATCTTCGCCAAATAGGCTAACCCCAGCGCATCTGCTGCATCATTAAATTCTGGCACATCAACAAGTTTAAAAAATCTCATAATCGTCTTTTGGACGAGCATTTTATCTGCTTTCCCATTTCCAGTAATATATTTTTTGAGTTCAATAGGAGTGTATTCTTGCACGGTAATATTATTTTTGAGGAAAAGCATCATTAATGCTCCTCTGATAGCGTAGACAAACTCAGCATTGTTTTGGTTGTAGCTCGTGAAGAAGAGCTTTTCCATTGAAACGCAGGTGATTTGGTATTCAATGATCAGCTTTTCAAAGAAATCATACATCTGCACCACCCTCTCGAATTGATCCTGCCTCGTGGGAGATTTTTTTTCTTGAAGTAAAATCCCCGCATCAATAATCTTAAGATCGTCAGTAATCAATGCGTATCCAAGTTTGCGAACTCCGGGATCAATTCAAAGAATCATCAAAATATGTTATATAAATTTCTTTATTTGTATTACTCCAACTCCTGCACACCAGAAAGGATTTCGTATCCTTCCTCGGTAATCAAGAGCATATATTCCCACTGAGAACCTAAATCTCCGTGATCCGTATACATCCCTTGGTTTCCTTGAGGCTGATAGAAATCTTCTGACATTACCGCAAGAATAGGCTCAAAGCAGAGCACCATTCCCGGTTGATAGAATTGCCTTTTCATCACAGGGTTTGCATAATTGAAGACATAGGGTCTTTCATGCAAATATACTCCTACTCCGTGTCCTGTAAGGTATCTTAATACCTTGTATCCAGCATTTTTTACCACGGTTTCTACCGTAGAACCAAAAGGATACATTGCCTTTCAGCTTTCTATTGTTTCTATTCCTCTATCCAGAGCTTCCTTCGTCACTTGCACTAGATCATAAGCAAGTGGATTTGCCAGTTCTCCTCCGATTACTAAGGAAATTGCAGAATCGGCAATTCCTTTTTGATATTGTATTCCTGCATCTATTTTGAGTAAATCTCCATTTTTGAGCACGTAGTTACTTGGTTCTCCGTGGACTACACAATCATTTACCGACAGGCAAAGATTGGTAGGAAACCCATCATATCCCTTGAAAGGACCTTTGAGATTATGCTGTTTGAGGAAGTGCTCCGCTATAAATTCTAGCTCAATGGTGGCCATTCCTACTTTTGCTTTTGAACGAAGAAGCAGAAGCATTTCATTGAGATATTTTCCGGCTTCGCGAATTTGCTCGATCTGCTTTGGAGTTTTGATGATAATTTCGTTGTGAGACATTTGAAAAGTAGCCTACTAATTAAAGAAAAGAAGATACTTGTAAAGTAAGATAGAAAGCTGAAGAAGTTGCAATCATTGCATAGACAGCTCCAAAAAGCACATCTATGGGATAATGTTTTTTGAGTTCAATCCTAGAAAGAGCCGCAGCTAAAGCAAGTAAAGCATACAGAGGTAACCATAACACATTCATATCGAATCGTAATAGAGAAAAGAACAGAATCCCTGATGTTGTTACAGCGGTAATCGTGTGCATACTTGGGAAACTTCCTGCATGTATCTTGGTTCGAAATCCTGTATATTCCATTTTTTCAGGACGATGTTTAAAGAAAAAATATTTCGTTACCATAGCCGCTCCTAGACCCAAAAGATAACTCAATGCTGAAAAGGAAAGGAAGAATATGAAAGCATGTTTTGGTCCTGTAATAAGATTTTCTCCGGACATCCCATTTGTAAAGAAGAGCATGGGCACCCATAGTAGCAAAACTCATGGGAAAGATCCAATGTGGGTAATTCGTTTCCAAAAATTCTTCATACAAAAAAAATGTTCACAGAGTAAAAATCAGATTTGTTATACTTTTTCTGAAATAAGAAACAAGAGGAGATGCTTATCCTGTGCTTCCAATTCCTCCTGCTCCTCTCTCACTTTGGAAGCGTTCAGCAAAATTATCATAGAGATCTGGATCAACAAGCATTTCTAGTTTTGGAATTTCCTCAGTTCCAAACTTTTCTGAATCTCGATAGTAAGGGAAGAATTCTATCTGTGCTAACCTTGTGTAAGCAGGATGCGAAACAGGAGAAGAAGTGTAATTATACAGCTGTAAAATATACTCTCCTCTAAAATCTGCATCAAAGATGGCTGTAGCATTTGCCAGCATCAAATGGGCTTTTGTAGGAAGAGAGCTTCTCGCATATACTTTGGAACCTCGACCTAAAGGCATATAGGTTTTAATTCCTGCTCACACTTTAAGCACTTCTCCAGGTTGTACCGTGATATCTTCTGCACACATGAGATCCCAACATACCGAACCAGAAGTTCCTTTGGTGGGGAGAAGTCTTTCATCATAACTACACACTAAAATCTTATTCATGGATATGATCTAATAAAGATAAATCTATTTCTGCTCGGGAATTCACTTTGATTACATTTGGATAGTTTTCTTGGGAATAGTCTTGATTTCGCGGTTTATCAAGGAGAAAGCAGGGAATCCCTGCTTGAGAGAGTTCCGCTACAAATCCGAGATTATCTTCTATTACCACTTCAATTCCTGCTTGTTTACAAAGTTCAGATTTTGTGGTTTCAGACTCTGTACCTACATTAGCAAAAAGGAAATCATCAAAAATCTGAGGGAAATGCTGATCAATCCACTGTTGAGTTCTCTCTTGATATTGAGTAGGTCTCCCTGTCACCATAATCAGCTTTTTCCCTTCTTGTTTCCATGCTTGAAGTTTTTTTTTAGCTCAGAGAACCGGTTGAATTTCAAAAAGTTCTGGAGAGGCGAAAAGTCCGAAGAAAATCTCATACGCTTTTTCTATGGAAATATTGAGTTTTTCTACTTCTCGCAAATCATAGGAAGTAATATCATTTCTCGTGAGGTCTTTTTGTGTACACTCTGGATGTTTGAGCAATTGATTCATTGTTTCAGAAAGCACTTCATCACAGTCAATTCAGATTATTTCAGGATACATACTATAAGATTTTATTTAAACAGATCATGTATAGGACTTTCTAAAATACTTGCAAGGAAAAAAAGCTCCCCCACAAAATGTGGAGGATGCATTTTCATTTAAAGATTTTTCACCTAAAGATAGAGATAATTTCTTTCTTCAGGTAGGGATTTTGCGAAGTTCTTCTCAGATAGGAAACTTCCCTTTCCCCGATAATTTTAGCATTATAAAATGCCGACACCACTAATAATTCTTTTTTTCTTCTATCCTTAAAAGCGGACACAGAAGAAAAAAAAGCTGATAACTGAGAAAGTGTTCCCTGGAAGGTTCCCATTTCTTCATAACTCTTTATTTCCAGAGGAGAGAGAGTCATATTAGCCTCTTCTCCAAAAACTTCTTCCATCTTCCCTGAAATGTTTTTTAATTCTACAATAATGCGATTTCTTGTTCTTGTTTCCATACTCCTTAATTTTTGTTTTTTTGTATTTATGTTTATTCTTATCACTCCTCTATTCAAACAAGGCGGTAGAGAGATATCTCTCCCCCGTATCAGGTAGAATTGTGACAATATCTTTATTTTTGTTTTCTCCTTGTAAGGCATATTGCAAACTTGCAAATACATTCGCTCCTGCAGAAATACCAACCAAGAGCCCTTCTTGCTTAGCAAGCAGTTTCGCCGTTGCAATTGCATCTTCATTGGATACTTTGATTACCTCTGTATACAGCGAAGTATCCAGGACCTCTGGAACAAATCCTGCACCAATTCCCTGAATTTTGTGTGGTCAAGGTTGACCTCATGACAAGACGGGAGAATCTTCCGGTTCTACGGGAATAATTTCTATATTAGGATTCTGTTCTCTGAGATACTTTCCTGCTCCTGTAAGCGTTCCTCCCGTTCCAATTCCTGCAATGAAGGTATCAATCTTTCCTTCTGTAGCAGACCAGATTTCTGGACCTGTTGTTTCAAAATGTATCTGAGGATTAGCAGGATTAGCAAACTGGAAAGGGATAAAAGAATTTGGAGTCTGAGCAGCAAGCTCTTTAGCCTTTTCAATTGCACCTTTCATCCCATTCGCTGCAGGCGTCAACACGAGTTCCGCTCCAAAATGCTGGAGGACTTTCCTCCTTTCGATACTCATAGATTCAGGCATTGTTAAAATAATCTTATATCCTCTGGATGCAGCGAGAGAGGCTAGACTTATTCCTGTATTTCCGCTTGTTGGTTCAATAATAACAGCATCGGGAGTCAGCTTTCCTTCCTTTTCAGCGGCAAGAATCATAGAAAGTCCGATTCTGTCTTTTACAGAACCATTTACATTAAAGAATTCAGCTTTCGCGAGAATCGGATTTGCGAGACCATGAAGCTGAGAAAATCTCTTGAGTGCGACCAGGGGAGTATTTCCGATAAGGTCAAAGACATTGTTTGCAATAGGCATGATAATAGATAGAGAAAGTAAAAACATAAAGAAAAAACCTCCTCCAAGAGAACAAGCTCATTGAAGAAGGTTTTGGGATTTTATGTGCTAGGTATTTAGAGTTCCTTTGGCTTTACCACAAAATCTGACCAACTGCAATGAGCGGGTAGACAACACATACACATCATTTGAGCATTGTAAGGGAACATTAGGTATGCTTTGTGATAAATAAAATACTTCTGTAGCGGAACGATTCCTTGATAAGAGATTTTGGGGGAATTGCAAGAGATTTTTTTCTTTTTTGGAAATTAAAAAATTTATAAATCCTTTTTGACATTTCCCCAAAGAAATACATAAATCTCTAACTTGACTTTTAATATAAAATATACAATATTCAAACAAATAAAAAAACAGAAGTTAAACAATAAAAAAGCAAAAGAAAATGAAAAAATTAACAAAAATTCAAGAGAGAACAAAGAAAAATGAAGAATGGTTAAAAAAACTTTGGAAAGAAACAGGGGAATTTGAGAATGGAGAATATTGTGGTGCCAGTGTAAGATGGCCTGTTTTCAAATATGAAAAGATCCTATCTCTCAGTATTATAAAAAGAATATTAAAAGTTGCTGAGAAAGAATTATTCCCAATTTTACCCGATGACAATGGATTTGGAATTCGTGGTTTCATGATTCATGATACTAACGGAAGTTTTTTGATGGGATTCGGGAGAGAAAACCTCCCATACAAAACAAAAAAAAGACAAGAACAATTTCTGAAGGAAATTTTTGACGATAATGTCAGATTTGATTCTTTGCCAAGAATTTGGGGAAAGAATCAAAGAGAATTTCCATGATTATGACTATTAATCCTTAAGAAAAGCATTCACACTGGTCTCCCAGAGTGGATGTTTTTATTTCAACAATATTGTTAGAATATCTCTGCATTGTTTACTGTTGCGTGAAGAAAAATTGTCCTGCGAGCGTTAAACAACAAAAAATGTGATGCGGAGGCTGTATTTTTTTGTTGTAGCGAGCTGACAGTTTTTTAGCTTCAGTAAACACAGCAACGGCCTTTTTTGCCTACTTTTTTTGGCTGGTGAAAAGAGGTAAGAAGATCAAAGAATATCTGATACTGATTTAAAAACTACCCCAAATACTTCTCCAACCTCTCAACAACTCTTGCTTTTCCCATCACCTTCATCACAGAGAATAAGTCGGGAGTCTGCTTCGCATTACACAGCTGCACTCTAAGAAACATCGCTAAATCTCCCACTTTCCCTACAAATCCTCCTTCTTTAAATTCAGCATTATTTGCTGCATATCCGTACTTTCTTCCGATCTCCTTTAATTGAGAGAACCGAACTCAAGCATCCTCTGTTGTCAGGTCCACATTATTAATATAGTCTTTCACAAATGCTGGCAAATTTTCCTGATTAAGCTCAGAAAGGAGGTCAATTCTCTGTGCTCTTCCCTTTTCCCATTCTGTATCAAAAAAGAACAACAGCTGATGTTGTACATCGCTATAGAGCGTGAATCTTTTGGGATCTTTTTCCGTATGTCTTTCAATGTTCATCGCTGCCTCTGCATACTCAGGATACTGCTTCAAATACGTAGAAAACTCTGGCTGAAATTCTTCCGCCCAAGCCAAAGTCTGCTGATACAGTTCAGGTGTAGAGATCGCTGAAAGATAGGCATTATTTACCCAATTGAGCTTCACTTCATCAAACAGCGGTCCCGACACATTCATCTTGTCCAAACGGAAATCAAAGTCACTGATGGGCAATAGCGGATTTTCTCTTCTCCAATCTTCGAAACTCGAAGAAGCGAGCGTTAAAATATACTCAATCAATCCTTGTGTACTATATCCTTTTTCAAAAAAGAAATGCACATTCGCCTCAGGATCATGTCTTTTGCTCAGCTTTCTTTTCTTCCCTGTTTCCGCATCAATTTTACAAATTGTCGCCAAATGCGCATATTTTGGCGCCCTCAATCCAAAAGCATCAAAAAGCTGAAGATGTAGTGGAACTGAAGTCAGCCACTCCTCTCCTCTCGTCACCAGTGAAGCTCTCATCAAGGTATCATCTACAATATGCGCCAAATGATAGGTTGGCAAACCATCCCCTTTGAGGATCACAATATCATTATAATTATCTATCATTGAAACCACTCCCCTAATCTCGTCTTCAAAGACAATCTTTTTGCTCGTGTCTCCATGGGAACGAAATCTCAATACCGAAAAAGTCTGACCTTCCTGATTATATCTTTCCAAAAGTTGATCGGGCGTCCAATCTCTATACGTGGAGTATCTTCCGTAAATTCCGGGAATTTGCTTGGATTTCATCTGTGTATCACGAATAGTATTGAGTTCTCCTTCACTCATTCGGCAAGGGTAGGCAAGTCCTTCTCTGATAAGATGTTTGATAAACACCTTATAAAAATCTGCTCTCTTCGACTGAAAATAGGGACCATACTCGCCCACATCGCTTTCATTTTCTCAAAGCGGACCTTCATCAATCGTAATCCCAAACTTCTTCAACGACTGAATAAGCAGAGATGCAGCACCTTCTACTTCCCTCTTTTGATCGGTATCTTCAATTCTCAAAAAATAAATCCCCTGATGCTCTTTGGCATATTTCCACCCAACGAAACTGGTATATAATCCTCCAAAATGCAAATATCCTGTCGGACTTGGGGCAAAGCGAAGTGCTACTGGTTCTGTACGTTCTGGGTATTTCGCAAGTAAATCAGGGATTGTTGTTGTCACTTTGGGGAAAAGCTGTTCTGCAAGATCATGCCAAGTTGCCATAGGTTACGTATCAAAAAAAGAGTAAAAGTCTGCCCCTTTTTTAGGATTTTAGTGAGAGATTGCAAGGAATTCGTTTTTTTCGCTTGTCCCACATAAAAGCGATTTTCTCTTGCAATACTTGCAAAATTCTCTATCTTTGTGGCGAAATAGTATTTTTATCTCTTAGCTAATAGTGTAGATGCTTTTTGATTTTCAGGCCTTTATTGAGGAACTTAGAGAGAAAGAAGATAAGAAACAGATCGTTGAGAAGTACGAAAGCTTATTTGGAACTATTCAGGGAGATCTCAAAGATCAGCCTCGGTATACAGACTATCTTGCAAAATTTACTCCTCAGCAGTATCTCACTCCTGAAGAATTAGAAAATGACTTTGATCGAGATATCTTGCAAAAGCTCGTGTTGGGATCTTTTTCTAGTGATTATGAACTCAAAAAAGATGAAAAAAAGAAAGGATTTGAACTCTTTATCGCAGTAAAAAGCTGAGATCAAAGTGTAGTCAAGACAGTTTCTGAGCTCCGATCATTTCAGATTCTTAGACTCTACGAAATCTATATTGAAGAGCAGGTAAATCTTCATATCTTGATGCACGAGGACGAAGAAGAAAAAGCTGCCCTCACAGCAGAGAGAGAAATGAGACTTAAAAAATGGAATGCTGTACTTGAAACCTTGGATAGAGATGAGAAGGCTGCTGCTGCTCATCAGGAACAAGAAGAAAAATTAGGAGACCTTATGGGACAGTTATAATCTTCAAACCCTACTTATCGTTATCGCATAAAAAATCATCCTTTGAAGGGATGATTTTTCGTTTCTGAACAGAGATAAAATGAGTAAGTTATCCTAGGAAGAGATATTAGGCATTTTCTGCTATATACGCATCAATTTTTTCTTGATAGAAGTTTTTAGGATTAGCTCCCATGAACCCTTCTTTCACTTCTCCATTTTTTGCGAAAAACACCACGGGAATAGAAGACACTCAAAATTCTTCTGCGAGAACTCCATTTTCATCCGTATTTACTTTCAATACCTTTACTCCTTTTTCAGCATTTTCTGAAGCAAGTTCTTCCATAAAGGGAGCTATCATCTGGCAAGGACCGCACCAATCTGCATAAAAATCTATCACTGCAACGGGTGTTTGGCTAAGTTCTTGTTCTAAATGTTCTTTTGATGTTATATGAATAGTCATTGAATATAGTGAATAAGATAAATACCACCCCAGTGTATATATTCTGCAGGAGATTTCAAGAAATTCTTGGTCTGCAAGAATGAGATTTTGAAGATTTTTAGCTTGAATTTTTGCTGATTAACAGCATAGTAGGGTACATATTTGAAGAAAAAGCTTTATTTTTTTCAGCATCATGCTTGGTAAATTAAGCCTAATATTAATCTTTACGGTCATTACTTTTGTGCTTACTATTATCCTCTACCCTTTCTATATCAGGCTCTTGAAAAAATGGAAAGCTGGGAAAACTATCCGTGAAACCACTGCAACAGGAGAAAAATCGGAAATCTTTGCCCAACTGCATCATGATAAAGCAGGGACTCCTACTATGGGGGGAGGAATCTTCCTCATTGTGATGCTGATAACTATTTTCTTTTCTCTGATACTCCAATACTTGGAGATTATTGATAATTCTCTTTGGAATCAGCAGGAGACCTATATTATTCTCTTTGGATTCTTTAGTATGGGGTTCATTGGCTTGATTGACGACATTTTGAACATCAAAAACGTGGGAAAAATTAAAGGACTCAGTATTAGAGCAAAAATGGTGGGGATGATCCTTTTTGCCGGATTTATCTCCTATTGGTTCTATGTAAAATTGGGAGTTGATTACGTCAACCTTTGGCCTCTTGCAGGCAAAATAGAAATCTGACTCCTCTCTCCCCTACTGACCTTTATCGCCACCATTTTCATTGTAAACGCTATTAATATTACGGACGGACTTGATGGACTAGCTGGAGGACTCAGTATCTTTGTTTTGGTAGTATTTGCTGTAGCAACGTTTATGAATCAGACCTATATTGCCACTACCGTACTAGGAGTTGCAGTTGCTACGCTTGTTGGATTTCTCTTTTATAATATCAATCCCGCAAGGGTCTTTATGGGAGATAGTGGAGCATTTGCTCTGTGAGGACTGATTGCTACTACCCTCTTCCTATTAAATATGAGAATCTGAGTACTTATCCCTTTCTTGGTTCTGTTTTTGATTTTTATCATTGAACTTTTCACAAGTGGACTCCAGATGTCTCGAAAAAAGTTTTTTAAGAAGAAACTCTTTCCTATTGCTCCCTTTCATCACTATCTGGAATATTGTTGAATCAAAGAACATACCATCGTAATGCAGCTACGATTAATTCAAGGAATTCTTTCTATCGTAGCAGTTGTTGTCCTCTTTAGTCAGTATTATTAAGTTTTATCTTCCCTGTCTTTTCTCATGTCTCTGCAAGTCAAAAAACGAATCTCTTTACTCTGTAAGATTTTCCTTATTGGACTTTTGTTTCAGTTTTTTGTTCAGACTTTTGTAACCTTTCAGCTCTGATGGGACGGGAAAATTTGGTCTGCAATCTGGATGTGGAAAGAAGTGATTCTCTTATTATTTGTTGTTGCGATTCTCTATGCGCTGATCAGTAACGCAAAAACCTTTCTAACGGCACTGAAGAAATTGGAAGGAGCAACACTTTGGCAGAAGGTTACCTTACTGTTTGGGAAACAAGTCGTCTTACAATTCATTGCACTCTTTGTAGCTACTTTTCTGGTTTTTGGAGTTTTTGCTTTGCTTATCCAAAAGTCCGGACTTTCAACTTTCGTACTTTCGATTAAATATGACTTACTTCCTTTCTTTATCTTTGGGTTAGGAATTTGCGTTGCTCTCCTCTTTTTTGAAGAAAAAGACAAAGATCTCCTTGCACTGTATCAGAAGATCATCCTGTATACGCTCTGATTTGGACTCCTGCGGTGGTTGATGCTGTATTTTATGCCAAATCTCTTAAAGTTCTTTGGATATGATTGGTTGATTTATGAGGGGACGATCGGTTCTAGACCACCTGCTGCCTATTATACCCAGATCAATAAAGGATTTGTAAGAAACCAATTTCTCTTTGAGAGACCTATTAGTTTTGGGTTTTGGCTGATTGGATTCTTTCCCGTATTTGCACTGGGATTCCTGAAAAATCTCTCTTTAAAAAAGAAGATTCTCTGGACGATTCCTTTCTGACTTTTGGTCCTTTCTACTTGGTCGAGAGCTGCTATTGGAGTCTTTGGGTTAGAATTGATCGTAATTGCACTTATTCTCTATTGGAAGCGCATTAGAAATTATCTTTGGCTGATCATAACCGTCTGCCTTGTTTGAGGAGTGGGAGTTCTTTACTTTGGGAATAGGTATTTTGCAAGAGAACATTCAAATACGGGACATCTTGTCTTGGTGCAAGAAGGGCGAAAGATGGCAAAACACAACTTGATCACAGGACGAGGTGTCGGATATTCAGGTCCTGCTTCCCATCAAATTTGTTACACTGAACAAGAACTTTGAGCTTATACCGATGAAACGATTAGTGAAGATTCTCGCTGTCAAGAAATTAGAGCTGTAAACAGAAAACACATGATCTCCACCTATGGATATAATCCGGAAAATCAATACCTTCAGATTATTATGGAGTATGGACTTGTCGGATTCTTTTTTTGGGGAGTGTTACTTGTGCGAATTCTTTATACGACATTGAGAACGATATGGAAGTATAGAAAAACCAAGAAATCTACCTATCAATCCCTCCTCTATTATACTTTACTAGGATTTGGCATCGGTCTTACAGGACTCTGCATTGAGGGAGTAGTATTACACTCTCTGGTAGATAGAATGGTGGTGTATCCTTTCTTCTTACTTTATGGTATTACCCTAGGGCTCCGGCAAAAAGAAAAAGATGTTCCTCATATTGAAGTGAAGACAGAGAGGAAGAAAAAAAAGCATAAGCTGAAAACAGAAAAAAGGAAGACTAAAGAACCTCCAGCTAGTTCCAAATCAACAAGAGGAGGCAAAAAAGGGAAAAAGAAACATAGCAAAGCTGGAAAGAAAAAGGGGAAGAAATCTGCTAGGTAAGGTATATTACTTCTAGGAAGTATCTCTCAACCATAGATTGAGGGATATTTTGTTTGAAGATTCCGTTAACCACGCAAGATAAAGCTCCTCTCCAAAAAAAAGACATCATTCAAGATGTCTTTTGTTTAGATCTTTTATTTAGATATCTCTATGTGATTGCCTATAGAGTATCAGATAAAGACTCTCTCTCAGTTCAGGCATCAGTGGAGTATCAATCAGATTCATAATTAACTTCTTTTTGAGTGCCAAGAGATGTCTATAATATCGATATTCATCGGTTCCTGCATAGATATTTCTTCGAAGGAGTCTTGAGAATAGCGTTCACAGTTCAGCTCTAGTAATAGTATCGTTAGGAGAAAAGGTATCTTTTATTTTTACTCCATCTGCCCGATACCCCATCAAACCAAGTTGACAAGCCTGAATTATATATCCTTGAAGTTCAATATCCACTTCTCAGAGATCTGAGAATTCCAGACAGGCAGTTTTGGTAGGATCTATTTTTCTATTTAAAAATTTCGTAGCATACACACTAATAATCTTCGCAACTTCTGCTCTCGTTACTGTATCACCAAACCTCGCAAGTTCCAAAGTTGGCATAGTGGTTAATCCCTGTTCAAAGGACCATGCATACAGCAATTTCCGTGGCAAAGGTTTAATTTCGGGAGGAGGAGAAGATCAACCCTTTTCATCAGAAGAAGTATGTTCCATATATGGAGGAGTCTCACAATGATTATCATACAAACTTGGTGAATAACCTCCATTTGAACAATGATCTCTTATCAACCCATTACCCCGTCCTATTCCTGAGGAAAAAGCATTGATTCGTGTTACCGTTGCTGTTGTGCTTCCTGTGTTTCCATAGGCATCCATGAAGGTGAATGTGAAGTCTCCATTTCCAGTAAAGACATATGAAACACTTCAGCCATTGTTGGTTATCGTCACTCCTGTCTTGTTGAATGCAATGCTTGCTGTCACGTCTTGGTTCGTGTTTCCTGTTGTTGAATAGCTAATGGTTCAAATTACTGCTGTCTTATCTATCCAGCTCACAGTCGCTATCGCACTTCCCGTATTTCCATACGCATCCGTGAAGGTAAATGTGAAGTTTCCGTTCTCTGTGAAGGTATAGTTCGCTGATCCTCCGTTATTCGTAATCGTTACTCCTGTCTTATTAAATGCAATATTCGCTGTCACGTCTTGGTTCGTATTCCCTGTTGTTGAGTAGCTAATCGTTCAAAGTACCGGAGTTTTGTCAATTCGTGTTACTGTTGCTGTCGCGCTTCCGGTGTTTCCGTATTCATCGGTGAAATGGAACGTGAAGTTTCCATTTTCGGCGAAGATGTAATTTGCACTTCCTCCGTTGTTTGTGATGCTTACTCCTGTTTTATTGAAGGTAATATTCGCTGTTACGTCTTGGTTCGTGTTTCCTGTTGTTGAGTAGTTAATTGTTCAAATCACTGCACTCTTGTCGATCCAATTCACGGTTGCTGTCGCGCTTCCGGTGTTTCCATAGGCATCCGTGAAGGTGAAGGTAAAGCTTCAATTCTCCGTGAAGCTGTAATTCGTTAATCCTCCGTTGTTTGTGATGCTTACTCCTGTTTTATTAAAGGCAATAGTTGCTGTTACATTTTCATTCGTGTTTCCTGTTGTTGAATAACTAATTGTTCCAATCACTGCACTTTTATCAATTCGTGTCACAGTTGCGGTCTCACTTCCCGTATTTCCATAGGTATCCGTGAAGTGGAAGGTAAAGTTCCCATTCTCTGTAAAGATGTAACTTGCACTTCCTCCGTTATTCGTGATATTCACTCCTGTTTTATTGAAGCTAAGAGTTGCTGTTACGTCTTCGTTCGTATTGCCTGTTGTTGAATAGTTAATCGTTCCGATTACCGCACTCTTGTCAATCCAGTTCACTATTGCAGTTGTATTTCCCGTATTTCCATAGGCATCTTCAAATTCGAATGTGAAACTTCCATTCTCCGTAAAGGTATAGTTTGCTGATCCTCCGTTGTTCGTTACTGTTACTCCTGTCTTGTTAAATGCGATGCTTGCTGTTACATCTTCATTCGTGTTTCCTGTTGTTGAATAGCTAATCGTTCCAATCACTGCACTCTTGTCGATCCAGTTCACAGTCGCTATCGCACTTCCCGTGTTTCCGTAGGCGTCAGTGAAGTGGAACGTGAAGCTTCCGTTTTGAGTAAACATATACGAAGCACTTCCTCCGTTGTTCGTTACTGTTACTCCCGTCTTATTGAATGCAATGTTCGCCGTTACGTCCTCATTCGTGTTTCCTGTTGTTGAATAATTGATCGTTCAAAGTACCGGAGTTTTATCTATCCAGCTTACTGTTGCTGTTGTGCTTCCGGTATTTCCATACGCATCTATGAAGGTAAAGGTAAAGTTACCATTCTCTGTGAAGGTGTAATTTGCATTTCCTCCATTGTTCGTGATTGTTACTCCTGTTTTATTGAAGGTAATGCTTGCTGTCACGTCTTGGTTCGTGTTTCCTGTTGTTGAGTAGCTAATCGTTCAAAGTACTGGAGTTTTGTCGATCCAGCTCACTGTTGCTGTTGTGCTTCCTGTATTTCCGTAGGCATCGATGCAGGTAAAGGTAAAGTTACCATTTTCTGTGAAGGTATAGTTTGCCATTCCTCCGTTGTTTGTAATCGTTACTCCTGTTTTATTGAAGGTAATATTCGCTGTCACGTCTTGGTTTGTGTTTCCTGTTGTTGAGTAACTGATCGTTCAAACTACTGGAGTTTTATCGATTCGTGTTACTATTGCTGTTTCGATTCCAATATTTCCATACGCATCCGTGAAGGTAAATGTGAAGTCTCCGTTCTCTGTGAAGGTGTAGTTCGCGCTTCCTCCATTATTCGTGATTGTCACTCCTGTCTTGTTGAAGGCAATGTTCGCCGTTACGTCTTGGTTCGTATTCTCTGTTGTTGAGTAATTGATCGTTCCGATTACTGGAGTTTTGTCGATTCGTGTTACCGTTGCTGTTGTGCTTCCCGTATTTCCATAGGCATCCGTGAAGTGGAAGGTAAAGTTCCCATTCTCTGTAAAGATGTAACTTGCACTTCCTCCGTTGTTTGTGATGGTTACTCCTGTCTTGTTGAATGCAATGCTTGCTGTTACGTCTCCATTTGTGTTTCCTGTTGTTGAATAGTTGATCGTTCCAACTACTGCACTCTTGTCGATCCAGTTCACAGTCGCTGTCGCGCTTCCGGTGTTTCCGTAGGCGTCAGTGAAATGGAACGTAAAGCTTCCATTCTCCGTGAAGGTGTGAAACCAACCCGAACCCCCTTCTCCCCCTTCATAAGGGGGATCAACTGTCACTCCTGTTTTATTGAACGTGATATTTGCTATCACATCTTCATTCGTGTTTCCTGTTGTTGAGTAGTTGATCGTTCCAATCACTGCACTTTTATCTATCCATGTTACCGTTGCTGTTGCGCTTCCGGTATTTCCGTAGGCGTCGATGAAGGTAAAGATAAAGCTTCCATTCTCCGTGAAGTTGTAGTTCGCTGATCCTCCGTTGTTTGTGATCGTTACTCCCGTCTTATTGAAGGTAATATTCGCTGTTACGTCTTGGTTCGTGTTTCCTGTTGTTGAGTAGTTGATTGTTCAAACTACTGCGCTCTTGTCGATTCGTGTTACATTTGCGGTTGCATTTCCGGTGTTTCCGTACGCATCAGTGAAAGTAAAGGTAAAGCTTCCGTTTTGGGTAAACAGATATGAAGTATTTCCTCCATTGTTTGTGATGCTTACTCCTGTCTTATTAAATGCGATGTTCGCTGTTACATCTTGATTGGTGTTTCCTGTTGTTGAATAGCTAATTGTTCAAATTACTGCACTCTTGTCGATCCAATTCACGGTTGCTGTCGCGCTTCCGGTGTTTCCGTAGGCATCTTCAAATTCAAACGTAAAGCTTCCATTCTCCGTGAAGCTGTAGTTTGCTGATCCTCCGTTGTTTGTGATGCTTACTCCTGTTTTATTGAAGGTAATATTCGCCGTTACGTCTTGGTTCGTGTTTCCTGTGATTGAGTAGCTAATTGTTCCAATCACTGCTGTCTTATCTATCCAGCTCACCGTTGCAGTTGTGCTTCCGGTATTTCCGTACGCATCAGTGAAAGTAAAGGTAAAGCTTCCGTTTCCTGTGAAGGTGTGAAACCAACCCGAACCCCCTTCTCCCCCTTCATAAGGGGGATCAACTGTCACTCCTGTTTTGTTAAATGCGATGTTTGCTGTTACGTCTTGGTTCGTGCTTCCTGTTGTTGAGTAGCTAATTGTTCCAATCACTGCACTCTTGTCGATCCAGCTTACTATTGCAGTTGCATTTCCAGTGTTTCCGTGGGCATCCGTGAAGTGGAACGTGAAGTTTCCGTTTCCTGTGAAGGTGTAGTTCGTTGATCCTCCGTTATTCGTGATTGTCACTCCTGTTTTATTGAAGCTAATGCTTGCTATCACATCTTCACTCGTATTTCCCGTAGTAGAATAGTTGATGGTTCAAACTACTGCACTCTTATCAATCCAAGTAATTTCATAGC
>JAQUDD010000015.1 GCA_028685875.1 Candidatus Absconditabacteria bacterium
GGAATACTTTTGGATTTTATTCTAGTTCTGTTAACCGGTGGATTATGGCTTGTCTGGATACTGATTCGATATCTAAGAAACAATAGCTAACGAATTGAATCGCATATTTATAGCCCATGTTTTGATATTTGCTTTTTATGGTGAAATTAGGATGTGGGCTATTTTTATGAGATTGGTTCGCGAAATTTACACCTTCTATTATGGAAACTATATTTTGAAAGGAGAATAAAATCATGTTTGAAAAATTGAAAAAGTTTTACAAGAAGCACGAGGTTGTTGTATTAACTATCGGGGGTGTTATTGTTATCGTAACAGCAGGGGTATTACTTGGTAAGAAAATAAAAAGTAATACCTTGCCAGGGATTATAAGAAACCGCCTTGGATATGATGATTCAGCAGATCGTGCATTATTAGAAAGCTATGGAGCAATTTTTAAAGACGGTTGGGATGTACCCTTTGCAACAAAAGAAATAGCAACCAAATTTATGGAGGAGAGAGGCGGAACTTATCAAATCGATATAATGGATGATTTAACATCGGTTATATGGATATCAAAATGAGGGTTCACGCCCTCTTCCTTTTGCGCTAAACATACACCTCCTATTATGGAAACTATATTTTTGAAAGGAGAAAAGAAATGAAGATTAATTTAGACACGATTGGATTTACGGAGGGGCGAAAACTTAATATCGCACACAATTTGATTTCTGGAGGAATAGTTGTAACGGCAGTTGGTTTGATAGCCACTTTTGCCGGGAGACTTATTTCGACTAAAACAAGTGCGTGGACTATATGCCACGACCCTATAGCTAAAAAACAAATCGTAGATATTTGTAATGCTTTTTATAACCCCGAAAGAGTTTAGTTTTAGAGATTGAGTCCTAACAAGGGCTCTTTCTTTTTGCAAATTTTGTCCGTAAACCTTTAAAAATTGACATAATTTCTGCCCACTTTTAATTTTTGCAAAGTGGGCTTTTTAAGTTTTTCAAAAAATTGGGTAGATTTTTTTAAGATTGTTCGGACGAAAAGTGGGCTTTTGGCCAAATAAGTGGGTTTTTTGCCCACTTTTAAAAGTGGATTTGGCCACGAAAAACCCAGTGTTTATGCGGGTTTGCGGGCTCAAAGCCCACTTACCCACTTTTATTCTCTATTAATTGCGATAAAAAGATTAAAGAAATATATAGATATGGCCAAAATAAGTGGGCATTTGACCAAGAGGATAAAAACAGTCATTCTCACAAATATTTATTAGCAAATTTTGCTTCGCGAAGAAAACATACCCTTTTATGAAGAGAGAAGAATAAAACGCGACCGGCGTTTACCTTCTCTTTTTCGTTTGTATAAAAACGAAAAACAGGAAAGGAGGCCTACTTATGGCTACAGGTTCTAAACTAGAAAAAGATTTTCAATCAAGTCTTATTAAAGAATTAAAAACGATGTTCCCTGGATGTATGGTTATGAAACTTGATTCGGGTTACGTTCAAGGAATTCCTGATCTATTAGTTTTGCACGAAGACAAGTGGGCTACCCTTGAATGTAAAAAATATAAGGGTGCTAAGAAACAGCCAAATCAAGAATACTATGTCGGGCGTATGGATGAGATGTCATTTTCAAGATTTATATGCCCGGAAAATAAAGAGGAGGTATTGCATGAACTTCAAAAAGCACTTAGACCTTGAAGGGCAACATGCATTTCTTGGTGCTAGTAAATATCATTGGATTAATTACGATGAAGCAAAAGTAGCTGATGTATATAACAAATATTTGGCGGCGCAAAAAGGAACGATGCTTCACGAATTTGCGGCTCAGTGTATTCGGCTCGGACAGAAATTACCAAAGTCCCGAAAAACTCTGAACATGTATGTAAACGACGCAATAGGATTTAAAATGATACCCGAACAAGTTTTATTTTATTCTGAGAATTGTTTTGGCACAACTGACGCAATTGCTTTTCGAAATAATTTTCTTAGAATTCACGACTATAAATCAGGGGTGACTCCGGCACGTATGGAGCAGCTTGAAATTTACGCTGCCCTTTTTTGTTTGGAATATAAAATAAAACCGTCAGACATCGATATAGAATTGAGAATTTATCAATCGGATGAGATTTTACATCACAAACCTACATCAGAGGACCTGGTTCCAATTATTGATAAGATAATTACTTTCGACAAGATAATAACAAAAATCAGAGCAGAGGAGGGTTAAAACGTGAATCCTATTGCAGAAGAAATTCTACAACATTATGGAACGCCAAAACGTTCTGGGCGCTATCCTTGGGGTTCAGGCGACAACCCTTATCAACATAGCGGAGACTTTCTTAGTCGAGTGCACGAGCTTAAAAAATCAGGGATGAGTGAAAAAGAAGTAGCAGAATCCATGGGGTTAACAACTAGTCAACTTAGAACACAAGTTGGTTTAGCAAAAGATGAAAGAAGATCTCTCGAAGTTGCCACAGCTAAAGGTTTAAGAGAGAAGGGATATTCTCTTAATGAGATTGCGGAAAAGATGGGTTATAAAAATGACTCATCGGTACGCTCTCTTTTAAATGAGAACTCGGAAGCCCGTACGAACCAGGCTAGAAAAACTGCCGAATTTCTAAAGAAACAAGTCGATGAAAAAGGCATGATCGATGTTGGTGTTGGTGTAGAGCGTGAATTAGGTATATCTAAAGAAAAGATGAAACAGGCTCTTTATATTTTGGAGATGGAAGGTTACGAGGTTTATGGTGGAGGAGTTCCTCAAGTAACTAATCCCGGAAAGCAAACCAACATCCAAGTCCTATGCCCTCCCGGAACTGAACATCGAGAGATTTATGATTTTGGAAACGTTCATTCTCTAAGAGAATACGTCTCTCACGATGGTGGCGATACTTTCGACACCTTTGTTTATCCGAAGAGTATGGATTCTAATCGTATTAAGATTCGTTATGCGGAAGAAGGCGGGATCGACAAAGACGGCGTAGTCGAGATTCGAAGAGGAGTAGATGATCTTTCTTTAGGAGACTCTCATTACGCACAAGTTCGTATTCTAGTAGATAACAATAAATACATAAAAGGAATGGCTGTATACTCTGACGATATGCCAGATGGAGTTGATATTGTTTTCAATACCAATAAGAAACAAGGAACTCCCAAAGGAGACGTATTAAAAAATATCACAAATGATCCTGATAACCCTTTCGGTTCTCTGATTAAAGCAGGAGGTCAAAGTTATTACATCGATAAGGATGGAAAACGTCAACTATCACTTATTAATAAGAGAGCTGAAGAGGGAGACTGGAATGAATGGAGTAATAATTTACCGTCCCAGTTTCTTTCTAAACAAAGTATAACTTTGATAAAAAAACAACTCAATTTGGCATCGGCTGATAAACAAGCAGAATTTGACGAAATTATGTCCCTTACAAATCCTACCGTGAAAAAAGCTTTGTTAAAATCGTTTTCAGATGATTGCGATTCGGCAGCTATTCACCTACAGGCAGCGGCTTTACCAAGACAAAAATATCAGGTAATATTACCTATTACTTCAATGAAAGACAATGAGGTGTATGCTCCTAACTTTGAACCGGGGGAACAAGCTGCTTTGATACGATTCCCCCATGGTGGAACATTTGAAATTCCAATACTAACGGTTAACAATAAGCAAGCAGAAGCTCGTCGAATTTTAGGAAATACTCCAGCAGATGCCATTGGTATTAACAGTAAAGTAGCTGAACGATTGTCTGGAGCAGACTTTGACGGTGATACGGTTATGGTTATTCCTGTTGGGGGTAAAGTTAAAATCACATCCACTCCTCCTTTAAAAGGTCTTGAAGGGTTTGACCCAAAACTAGAGTATGGTGGTAAAAAAGAAGGAACTTTTAAAGTAATGAAAAACACCCAGACAGAAATGGGTAAAGTTTCAAATTTAATTACGGATATGAATCTAAAAGGAGCCACTCAAGACGAATTAGCAAGAGCCGTTCGTCATAGCATGGTAGTCATCGATGCTGAAAAACATAAATTAGACTATAAACAAAGTGAACTTGACAATGGTATCGCGTCTCTTAA
>JAQUDD010000013.1 GCA_028685875.1 Candidatus Absconditabacteria bacterium
TTTGTCAGATCCACTTCGACCTGAGGAAAGAAGAGTTCCAGGGGCACTAAGTGTTAAGGTTACTAGTACATCCTGATTAGTAAGAGTACTCGGAGAGTAGGATAGAACTCCTGTAATAAGAGCACATCCCTCTTCCCCTCCATCAGTGATCGTCCATCCCTTAGTCTGGAGAAGCGCTCTTCCTGCAATCCCCGCTGCTGCGTTGATTGCACAGCCTCCATACTTCGAACTTCCTCCATGGAAGCTCGCTCAGCTTTGGATTTCTTGTTGACTTCGACTATCCAGAAGGGCGTTGTAGTTATAGGTGGAGAGTTTTGCTCCATTAAACATATTCGTTGCATCTATTACTCCTGTTACACTTCGCGCAGAGAGATCTTGATCAAAGTTCGTCGCTCCATAAAACATCTCCTGCATAGTCGTCACCTGGCTCGTGTTCCATCATCCTAGGGGTTGGTTGAAAGCGCTTGCTCAACGAAACATGAGATACATATTCGTTGCACTGCTGGTATCCCAATTTTCGATCGGCTGATTGAAACTATTCGCTCCATAAAACATACTTCTCATATTCGTTACACTACTCATATCCCAATTTTCGATCGGCTGATTGAAACTACTCGCTCCATAAAACATCCCCCATACGTCTATCACACTACTGGTATCCCAGCCACTAAGCGGCTGATTGAAGTTGCTCGCTTGATAAAACAGAGAATTCATGGTCGTTACCTTACTCGTATCCCAATTTTCGATCGGCTGATTGAAGTTTGTTGCTTCGGCAAACAGAGCATACATATCCGTTACCTTACTCGTATCCCAGTGATTGAAATTCCCCGTCAAATTCGTCGTTCAACGAAACATCTGATTAAAGCTGACCGTAGATACCGTATTGAACTGCGGTGTATCGGTAGCAAGCACCGCAAGGTTACTCGCTCCATAGAATGCATTCGCCATACTCGTCCACTCCACATCTCCCCATTGCTCCACTGTGAGGATTTTATTTTTGTCTCCTCCATCATTAAAGTAGATCCTTGGGAAAGCTCCACTAATCTTGATAGTACGCACCCCTGGAGTAGCGTAGGTGTGTTGCACTACGGGGGCGGTTCCATTATAGCTTCCCGTACTTCCATCTCCCCAATCAACTATAAAATCATATCCCGCTCCTATCGTAGGGATCGTGATACTCTCATTTGCGGTAGTCGTCTGCCAAGTAGTGATGAAAAGGTCCGACCCACCAAGAGAAGAAAGAGAGAGGTACATATCATCTAGTTCTTCTAAAAAAAGCGTTCCCCCATTCTCTGTTGTTGTTTCTTCCTCATCTGTTTCTTCTTCATTTGTTTCTTCTTCATTTGTTTCTTCTTCATTTGTTTCTTCTTCATTTGTTTCTTCCTCAGTTGTTTCTTCCTCATCTGTTTCTTCCTCAGTTGTTTCTTCTTCACTTGTTTCTTCCTCAGCTGTTTCTTCCTCAGTTGTTTCTTCTTCATTTGTTTCTTCTTCATCTGTTTCTTCCTCAGTTGTTTCTTCTTCACTTGTTTCTTCCTCAGCTGTTTCTTCTCAATCTTCTATACTTACACTTCAATCTTCTGTAATTAGAGAAATAAGCCCCTCTTCAGCCAGTACTGGGACAAAAAACTGTTGGAAACACAAGACAAAACTCATTAAAATGGCTATATACTTCTTCATATTCAGATAATAGGATGTAAAGTCACCTATAAGTATATTCGAAAAAACAAAAAAAAACGAACCTACAAGTAATTTGTCGTTCATTTTTTGTTGCTTTTTTATGAATTTAATATCTAATATAAAAGAAAGAGACTATAGGAGTGTTTTTTTGTCACTGGCATCCAAAGAAACAAGATGATGAAAGCCCTCCGAATCGCATTTTTCTGAAAAAACAAGCGTTTGCGTTTGCGAAGGAGTAAGAGATTTTGGTAATAAGAAAAGGAAAGGGGAAAGGTTTCTCCACCGTTTATATTATTTCTAGAAAATGTCTCTCAATCATAGATTGGGGGATGGTTTGTTTTGAGATTTCATCAACAAGAGCAAGTAAAGGAAACCTTGAGAGTTGTTCCTGAAGAAGCGGAGAAAGAACCTTGAGAGCTGAAAAAGACTCTACTTCCATATCCATCAGTTCAGAGAGTATTTTTTCTTTACTATTGCCTTGTGCGAGATATTTCCCTGCTTTTCGGTTTCTACTCAAGGTACTCATTGCTGTAACGAGCAGATCTCCGATTCCTGCGAGACCATATACCGTTTCTTTTTTTCCTCACTGCTGCTGAATAAAGGATCAAACTTCTTGCAGTCCTTTGGTTGCAATAGCCGATTTAATATTTGCTCCCCGCTCTAATCCATCGCTAATTCCGCAAGCAAGTGCGACTACATTTTTAAGTGCTCATCCAAGTTGGGTACCGATAATATCGGTATTGGTCTGTAAACGAAAATACTCTGTCCTAAAAAAAGGCATTACTTCATCAGGAAAATCTTCCTGTTCTGAGGCAAGAGAAACAAATGTAGGAAGCCTTTTGATTACTTCTTCTGCATGACTTGGTCCAGAAATAACAGCAAGTTTTTTCGGAGCAAGTTTCTCTGAAATTAAAGAGGAAAATAATAAAGAGTCTGATTGATAGAGTCCTTTGGTTGCCGTAATAATAGATTGACCCGTATAATAAGGGGCAATTTGGTCAATTACTTGAGGAAGAATCCTAGAAGGCAAAGCAATAATAATCATTCCCGCTTGACTAACCGCTAAGGCGAGGTTCGTGGTCGCTGAGATAGTGAGAGGAAGGGTATGTGAAGAGAAATAGCTAGCATTGATATGTTTTTCATTAATGCTCTTGGCATTACGATCTGAAATGGTTCGTAGAAGCACTTTTGCACCCGTATCAGCAACTACTTGAGCGAGGGCTGTCCCTCGAGATCCTGCTCATAAAATAAGTATTGGACTAGACATTATCAATGTAGAGATAAAAATTACCTTTGTACTACTGTATCAGCGTACCCATGTTCTATCAAGAGCGTTTTGATATGCTCATGATCTGAGGGAGCAAAGCTATCAAGGTATTGCCGTACCGTATTTGCTACTCCTCTCTTAATTAAATGTTTTACCGTTTCTGCAGTAAGATTAGAAAACTTATAGAGATTTTTTTCTATTTCCTGGCCTGCTCCACAATCAAGGAAGAGGGAAATAATTTCCCTATGAGACATCCCTGAGAACCGTTCAAGATGATTAATTGCTTCAATCACTTCTCCTCTTCCTGCTAAAGAAATGATACGATCTCTGTATTCCTTATGCTTGGACGTCATGGGTATCTGGTAAAGAAATAAAGATATGCGGAGTATACCAAGTCTCTTGAAAAAATCAAACCTGAATCTACAGTCATCGCGAATAATTCATCATGTTGAGCGAGGCGAAACATCCAGTTTTTCTTTTATCTGGATCCTTCGCAGGCTCAGGATGACAAAACCAAATCATTGTGAATGTAGTGAAGTAATCTCTGATATCAGCATAAATAGGCCAGTAATTCGTCCTATTGAGCGAAACGAAACATCCCGTTTCCCCCGATTACAAAAGTCAAATATTGGATACTTCCACTGCTTCTGCTCAATAGATTTCCTCCATTTTTTTCACAACGGTGGGGATCGAATAACGTGGCTCTTGCTGATTATGATAATACCACTTGTGAGGATCGAAAATCACTATCGTTGTAAGATCAATAAAAGGCTGAAACACCTCTGATTGCGTTGCAATAATCGGTCCTCTTGCTCCGTTTTTAATAGCTCGCCAATGCTGATCTTTTTTGTTTTGCGTATCTAGAGAGAGGAGATTGATCACTTCTGGACTTTCGAGAAAGGCGGAGGGGAAGAGATTGTGGCGTGTCCGGTTATCTGGGATAATGAGCAATGTCTGTCCTTTGGGGGGAAGAGAAATATCAATATTTTGTTGTTTGAAGGAAGCCTCTAACCATTTCGATGCTCCAGATCAGTTTTTTTTCTTTGCTTTAGATTCTCTCATGAGAAGCTGTTGAACTTCCATAGAGACGAAGTACTTGATTACCGATTTATAGTTGGAATACCGCTCATACACCATCCAATGCAAGAAAGACAAAACATGCTGATCAAAAAACCCCGGAGAAACTACTTTCATCTCCTGAGGGGAAAGTTGATGATGATAGAGTTCTTGGAAGCTGATCTCCTCCCCTAGGTTCAACAAAAAGTCATCTTCTGTTTGAAGAAGATCTCCTGGATTTCCTATTGCTTTGGAAGAAAAGAACACCCTATCATGTCCTGCATATTTCTTGAAAGAGAAGAGATACATCCATCAATGCAAACTAAAGTCCTCGAAGTATAGAGATGTAGCTAAAAAGTGCAAGAAGTTTAGTTATAAAACGCAATACTATTGACATTTATGTATCTTATCTTCATATATGGGTATGAATGAGATTTGATCTACTTATAGTGACAAGCTAAACACTCCAGAGGAGAAGTCTTGGAGGGATTTTTTGGGCAAAAAATATATTTCTTTTGAAACCATATCATTTGATGAAGAATGAAAAAAGGAAGAATATGAAATAAACGACCCTCTTATTTGTCCAAGATGTAGTATTTCTAAAGAAGAACTGCAAGAGATTAAAAAATCTAATCAAAAAGTTATAGATCGCATAGAAGAAAAGGTCGCTACTACAGATTATCAAACCACAGAAAGCGAAGAATGAGATAAACGATGGAGAGAGTATTTAGGAAAGGAATATTTAGACGTTCGAAGTTCCTATAGAAGTAATGGTTGTTCTATTAGAGATATATGGAATCCCGATATTTTTCATCCTATTACAAGAGAAGAGTATGAAGAAATCAATCTCGTTAATCAAAGATATCAATTAAAACAAGTATATCTTGACGACAAACAGCTTTCTGAAAAGTGAATTAAAAATTATATTATTCAGGATAGGGGGTATTTTCGCTGAAGGTATCGTGATAGACTTTATTGAGCACTTTCTGAAAACAACCTAACAATAGATAAAGTGCCAGGATATCTAGAGAATCTTCCTGCTACATCTACTAGAGATGTGGGCAAAAAAGAAGCGATAGATATGTATGAACAAGCTATCCTAGTATTTTTTAAAAAATATAAAAATAATTCGCTAGAAAAGACCTATATCGATGATTATAAATTTATACAAATTGAAGATCTCATAGCAAAAGGGAACTTTGGTAATGAGAAAACATTGGAATATGGAGAGAAGCTTCAATCCTTATGGAAAAGAAACTTTTTGCAATTTCATAAGAGGATGTATTGGTATGGATATCAATATTGATACAAATGATTTAGAGATACTCCTGTTATAAAAGAAGAAATGGACTGTATACAGAGCATCCTAACATTTTTTGAAAAGGGATATACTATCCAAGATCTTTGAGACACTCCAGAACATTTTTTAGAGAGAGTAAAATACTCTCTAAAGCAAGAAAAACTAGAGAAGATGTATGGAAATTGAGGAATATTATATAGTAGCTATTATGGAGACTATGAATCCTTAGGCTTATCTAAGGAGGAAATAGAAAAGCTAAAACAAGAAGCGAAGTCTGAATGGAAAGGGTTTTTCCTAAAAAAAGTGAAAGATAGCGTAAACTTTGAAAAAGATCTCTCAATCTTTCTCAACAAAAACCGCTATGGACCTAAAGAATATAAAAATAAGGTAGAGTCTATTGAGAGAAACAATATCAATATCAAGGAAGTTTCTAAGAATATTAACTGAAGTATTTACAGATTTAAAAAACGATGAAATGAATCGGAATATGATGAAGCATATAGAGATGAAATCGTGAAGATAATAGAAAGCTATATGTTGGAAGGAATACAAAGAATTAGAAAAAAAGAAAGAATTGACAAACTTCCTTATCAGGCATTCTATCCAGAATGATTTGATGAATGGAAGAAAACCTATTGAAAGGAGAACGAACATAAGAGTAATAGAGATATCCGGTATGTGTATATTCTAGATACTTTACTTGAACAAAAAGCAAAAATACTCAGGACACTTGCATCTGACCTTACTCACTATAACCCAGAAGAAAATCCAGAAAAAGTAAATCGATACGATGAACGACAGGCGTATAGAAACTTGGACATCCAAGACTATCTCGATACCCATAATCACAAACAAGAATTTGTAAAAAAGAGAGTTAATGATGCGCTTTCTGAAAACCTTGCTTTTAAAGATAAAAAATCTCTCAATAGAGAAGAAATTATAGAAGAACTTTCACCAACGCTTATAGCAACAGCAAAAGCAAAATTTTATGAACTCTTGATGAGAGAAACAACAAAATCAAAGTTTTATTATCCTGTTCCTCTGCCTCAGGCGATGAAGAATATAAAGTTGTCCCTTTTCATCCCTTGATACACAACAACACTCAAACAACTCTATCCAAATGATGGAGAAAGAACTATTGTTAGACAGAATTTTATCCAAACTATTTGTGCAGAGCTCTTGTGAGAGATAAAACAAAGGTTCCTAAGCGAATGAGATTTTATAGCTAAAGAGTACTGTCTACGAAACGCTATATACTATGTATACAAAAGATATTGATGAGAAGAAGAGTTAGAGCTCAACCTAGAGGGACTTCAGCCTAAAATTTATCAACAGGAAAAGGAGGAATATCAAAACATTCTAGCTTCTTTACAAGAGAAAATTGGAGAGAAAGGCGATGATCCCTATGAGCTCTATAAAACGCTTTACGCCACCCAGAAAGAAATCAATCAGTATGTATATTTCTTTTTGCATAATACGCACAGTCACCTTCAGAAGAAAGCAAAGAAATGACTCCAGAAAGATATGGAGGAGAAATACCATAGAGAATATAATGAAACCATTGCCGAGCAACTTACTCCAGAAATCAGAAAAATATATACACAGATTCGACAAGAATGGGAGGAAACGAGAGAACTAATCCTAGAGATGATCGTAAATCAGCGATCTCAACAAAACTTTAATGGAAGGATTAAGAGGATGCTGGAACAAACTCTACAAAAAAAGTTCTGAGGTATTGACTGGTCTCCTACTCAGATAGACTTTCTCTATAGTTATCTCTGAAGCATATTAGAACCAATAATTTCAGAAGATCTCAAAAATAAGTTTTTCTTAGCGGAACGAAGCGACTTAGATATCATTAAACAAAGAATTATTCAACCAAAGATAAAAAGACTCTTGGAGAGTAAAGATCTACAGCAACACTTTTTACCAGCATTTCCTAGTTCCTTTTGAGATGATAGGATTGAAGATAGTGGTAAGTGAACCTAAAAAAAGAGAATACTATTGAAGAAAGAAAGAGTTTGAATAGAAAAGAATCAGATTTATTTTCTTTTCAGTTTCATGCTCTCCCCTATTACCCTCAAATTCTTGGAAGCTGTCAAAATCCATAATCATACGTCCCGAATGCATGCCAATAAAGAGCTTTATCTCCAAGAGAAAAACAGATTTCTAGCACTGATAGAAGAAGTCTTGGCTCAGATGAAAGATATTGACCCTCGTCTTGAGGAAATCCAGGCTAAGGATTGCATGTATAGATTTAATAAAGATATTCGTTTTTCTAAGGATAAATCTCCCTACAAGACACGATTTGGAGCCTTTATGAGCATGGGAGGGAGAAAGTCTCCCCTACCTGGATACTATATCCATATTGATCCAGAGGGATCTTTGCTCGGAGGAGGAAGTCGATGTCCTGATCCTCAACAGAAAGAAAATATTAAACTCCATATCTTGAGAAATCGAGAAGAACGGTGTGATATCGTGGAGAAAGCTGGTTTTAGGAGATACTTTGGAGAAGTTGATGGGAAAGATACCGTAGACTTAGCAAGAAGACTAAAATCTAAGAGCAGTAAAGCCATTTTTGAGCAACTCTGAACAACAAAGACACAGAACATCCTCAAAAATCCCAAAGCCTTGGAAATGTTTCTCTACTGTAGATGGGTGGTGGATCACCCCCTGACTGAGGAAGAAGTTTTGAGCCCTGATCTAGCAGATATCTTGGTAAAGGGCTTCAAGAAGCTGAAACTTTTTAACGACTTTATTTTTCGTGGATTTTAGTACTTCTTCAAGTGCCTTTTTGTGAAGAAGAAAAAAAACTGACTCCTCTTTGAAAGAAGAATCAGCTTTTTCTGTGTTTCATAACTTCTGTGTTTCATAACACTATTCAAATCTTAGGGCATCAATAGGTTTTAGGTTGGCGGCTCTCTTTGCTGGCAAGATTCCAGAAAGGATTCCGATAACGAAAGTAAGTACCGTTGCGGTAATCACAACGCTCAACGTAATTTGTGGGACGAGTCCTTCAATACCTAGGGATGCGATTCCCTTCACTGCCACCCAACTAAAGAGTAGAGCAATTATCCCTCCAATTAAGGTAATTACTACCGATTCAATAAGGAACTGCTGGATAATATCTGCATTCAAGGCACCAATCGCTTTACGGATTCAGATTTCTCTGGTTCTTTCTGTTACGGAAACGAGCATAATATTCATCACTCCAATCCCCCCTACGAGAAGCGAGATTGACCCAATTGCTGCAAGCAGGATATTGAATATCGCCATAGAGCTATCAATAGCATCTCCAATAGCAGCGGTACTTGAAAGTGAAAATCCTGCTAAATCGATATGTTTAATATTATATTTCCTGAGCAAAAAGTATTTAATTCTCTGCATCCAGAGATCACTGTCCTCTTCTGCACTAAGCTTGATCGTGATCCCATCAATATTCGTATTTCCACTAACTCTCTGCTGATAGGTGGTAATAGGGATAGTTACCTGCCCCATAATACTTGATTCATCTAATACTCCAATAATGGTATATTCTCTTCCACTCACTACTATTTTTTGCCCGACGGCATAAGCTCCATTAAAGAGGCTTTCTACTACATTTTTATTTACAATTGCTACATCTTGAACCGTATCATAATCTGACTGATAAAAATTTGACCCATAACTCAGACTTTGTTGCATTTTATCAATATAATCAATAGGCACTCCTCCAAAGATTCCCATGGTAGAAGAGGTCTGATCCTCATTAGCAATTTGTCCCATTGTTGTCGCTCCATAGGTAACAGAACCAGAAAGCTGAGGAAAATAAGCTTCTATCTCCTCGGTAAGCTCAGGAGTCATTTCAATTGCTTTTACATATCCATTAATCTCTTCATCAGTCCACACCGTATATCCTCACTGTGAAGAAAGGGTAATATTATTATTAATCAGACTCGACATTTGATCCATTATCCCCTGCTGTGCTCCTGATCCTACTGCCATCAAAATTACTACCGAAGAAAGACCAATAACAATTCCCAGCATACTCAAAAAAGATCTTAGCTTATTGGAAACTATCGAAGTTCGTGCATCATGAATATAGGTCAAAAAAGTCATTTCACAGAAAAGTTACAGTAAAATCTAATCAATAAAGAGCCCATCTTTCATTCTATGGATAGTCTTTGCGGCGGCTCAGATATTGCTATCATGCGTAATAAGAAGGATTGTCTTTCCTTGTTCACTATTCAGTTTTTTGAAGAGTTCTAGAATTTCTTCTCCTGTCTTGGAATCCAATGCCCCTGTTGGCTCATCGGCTAGAAGAAGTCAGGGATTAGAAACCAGAGCACGAGCAATACAAACTCTTTGTTGCTGTCCTCCTGAGAGTTGGTTAGGTAATGAAGATTCTCTCCCTCCTAATCCAACAATCTCTAAGGTACGGATAGCTCTTTCCTTTTTTTCTTTATTAGACACCCCAATATAGGAAAGCGGCAACGCTACCTGCTCTCGTGCTGGCATTCTTTTGAGGAGATTGTATCACTGAAAGACAAATCAGATGGTACTCCTACGAATTAATGACTGATCATCCTGGCTCATAGCAGCAACTTTTTTCCCACGGAGGCGATATTCTCAGTTAGTAGGGATATCAAGGAGTCCTACGATATTCATCAGCGTTGATTTTCCACATCCTGAAGGTCCCATAATTGAAATGAAATCTCCATCCTTAATCGTTAAATTGATCCCTCTCAGTGCATGTACGGGTTCTACTCCTTCTCAGAGTTGATAGGACTTCTTTATATTAATAAGTTGGATAAAGTCTTCCATTGGTCATCATCAAAGATCTAAAAATGTAGTATTGTTATCTTACATATGCTTTACCTTGTTCATCCTCTAGATTGTCCTCCACCTGCAGGAGAGAATCCTCCTCCCATTCCTCATCATCACATTGTTCCAAGGTTTATTTGTCCTTGTGTACTAATAATTCCCGCACTCGACATTCCCTCTTCGGTAATATACATTGCCTTGATTTTATCTCCGATAGCAAGTCCCGAGAGGACTTCCGTATTAGTATCGTCGCTTTCTCAGGTTTCTACAATTTGGTCTATCCACTGTCCATTTTTATAGAGCAGTACTACTGAATTCTCGTCTTTTCTGGTAATTGCTTGAGAAGGTACCAGAAGCACATCTTTGGTACTTGCAGTGATGATCTTCGCATTTCCTCCCATTCCTGCGAGAATTACCTCTTCCGGATCATTTTTCTCAAAGGTCACCGTTACATCATAAGTGGTCAGATTGGAAGAAGAAGTTGGAACGGTATTGATCTCTGTAATAATTCCATTGTAGGTTAGGTTTGGATAGGCATCTAGATATACTACTACGTCCATTCCCACCTTTAGTTTGATGATATCTACCTGTTCTACGGAAAGTGCCATCTCTAGGACATTATTATTTTCCACATAGATATATTTAGAAGCAGTATTAGAAGAAGTATCTATTGAATCTCCTACCTGGATATCCATTTGGGTAATCACTCCATCAAAATTTGCTTCCAATCTATAGTCTTCATATTTATCAAGCAAATTGGAGATCGTTCTTTCTTGTTGAGTTATCCTATTCCTCGCAGAGATAATTTGCGTCTCGTTGAGCGATTCTCCCGATCTAATTTTATTGATATTCCTTTGAATCGTATCTAGATTATTTTGGAGATCAGCTTTTTCTTTTTCTTGTTCGGTTTTGAGTGTGTCTACTTGAAGAAGTACTTTATCCCAGGCTGTCTTTGCCTTGTCCATCTTAAGTTTAGTATCTTCCAGTGAAGTATCTTCTTTGATTGCTGCTAAGGCATCCACTGTGCTAGAGTATTTTTGTACATAAGAAATTCCCGTAGATTGATTTTTGAGTGCAGCACTTGCATCTGCATCTACTTCTGACTGTGGATAGCTATCACCTACAACACTATCCTTGAACATTCTATAAGAACTCTCTCCCCAAGAAATCATAGCATTTCCAAGGTCTCTTACTAATACATAAGCATCTAAGATTTCTTTTTCTGTCAGATCACTTATTGCCTTATTCTCAAGAGTTGTTGATACCTCTTTTATTGATTTCAAAAGAGCAGAAACCTCCCAAAATCCTTTTTCTGATTGTTCTTTGGCAGTTGTATTATTTGCTCCAATGAAAACGTAATTAGTACTCGAAATAGTTTCTCGATAGGTACTCGTTAATAGCATTTTTTGATCATAGGTATCCAGTGCTGTAGTTACCGTATTAATAATATCTTTCAGTCCTAGTACCGCATTTTGGAATGTGGTATTTCTCTGCCTGATCGTAGAAGAAAGTGCTAAATCTGCACTTGCACTATTGGAACCAGAAAGCAGTTCTTCGTAATCTGCTTTAGCATCTGTATAGGCTTTTTCTGCGTCTCTGATCTGTTGTTGAAGCGATTCTAAAGCAAGACTGTGGTCTTGGTCAATAGTTTTTTGCTTAAGCACGAGCGAATCATAATTAGCCTTTTGCTGGAGATATTCTAATTCTAGATTACGAGCATCTAGCAAATCTTGGAGAGATCTGTTGAGATCATCTAGACTTGTTCTTGCTTGATCTAGTTGACTATCCAAGTCATCTGTGGTAATTTGTGCCAAGATTTGACCTTTTTTTACATTATCTCCCACTTTCACATTCACAGATTTTACTTTACCTTTATTCATGAAACTCAGTTTCTGAGAGTCCGAGAATTGTGTAGTTCCCTGAAGCGTAAGTGAAGTCTCTAAATCTCCTGTACCTACGATGGTCTCAAGTGCTACAAAATCTCATATACTAGTAGTTGTAGAAGATCGTGGTCTCCATATTAAAAGCCCAACAACTAAGACAGCAACTCCTCAGCATACTTTCCATTTGTGCTTCTTAAAAAAATTCTTTTTCTCCATCACTATAATATCAAAACTAAAATACTATAACCCTGTCAGTATAGCTAAAGAACTAGCTTAAAGCAAGCTTAAATGAAAAATATTAGTCTCCGCCTATGGTATACCCATATCCCTTAATCGTAGTAATCAGCTTTTTATCTAATTTTTTACGGAGATTAGAAATATACACATCGAGTTTATTGTCTGCTTCCCAGATAGCATCATCTCCTCGCAGTTCTGTAATAATGTCTGTCCTAGAGATTGTCACTCCCTTATTCTTGATAAGGAGTTCTAAAATCTGAAACTCTTTGAGCGTGAGATGCTGCAGCTTTCCTTTTTTACTTGCTTCCTTTTTGTGCAGATCAACACTAATGTCTTGGTAATGGAAGATATTCCCGATCACTCCCCTTTTGAGTAAGGCTCTAATACGTGCAGCCAATTCTTCAAGCTCAAAAGGCTTGGTTAAATAGTCATCTGCTCCCAGATCAAAAAGCTCAAGTTTGTCTTCAAGCTGTGATTTTGCACTGATGACGATAATAGGAGCATTTCTCATACTTCTGTATTTTTTACAAAAGGATTTCCCATCAAGTCCTGGCAACATTAGATCGAGTAAGACAATATCAAAATCTTGAAGTGTTGCCATATGCAGTCATTTCTCCCCATCATAAGAGGCAGAAACCTGCCATCCATCTTCGAGTTCAAGATAGGTCTTGATATTTTTTGCAATCTGCTGATTGTCTTCAATAAGTAAAATTTTTGTCATGGTAGGTTATGAAAAAAATAAAATTATGTAAGATGTAAGGTAAAGGTAGATCACTTCCCTATTTCAGAGTTGAGGGAGATTTTTCGTCCATGCAGCTCCGCAATCTTTTTTACTAAATAGAGACCAAGTCCAAAACTATATTCTCCTGATGATCACTCTGCATTTTCGTCTTTTTCTCCTTGCCGGAATCTCTCAAAGACTTTTTGTTGATCTTGTTTTGCTATTCCTCGTCCATTATCTGAGAAAGATAAGGTTTTTTTTGTTCCTTTAACCACAAGGTGGAGTGGAGCATCAGAATATTTAGCAGCATTCTGGAAGAGGTTTTTTACAAGAATATCGAAAAGTCCTTGATGCATAGGGAGCTGATACTGCTCAGGGAATGCATAGTGAATACTCATTTCCTTTTCTGGATATTTCTTCTGAAGATTTGAAAAATTATCTGCTAGTATGGGTTGAATTTCTAGCTCCTGCAGAGGTAATTCCTGCTCTGCTTCAAGACGGGTAATGAGGGACAGGGTATCTAATAAATCTGAGAGTCTTTTCACTCCTATTCTTATATTTTGGAGTCTCTCAGGATAGTCTTTCTTTTTAAGTGCGATATCAATCTCTGTACTCATCATCATGAGCGGTGTCTTGAGTTCATGAGAAGCATTTGAGATAAAATCTTTGAGAGAAAGTACTTGTGCATTAATCTTCTCAAGTGAGTTATTTAAGGTATCCGCTATTTGTCTAATTTCATCATTTGGGGGACCAGGGAGATGAAGCGGCTGAGACAGATTATCAAAGTCTAAGGATTTAGTGTATTTTACGAGTGTATTCAAATTTTTGAGTGAGCTTTTTACAAAATAATGAGAAAGGAGATAGATAAGAACCAGAAAGATTAGATCAAAAAGCAGGATAAGCTGTACTAGTTCAATCCGAGAAATAAGGAACTCCGTAATGGGGACATACCTTATTACCTCGCCAAATTGCTCATACAGGTAATATTCATCATCTTTTCTAAAGATGCTTACTTTCCCTTGAGTGAGATAGTGGACAAGATCAGAGGAATAATACCCTTTTTCTCTAGTAAACTCGGCAAGAGGAATCTCTTTCACTTCCTCTTCTCCTGCTTCTGAAAGATCCTCTCTAGGTAAAGTGATTCCTTGACCAATGGTAAGTTCTTCTGGGAGAGGAAGGATTTCTGTACTTGTACCATTTACAGCGAAAGAAGCGGGTTCTTCTCCAAAGGGTGTTGTTTCTGGTCTAGAATAATTAACGCTCTAGAGAGAGTTGAACAAGGGTTCTTCTCCAAAGGGTGTTGTTTCTGGTCTAAAAGGACTCGTTTCCCCCAGTTGTAGTGTAGTAATGGTCCCGAAATCTTTTTCATCAAATTTCATAAATTTAAAAAAGAGGGGTCTTTCATAACGAATCTCTCTCATATGAAGTCTATTTTGTTGTTTGGAATATCGTGTCTGGAAGAAACTGGGAATGAGAAGAAAAGAAAAAATCAGCAATAAGATACTTGCAAAGAGAGTAAATTTTAGAGAGATTTTGGTAGAGGTTTTGAGTTTCATAGGAATGAGCGTATCTATTCTGTAAAGAGAAGGAACGAACAAGGAAACACATAAGAGAGTGCACTCAGTATACTTGAATATCCTAGAATTACTAGAAGAATTCTAGATAGTCTGCTTCTAGCCATCTACCTTAAAGCGTCCTTAAATAAAAAGAATAAATCTTTCCTTGTTTTTTACGGGTATATGCATACTCTAGGCTTCAGATTTTTTACCCTCTTAGCTGAAAGCATATGTGAATTGTAATGATCATTTTGGGGATTGTAATGTTTATGTCGCTCGTGTTAATCCATGAACTAGGACATTTTTGGGCGGCAAAAAAATCCGGAGTAAAGGTAAAAGAATTCTGAATCGGGATTCCTCCAAAGGTCTGCACATTACGAACCGACAAGTCGGGAACAGCATATACCTTAAACTGGATTCCTCTCTGAGGATTCTGTGCATTGGAAGGAGAAGATCCAGCAAATCAAGAAACCTTCCATGCAAAAGATAGTTTTATCTCTGCTAAACTCTGGAAAAAGTTGATTATTATTGTTGCAGGAGTGGCAATGAATCTCTTGACTGCTTGGGTGATCTTTACAGCCCTCTTTCGACATGGAATGTCTCCCCTAGCAGTAAGTAATAATTTCGAATCAGAAAGTTATCTCATGCCCAGTATTAGCTTTTTACAAGAGAAAGGGTTTGCTATAGGAGAAGTATTTCCTGGTGCTCTTATTCAAGAGATAGAAAGCTGATCTCTTGCTGAGTCTCTTCAACTTCAAACGGAAGATATCATCTTGGCGGTGAATAATGAAGAAGTTTCTTATGAGAATTTGAGTACTCTTCTCTGAGCAGCTCCTATCGGAAGTACAAACACTTTGTCTATCCAGAGAGGAGAGGAAGAGCAGCTTTTGGATTTTGTATGCGAAGAAGCGTGCAAACTGGGAATCCTTATTACTCCACATTCGACATTGGAAGTACAAAAAATTAAATTCTGACTCCTCTGAGCGATGGGGGCTGGACTTCATGAGATTAAAGCAGAATGGAATCTCACTCTGCAAGCTCTTGGGAAGATTGGGAAAGGATTATTTTCTTTTGATGGAGAAAAAGCCAGCTCCGCTATCCAAGGATTAGCAGGACCTGTTGGAGCCGTAAAGATGGGAGAGGTGCTTTATCAATCTGGAGGACGAATAGCTTATCTTGCTTTTGCGGGAATGATTTCGTTAGCACTTGCTTTCTTTAATATTCTTCCGATTCCAGCTCTAGATGGAGGAAGAGGAATTGGAATATTGATTCAAGCTATCTTTAAAATTAAGCCTGAGAAATATTTTAATTATGAAGGATATGTAAATGCATTTTTCTTTTATGTATTGATGCTCCTGTGAATCGTGATTATTTTTAAAGATTTACGTTTCTTCTGGGGTATGAATATTCCTTTTGTAGGATAGCTTAATGCTTCAGTATGGTATATAGGCGATGATATTCTTCTAAGAAAAAAACCTAGAATATTCTAGGTTTTTTTGATTTCTCGGCATGTGCTTCCTACTTATTACTAAGGTAATATAAGAGAGAAAATACGGTTCCTCTCAGTTCTTTCATAAAAGGATTGTCAACAGAAGTATAGAGTTTTGCTTCTTTAAGCGCTAATAGATGTCTTTCATACCAAGCATCTTCACTACTTGCAGCATAGGTATCTCCCCATAAGAGTCTAGAAAGAATGGTCCCTACTTCTGCTCTGGTGAGTTCTCCATAA